>JAOADJ010000044.1 GCA_026417375.1 Melioribacteraceae bacterium | reverse complement strand
CTGAATTATTCTGAATATTGCAATTGATTTTTCTTTATCAATATTTAGATTTTTTGAAATATTAATATTACAAGTGATATTATTTCTTTTTTGAAATTCTTTTATTTGCCAATCAATTGCATCAATTAATCCAAGATGATCCAAAAGCGGAACTCTCAACTCACTTGAAATTTGCCTTGCAGAATTAATTGCGTCATCTGTTAATCCAATAATTCTTATAAGTCTTTCAAAAATTTCTTTATGCGTAAATTGAATTTCTTCGGCTAAATATGATAAATCCATTTTCAATGTTGTTAAAATTTGTCCCAACTCATCATGAATTTGTCTTGCAATTCTTGCTTTTTCATCTTCTCTGATATTATTAAGTCTTTTTGCTAATTTTTTGATGTCAATGTCTGTATTAAAAATTTCATTAATATTCATAAAAACCATTAATAGTTAATTATTTGTTTCTCTTATCAAAGCTATTAGCAATTTATTAAAAAAAGATATTTAAATCTTTGAAAAATTTTGTTAAGTTGAATACAAATTAAATGTGGGTGTACTATGAATGAGAAAACTGATATACTTTATATAGAAGATAATATTGATGATATAAATTTAACATTGAGAGCTTTTAAAAAAAATAACTTTGTTGCGAATATAAAAATCATTCAAGATGGAGAGGAAGCATTAAAATATTTATTTAATAACAAAAAAAAATTAATTGAAAACTTACCTAAAGTTATAATTCTTGATTTAATATTACCTAAAAAGAATGGTTTGGAAATTTTAAAAGCATTAAAATCTGATGAAGAATTAAAAGTAATTCCTGTTGTTATTTTAACATCTTCTGATGACGAATCAGACAGAATTAAAAGTTATAAGTATGGAACTAATAGCTATATTGTAAAACCAATTGATTATGAAAAATTTATGCATTCAATTAATGAGCTTGGTATTTATTGGTTATTTATAAACAAAACTATTTAAATTTAAGAATATAATATGGAAACTCAATTAAAAAATATATCTAAACAAATAAAAGATCTAAAATCAACACTTCCACAAGTTGTACTTGAAAAACACTTTGAATTAAATCCTAAATTAAAAGAGAGATACAATCAATTTCATATTGAAAATTATCTGAATGATACAAGTTATCATTTAACTTTTTTAGCAGAAGCAATTCTATTAGATGAACAGGAATTGTTTAATCAATATCTGGCTTGGTTAAAACAATTTTTCGATAACTTGCCCGTACCTGAAGAAGATTTAATCCAAAATTTTTTACTTGTAAAAGAAAATTTAAGAGAAAGAATAGATGGAAATTATTTTTCTAAAATAGAACAATTTTGGAATAATGCGATTCAATTTTTTAAAGATTACAAAGTTGATGTTCCTTCATTTATTAATGATGATAATCCTTATAAAGATTTAGCAGAGAAATATTTAAATTTATTGCTTGATGCAAATAAAACAGAAGCTTTAGATTTAATTCTAAAAGCTTATTATAGTGGTATTACATTAAAAGAATTGTATTTAAATGTTTTTCAGGTAACACAAAAAGAGACCGGAAGACTTTGGCAGTTAAATAAAATTTCAGTTGCACAAGAACATTATATCACTGCTGCAACACAACTTATTATTTCTCAATTATATCCATTTTTATTTTCGGGATTAAACAAAAAAAGAAAAATATTAGTAACATGTGCTCAAGGTGAATTACATGAAATTGGCGCAAGAATGATTGCTGATTTTTTTGAAATGGATGGATGGAATTCATACTTCTTAGGAGCAAATACCCCCATTAATAGTTTGATTTCAAGTATAAATAAAATTAAACCCGATTTAGTTGCAATTTCAACTACAATGACTTTCAATCTTTCATCAACATCTTTTATTATTGAAAAAATAAAATCTGATAATTCATTGAATAACCTTAAAATAATTGTTGGTGGTTATCCATTTTTGATTTCAGAGAATTTATGGAAAAAAGTTGGTGCAGATGGTTTTGCACCAAATGCTGAAAATGCTCTTCAGTTAGCAAATGAATTTGTTAATTAATGGTGATAAATGAATAATGTAACGAAGGGAATTTCTTTAAAATGCAATTTCGATGGATATATTACCGAAATTTTATTCAATAACATATCAAAAGAAATTAATGAACATAAAAATCAACTATTTGTTGATTTATTTGATTCGAACTATATTCGAAGAGCTTTGGATTTTTTTGTTGAAATTAAAAGAAATTCTGTTGCGTTTAGTTGGGAACTTCCCCTTAATCCTGCTATTAATGAAATTACAATTTTCTTTTCTGGTGTTGTTTACAATGAAGAAATATTAATAATTGCATCAGAACAAAAAGTTGACTTTTCAAAATATTTAAAGGAAATGATGATTTTTGGTAATGAACAAATAAATCAAATAAGAGGTTTAGAAAAAGAAAAATATTTTATTGATAATCAGAAAAATAGAATTGATTCATATCTATTTGATAAGTTAAGCATATTGAACAATGAACTAGTTGATATGCAAAGGGAATTAACAAAAGCAAATAATGAACTTAAAGTATTAAACGAATACAAAAACAGATTTATTGGAATGGCTGCTCACGATTTAAGAAACCCTTTGCACAATATAATGATGTATGTTGAATTATTTAAAATGGATTACGAAAGTTCATTGAACAAAGATCAAATTGAAATGCTTGACAATATTTACTATATGGCTTCTTTCATGCATAATTTAGTTAATGACTTGTTAGATGTATCCAATTTAGAATATGGTAATGTAAATCTTAGAATGGAAAAAGTTGATATAGAAAAATTTTTTTTCAAAACCATTTCATTTACTAAAAACATTGCAATAAAAAAAAATATTAGAGTTAATATTAGTTTTAATATCTCCACAAAAGAAATTGAAATAGATAAAGAAAAAATTAATCAGGTTGTTACCAATCTTTTAACAAATGCAATTAAATTTTCTTATCCTGATTCAGAAATAAATATTTATATAAATGAAGATGAACAAAATATAATTATTGCAGTTAAAGATAATGGTCAGGGCATTGAACAATTTGAAATTCAATTGTTATTTCAACCATTTAAAACTACAAGCACTAAAAGCACGCAGGGAGAAAAAAGCACTGGTTTAGGTCTTTATATTTCTAAGAGAATAATTGAAGCACATAAAGGCAAAATTTGGGTTGAAAGTAAAAAAGGTGAAGGTGCAACTTTTTTCTTTACTTTACCTAAAAGATTAAATCATATTAAAGCAAGTGAGAAATTAAATGAAGCCAACAATTAAAGTATTAATACTTGAAGACAACCAGGATGATATTAATATTTTATTACATGAATTAAATAAAGAATTCGATGTAATCCACATAACAACCGATAAAAAAGATGAGTACATATATGAACTGGCAACTTTTGCTCCGGATATAATTATTTCAGATTATACAATGCCTTCATTCAATGGTATGGAAGCACTTCTTTATAAAGAAAAAGTTTTTCCATTTATTCCTTTTATTATTGTAACAGGTTCTATCAACGAAGAAACAGCAGTAAAATGTATTAAAAGTGGAGCTGATGATTATATAATTAAAAATCGTCCCGAAAGGTTAAATTCTGCTGTAAAACAAGCTATTGAAAAAAGAAAAACACAACTATTAAAAATTGAAGCTGAAGAAAAGTATAAAAATGTTTTTGAAAATACTTTAGTTGGATTATACAGAACTACACCTGAGGGAAAAATTTTATTAGCAAATCCTACATTATTAAAAATGATTGGTTATGAAAGTTTTGAAGAATTAGCCAATAGAAATTTAGAAAGAGAAGGATTTGAACCTAGCTACCCACGCAGTTTATTTAAAGAAAAAATTGAAAAAGAAAATGAATTGGTAGGATTGGAATCTGCATGGACAAGAAAAGATGGTTCAATTCTTTATGTGCGTGAAAGTGCAAAAGCAATTAGAGATGCTTATGGAAACATTAAATATTATGATGGTGTAGTTGAAGATATTACGGAACAAGTTTTAGCAAAACAAAAATTAGAAAAACAATATGCAACATTAAATTCTATTATTAACAGTCCGAAAGACATTATTATTTTTTCTTTGGATAGGAATTACTGTTATACATCATTTAATGAAAAACATAAATATGAAATGAAAAAAGTTTGGAATACTGATATTGAAATTGGTATGAATATTTTAGAATTAATGACGATTCCGGAACTGAGAGAAAAAGCTAAAGAAAGTATGGATAGAGTTTTAAGTGGTGAATCGATTTATGAAATTCAGGAACAAATTAATCTTGGTATTTATTATGAATTTAATTGGAATCCAATTTATTCAGATAATGAAATTATTGGGTTAACTGTTTTTGTAAGAGATATATCAGAACAAAAGAAATATGAAATTGAATTAATAAAATCTGAACAACGATTTCATTCAACTTTTGAAAATATGCAGGAAGGTTGTCAGATAATTTCTCATGATTGGACTTATTTATTTGTAAACAAAGTAGCTGTTGGTTACATAGGTAAACCGAAAGAAGAAATTATTGGTAAAAAATATTATGAAGTTCATCCGGAAGTTATTGAACAAGGTGATTTTTATAAATTAGAAAAAGCAATGAAAGAAAGAACTTTTTATGAAGAAGAATATCATCATTGCTTAAATAATATTTCCAGATATTTTCATGTTCGAGTACACCCGGTTCCTGAAGGTTTGTTGGTTTTATCAAAAGATATTACTGAAGCAAAAAAAGTAGAAAAAGAAATTGAAGAAAAAGAAAAACATATTCAGATGATTTTTAATACTGCAAACGAAGGAATTTGTCTTTCAGATAAAGAGATGATTATAAAATTAGTGAATCCAAAATTTGCAAGTTTATTGGGTTATGAGATAAATGAATTAATTGATAAGCCCTTTGTAAATCTTGTACCGGAAAAATTTAAAAAAATATTTTTTGAAAAAGTATCAGAAAGAAGAATTGGTAAATCAGATATTTATGAATTCCAATTAAAGAAAAAAGATAATTCGTTAATTTGGTTTTTAGTTTCAGCATCTCCATTATTTGATGAAAATGGTAATTATAAAGGCTCTTTAGGAATGTTCACCGATATTTCAAATTGGAAAAAAACTGAAATTGACTTACAAAAATTTTATACAGGCATAGAACAGAGTTCAAGTTATGTTGTCATTACAGATATAAATGCAAACATTGAATATGTAAATCCCGCATTCACAAAAATTACAGGTTATGAAAAAGAAGAAGTCTTAGGTAAAAACCCACGTATTTTAAAATCTGGAAATAAATCTAAAGAAGAATACAGGCAAATGTGGAATAAAATAAGTTCAGGAAATAGTTGGCATGGGGAGTTTCTTAATAAAAAGAAAAACGGTGAGTTCTTTTGGGATTATGCTACAATTTCACCAATTTTTGATGAAAGTGGAAATATTATACATTATATTCAAATTAGTGATGATATTACAGAAAGAAAAAAAATGATTAATGATTTGATTGAAGCAAAAGAAAAAGCTGAAGAAATGAACAGAATTAAAACAAACTTTTTTGCAAATATGAGTCACGAATTAAGAACTCCTTTTGTTGGAATTTTAGGTTCTGCAGAAATTCTTAAAGAGATGATAACCGATGAAGAATCAATCTCTTTAGTTGATGCAATTATCAGAAGCAGTAAAAGATTAACTGATACTTTGAATAAAATATTAAGTCTTTCGAAAATTGAATTCAATGAAATACAGGTTAATAAAACCAGAATTAGTGTAAATTATTTATTGAATGATACATTTAACCTTTTTAAAAACTCATACGATAAAAGATTTGTAGAATATTCACTTAAAGAACTTGAAAAAGATATTTTAATTGAAAGTGATGAAAAAATATTAAGAGGGATATTAATTAATTTAATAAGCAACGCAATTAAATTTACACCCAAAGGAGAAATTACTGTTTCAGCAAATTTGATTTCAAAACAATCAAAAAATATTTTGCAACTTAAAGTAACTGATACCGGAATAGGTATTCCAAAAGAAAAACAGGAACTAATTTTTGAAGCATTCCGACAAGCAAGTGAAGGAATTAACAGAAGTTTTGAAGGTACTGGTTTAGGATTAACAATTGTTAAAAAATATGTTGAACTATTAGAAGGAAATATTTCGTTAATAAGTGATGTAGGTTTAGGTTCAACATTTTTAATAGAAATTCCGGTGCAGGTTGTAGAATCAAATCAACAAGATATAAATTTGAAAGAAGAGAAAATGAACGAAGAAATAGTTTATCAAAAAACAACCACACCAAAAAAATTACTATATGTTGAAGATGATGAATTTTCTCAAAACATAGTTGTAAAATCATTAAAGAAATTTTATTCAATTGAATTAGTTACTAATGCACATGATGCTTTAAATAAAATTAAAAATGAAAACTATGATGCACTTTTAATTGATATTAATTTAGGTTACGGAATGGATGGTGTTCAATTAGCTGAACAAATTAAAAAGAACAAAAACTATAGAGAAATTCCAATAATAGCAGTTACTGCTTATGCATCAGAACAGGATAAAGAGGAATTTCTTTCTCGAGGATTTACTCATTATATTTCAAAGCCATTTAGTATTAAAGATTTAATTCAATTAGTTGCAAGTGTATTTTATAAAGAGGAAAAATAAAATATAAAACCATCGAAAGGAGCTAAAATGAGAAATAAACTAATTTTAATTGCTTTGATAATTTTTAGTTTAACAATCAAAGCACAATCTTTAGAAGAAACACTATCTAAATTATCTTCAACTGCTGGTAAAGCATATGTTGCTCCGGTTATTTCTGCTTTCGGTTCCAATTTAAATTCAGGATGGGTTTCTGCACTACCACAACCAACTAAATTTGGATTTCATATTGATATTAAAGTTGTTGCAATGGGTTCACTTTTTTCTGATGAAAATAAAACTTTTGCAACATCAGGAAAGTTTTTCTTTACTCCTGCACAAGCAGATCAAATTTTACAATCTTCAGGAGTATCAATCACAAATCCTTTATACAATACAATTAAAAATGATTTAACAAAAACAGAACA
>JAOADJ010000021.1 GCA_026417375.1 Melioribacteraceae bacterium | reverse complement strand
GTTAAAACACTTTCGTTAGAGAAAATATCAAAATTGTTAGGTTCACCTGGGGGAACTTTTCTAATAGTTCTAAAATAACCTTCAGCAATTTCAATTAAATCAGCATAACTTTCTTTATCGTAAGACATTACTGTGATATTAATACTATTATTTCTTTTACCATACATAGATTGATAATATGTTAATGGAACAATAGCAAAATTATCTCGACTCTGACCGAAGACATCGCCTTGAGCTTCCAATATGCCAATTACTTTTAATTTATGTCCGTCAAGATTTACAATCTGATTTAATGCACTCGTATTTGGAAAAAGTTTTTTAGCAACATCCGGACCTAAAACAATATAATTTTGATAACTTTGAACATCACGTTCACTTATTGCTCTACCTTCTTCAACTGTCCATTTATTATTAGGAAATGCTTCAGGAGTAACACCTGCAACAGGAACATTTGGGTTAGTTTCTTTATTTCCAACTTTTAATTGTTTACCAAAATTCCATTGTTCAGCGCCAACATGTTTAGCTTCAACTAATTTTTCTTTTAATGCATAATAATCTTCTAATGTAATATCGGGTCTGTTTCTGAATCTTGCTCTGTTTCCATCATTAACAGCAGGCCATTTTTGAATTTGAAATGTATTTTGACCTAATTGTGAAACACCCTTTTCAATACTTGACTGTAACATTTCAATTACTGTACTAATAGCAATGATAGAAAAAATACCAACAACAATTCCTAAAATTGTTAATAGAGATCTTAATTTATTTGCATGTAAAGATGCAAATGCAACTTTAATAACTTCGAAAATTTTCATTCATACCTCAAAGCTTCAACTGGATCTAATTTAGCTGCTGTATATGCCGGAGCAAATCCAGAAATTACTCCTGTAGCAATTGAAATTACAATAGCCAAAATTAATGCATCAACTTGTACTGATGTTGGTAAAAACTGATTTATTATTAAACTTAAAATTACAGCAAATACTAACCCGATTAATCCACCAATTAAACAAATCACTGCTGATTCTGTAATGAATTGCCCAAGAATTGCTCTTCTTTTAGCTCCAATTGCCTTACGAATACCAATTTCTTTTGTTCTTTCTTTAACAGAAACAAACATAATATTCATAATACCAATCGCACCAACAAATAATGATAAACCGGTTATGAATAATCCAGCAATTTGAATTACTCCAACAGTTTGATTGATTGTATTTAATAATCCTTCTTGTTGATTAATTGAAAAATCATTTTCCTGATTATATGCTAAACCACGAATTCTTCTCATAATACCAACAGCTTCTTCTTTTGTAGCTTCAACCATTTGACTATTCTTTGCTCTGACATTAATTGTTATACTTCTTAAATTTTCATTTTGCAGATATTTAAAAATATTTTGAATAGGAAGAAAAACTTGTTTATCGGGATTAAAATTTCCCATAACCCAACTACCTTGTTCTGCAAGAACACCAACAACTCTGAATTTATGCCCTTTAATTTTCACCTCTTGCCCAACTGCATACCCAATTGGAAAAAGTTTTTTGGCAACTTCACTTCCAAGAACAATTACATTTCTTCCACCATTGCTTTCCAATTCGTTGAAAAATCTTCCTTCGCTAAAAGAAAGATTTGTTGTTTGGATGTAATCTGATGTAGTTCCTTGAATTATCAATCCTTCAACTACTCTATCTTTGAATTTAACAGTGTTGAAATTCCAAACAGTTGGAGCAACAGCTAAAGGTAGTTTAGCCAATTCTTTATATTTTTTATAATCTTCAAGTGTGAGATTTTTTCTATTTCTTAATTCCCACCAAGGAATATCATTATTAAACCATTGCCATTTATCAATATAAAGATTATCAGAACCAAGAGAAGAAACACCGGTTTGGAATGCATTATCAATTCCTTTAATTGCTGTTGACATTAACACAACAGAAGTTACACCAATTACAATTCCTAATGTAGTTAAAATAGAACGAACCTTATTGGCACGAATTGCTCTGAATGCTATCAATAAACCTTCTCTTAATTCAAACAAAAAATTTTTCATTCATCACCTAAATTTTTGATGCTCCATTTTTCTTTGGAATAAATCTTTCTTTAACAATTTCATCTTTTTCAATTAAGCCATCACGAATTCTTAAAATTCTTTCAGCATGTTCGGCAATATATTCTTCGTGTGTAACAAGTATTATAGTATTTCCCTGTTCATAAATTTCATTGAATAAAGCCATTATATCTTCACCGGTTTTAGTATCAAGATTTCCGGTTGGTTCATCTGCTAGAATAATTGAAGGGCGAGTTACTAAAGCTCTTGCAATTGCAACTCTTTGGCGTTGTCCTCCTGAGAGTTCATTTGGTTTATGGTGCATTCTATCTGCTAAACCAACGTGAGCAAGAGCTTCTTTAGCTCTTTCTTTTCTTTCCGCTGAAGAAACTCCTGCGTAAATTAAAGGTAATTCAACATTATGAAGTGCATCTGATCTTGGAAGTAAATTAAAAGTCTGAAAAACAAAACCAATTTCTTTGTTTCTAATTTTTGCAAGTTCATTATCATTCATTTCACTTACATTTACTCCATTAAAATTATAAATACCTTTAGTTGGAGTATCGAGGCAACCTAAAATATTCATAAGTGTTGATTTTCCTGAACCAGAAGGACCCATAATAGCAACATATTCACCTTTATCAATTTTTAATGAAACATCAGCAAGAGCATGCACTTCTTCGGAACCAACTTGATAAATTTTTGCTATATGTTCTATAGTTATAATATTCATTTTCAATTACTCACTTTTCAAGTTATTTATTTTCTTTTTCACCTTTGCGTTTTGATTGCAAAGATATTTTTACACCATCTTCAAGTTCTTTGGAAATTGCGCGATAAGGACCACTAATTACTTCTTCACCACCTTTTAATCCATTAAGAATTTCGATATAAGAATCATCACTTATTCCAGTTTTTACTTCAACCATTTTAGCTTTGCCATCTTTAGCTAAAAAGACAACTTCTTTTGGTTTGTTTGATTTTCCATTTTTTGGTTTTTCAACTTCTACATTTTCGTCAGATTTATTTTCATCTGTTTTTGGCTTATCAACACGAGCAGTTACACTTTGAATTGGAACAGCAATAACATTCGATTTAGTTTCTGTTTTAATATCAGCATCGCAAGACATACCAGGTCTTAGTTGTTTATCCGGATCTTCAATTAAAATTCTTACTTCAAAGTTTACAACTTCATCTTGAGTTCCTAATCCTTTTGAAACTGCACTGTTACCAATTTGAGTTACTTTTCCTTTAAATTCTTTATCGCCAAAAGCATCAACTTTTACAGTTGCTTCATCACCAACCGAAACTAGAACAACATCATTTTCATCAACATCAACACGAGCTTCCATTTGGCTTAAATCTGCAACGGTTAAAATTTCAGTTCCGGGACTAAAATTGCTACCTAAAACTCTCTGAGCAAGTTCAACGTTAAGTTTACTTATAGTTCCATTCATTGGTGCGTAAACATAAGTTTTGTTTAAGTTTTCAGTTGCTTCTTTTAATGCAGCTTCAGCTTGAGCAACAAAAGATTTTTGAGATTCATAACTACCTAATGTTTGAAGATAACTTGCTTTTGTAGCTTCAAGTTCTGCGTCACTTGCTAATCTTTTTTCATATAACCCTTGAATTCTTTTGTAATCTGCTTCCACTTTGTTTAATTGTGCTTCAGTGGATCTTAAACTAGCTTTAGCTTGTTCTAATCTTGCGGCAGCATTATTCCTTTGTGCTTCATAAATATCTGGTTTTATTCTTACAAGAAGTTGCCCTTTTTTTACAACATCACCTTCTTTGATTGGAAGATAAACAATTTCACCAGTTGCTTCTGCACTTATCATTACTTGATAAACCGGATTAACTTTTCCTGTTGCAGAAACTACCTGAGTTATAGTTCTCTTTTCAACTTTTTCTGTTTGAACAGAAATAATTTCTTCTTTATTACCACCAAAAATTACAAGTAGAATAACAATTAGAATCATTAATCCAATTCCACCAAAGATGAAAAGTTTCTTTTTCGATTTTTTTCCGTTAGCCATTTTTATTTAACTCCTTGAAATTTTTTATTCATATTTTGAAAAATCCAAACGTCCTATTGCATTGTTCAGATTATCATATTTTCTGTAAAAATCGTAAATGTTATTTATTTTGTTTCTCATTGCATCAATATAATCTCTGTTTGATTGTAGTACTTCGAGAATTGTAGCTGAGCCTAAATTATATCTTTCTAAATTTATTTTTCTGTTTTCTTCAGCAGCTAAAACATTTTTGTTTGCAACGTCAAGACTTTTTTTAGCAGCAACTAAATCGTTATAACCTTGTTTGATTTCAATTTTGATTTGTCTTTCTAATGCAAGCAAATCTTCTTTTTGATTTAATTTATTTATCTCAGCTTGTTGTATTTGAGTTTCTGTTGAAAAATTAGAAAAGATTGGAATATTTAATGACATTCCAACTCTTAGAGATTTTCTATCAAACATTTTATTTATATCTACAGCACCACTACCGTATGAATAATCTAAGCTTATTGTTGGGAAATAACCACTTTTAGCAATAGTTAATCCGTCTTCTGCAGCATTTAAAGCTAATTGCTGACTTTTAAAATCAAACCGATTATCCAAAGCAACATTTACAAGTGTTTGAATATCTTCAAAATTTTTTAAGTAAGTATTAGGATCAAGAGATTTATCTTTTACAAACGGATCTACAAGTTGATATTCATCCATAACATTAAGTGCCAGATATGTTAACAAACCATTTTTTAATCTATCAAAATCATTTTGTGCCTGAATTAATGCAAGTTCAGCATTTCCAAGTTGAACCTGTGCAGAATAGACATCGGCAATTGCAACAATTCCAAGTTTATTTCTTTCAGATACACTTTCATAAAATTTTTGAAAGTATTTTACATTTTCTTCACGTACTTTCATTAATTCTTCTGCATTTAGTACAGTGTAATAAAAGTCAGATGTTTGATAAACTATTGTTTGTTTTAGTTTTGAAATGTTATACTCAGTTGCTTTCAAATTATCTTTTTTCAAATTGATATTTGCAAAATTTGCTAAACCATTAAACAATACAACATTACCTCCAATACCGGCGCTATAACTTCTATTTTCAACAGTTGAAGGAGGAACAGTAACAATTTCGCCTAAGAAATTTCTTTGTTGACTTCCGGCATCACTAATTCTTTGCCAACTCCAATTTGCCTGAGCTCCTAAACTTGGTAAAAGTTCACCGTAAGCATTTTTTAATTGTGCTTCGTTTCCAGCAAGACTGTTTTGAAGTTTAATCAAGTTGGGATTTTTTTGAAGAGCAATTTTAATTGCTTCATCTAATGTAAGCAGTTTCTGAGCAAAATTACTTGCAGTAAAAATTGCTAATAATAGAATTACTTTTTTCATTAATATTCTCCTTTTGAGAACGAATTTATTTTTCTGATAATTATGACGCCACTCGAAATTAAAAGTTACACGAAATTAAATATTTTTTTCTTGTTCTAAGAATTTATCTTTAATAGACATAAAATAATTGAATGCATCTTCATAATTGTTTTCGATTTTTCCTTCAAGAATTGCTTCTTCAATTGCGGTTTTAATTTCACCAACTAATTTTGATGGAGGTATATTACAAATTTTCATTATTTCATCACCACGAACCGGCGATTGGAATTCACGAAGTTTATCTCTTTCTTTTACATCTCTTACTTTTTGCATTACAATTTCGTAGTTCTCGAGATATTTAGAAACTTTAACAGGATTCTTACTTGTAATATCTGCACGGCAAAGTGTAATCAAATCTTCAAGATCTTCACCAGCTGCAACAATCAATCTTCGTATTGCATGATCTGTTACATGTTCATCAACAAGTGCAATGGGTCTTAAATGAAGTCTTACTAATTTTTCAACATATTCTAATTTGGTTAATGGTAATTTTAATTTTTCAAAAATATTTTTCATCATTTTAGCGCCGAGATCATCGTGACCATGAAAAGTCCAACCAATATTTTCTACAAATCTTTTTGTTGGAGGTTTAGCAATATCGTGCATTAAAGCTGCAAATCTTAACCAAATATTATCCGTTACTTTTGAAATATTATCAACGACCATTAAAGTATGATAAAAAACATCTTTATGATGATAATCATTTCTTTGGTCAACACCTGCAAGATTATCTACTTCTGGAAAAATTATTTTTAATACTCCACTTGCAAATAAAAGGTTTAAACCAACAGATGGTTTTGGTGATGCTAATATTTTTAAAAATTCATCTGTAATTCTTTCTTGAGATACAATTTTTAATCTTTCAGCCATTTTAGAAGCTGCGTTAAAAGTATTTTCCTCAACCTGAAAATTCAACTGAGAAGCAAATCTAAAAGCACGCATTATTCTTAATGGATCATCATCAAAAGTTTTTTCCGGGTCTAATGGCGTCTTCAGTAATTTATTTTCTAAATCATTTAATCCGTTAAACTTGTCAATCAGTTGTCCGAATGAATTTTTATTCAATGATATTGCTAAAGTATTAATAGTAAAATCTCTACGGTTTAAATCATCATCCAAAGTCCCGATTTCAACTTTTGGGTTTCGACTATTTCGTTTATATGATTCTTTTCTTGCCCCTACAAATTCAAAAATATAATCTTGATATTTAAAATGAGCAGTGCCAAAGTTTTTAAATATTTTTATTTCTTTAACATTTAATTCATTGGCTATTTTTTTTGCTACTTCAGGTCCGTTTCCAACTATTAAAAAATCAAATTCATTTTTATTTCTTTCTAAGATTAAATCTCTTACAAATCCTCCAACTAAATAAATTTCAACATCACTTTGTTCAGCAATTTCAGAAAATTTATTTAAGAAATCATATTTCAAAATTTTTTCAGATAAATCCATAATTATTCTATTGTTATTTTTTCTTCATTTTGATAATTGACAATCCAATTAATTAATCTCAAATTTTCAATGGCTCTAAATTTTTCTTCAACCGGTACATTTTTTTTTACAGCTTCTATTGCAAAAAGTTTTGCTTTCAAAAAATTATTTTTATTCAGATAATATTTTGAAAGTAATAAAGTTGAATAAAAATCTGTTGAATCTTTATTTGATTCAAAATGATATATAAATTCAGAATCATCCATATTAAGTTTATTAGATAAATTTATTAATCTCAGAGTAATTTCATTATTTTTATTTTGATTGAAGATATTTTTCAATGTTTTAAATCTTTCTTTTTCAGTTTGAAAATTATAATAACCTGCCTTCTCATTTAAATTCTTAATCAATTCTTTTCTGAATTTTGCTTCAGTAACATAATTATAACCTGGATTTTGAATTATTAATTCATTCAATAAACTATCAGCTTTGTTTAACTGCCCATTTAATAAATAACATTCCGATAAAAGTAATTCTATATTAAACAAGTACTGATCATTTTTAAAGACTTTTATTTCCCTTTCAAGAAATCTTAATGCACTATTATAATCTTTCAACAATATTTTACACTTAACAATTCCATTTAACGAATTAAATGATTTAGAGTAGTTATAAATCTTTTGATAATGCTTAATCGCATCTAAATAATTTTTATCATTAAATAGTTTGTTGGCAATCTTTAACTGAACTGCAGCATCTCTCGGACAAAATTTTTGAGTTATACTTTTGCCGCCAAAATAAAGTTGAGCTTTGTATTTATTGTAAGAATAATTAAATCTCTCTAAGTATAATTTATATTCTAATTCTAACTCACTAAAACTTTTGTTTGTTAATTTTTCAATATCGTTTGTTCGATATAGTTCTTTTACTTTTTGTATTCCATATCTATTATTTACAAAATTCAAGAAAGAACCACTAATTACATAAGCAATTGAAGAATAACTACTAAAAAAATTACCGTTATGAAATAAATTTTCGACTTTGTAGTTTTTATTATAATTCAAAAATAAATTTGCAACAAAATCAATTTCATAACCATCAAAATCATTTTCAGTAAACATTGCTAAACCTTCAATTAAAGCGGGATTAATATTTTTAGCAACTTTGAAAATTGATGTTCCAAAATTTGAAGCAACAACATGAGCAATTTCATGTTTTAATGTTTCATATATTGAATTTTTGGTTATATAAATTTCATTTAACCATGGTTTTGCAACATCAGCATTCTGTGAACCAAATAACAATCTTTTTTGAATGCTATTTTTGAAAATATATGATGTTATGATGTTTTCATAATCCTCATTTAGTTTTAAACATACTTGCTCATAATAATATTCATGAAGTAGAGCTATTAATTTTTTTTCATCAATAGAAAAATTTTGGTCTACATAAATTTCAAAATGTTCGGTTTTAATTTTTGAAGATAAACTTTGTTCTAATACTAAATTATTAGTCGCAAAACCGAAGTATGGTTTAATAATAAATGATATTAATAAAAAAAATAAAATAAAAACGAAGGAATATATTTTTGAAATATTTTTAATTATGAAAATATTTATCAAATAATTTATTGTGATAAATATTATGACATTAAATAAATGAAAAAATAAAATACTTTTATTTACAGAAACATCTTCATCATAAATAGTACCATTAATAAATCCATAAATCGGATTATACGAATATATTTGAGGATAAAGGTAAAACTCTAAGAAAGATAAGAACAAAAGAAAAACTGAAATAATTATGAATACAAGAAATGAAAAACGTGAAAATAATTTTGAGAAAATAAAGCTTAAAAAAATTCCGAAAGAAAAAGAGAAAAATGTTATAGAAAAATAAAACTCAATACCATTTGAGATTGGACATTTTGAAAATAATATAGTTGATAATAAACCAAATATTAAAGGAATAAAAAAAAGTAATATTAATTTTAATTTCTCTTCAATCAAAAAAGAAAAAAAGGAATAAAATAATTTTTCTTTATAGGAACTGTAAACTAAATATCCACCTAAAAAGTAAAGAATGAATCCATTAACTACAGAAAACTCATAATTAATTGAATTAAATAAAGGTAACCTGGTGATTATTAATTCAATTAATAATAAAAAAATAATTATAAATGAGAAACTGAAATTTTTAGTAAAATAATTTTTCAACAAATTTAAAACTCATCTGTTTTTACTCTTTCAATATCAGCTCCAAGAGATCTAAGTTTATTTTCAATTTTTTGATAACCTCTGTCTAGATGATAAATTCTCAAAACTTCTGTTGTACCTTGAGCAGCCAATCCAGCTAAAACCAGACTTGCACTTGCTCGTAAATCGGTACTCATTACTTTTGCTCCCTTAAGTTGATTTTTCCCACGAACAACTGCACTGTTATTTTTTATTTCAATATCTGCTCCCAATCTAATTAATTCCGGAACGTGAGCAAATCTATCAAGATAAATTGTATCCGTAACAGTGCAAGATCCTTCAGCCAAAGACATTAAAGCAATCCACTGTGCTTGCATATCCGTTGGGAAACCAGGATAAACTGCAGTGGTTACATCAATACTTTTAAGACTGATATTTTTTGCATTAATATCTATTAAATCATTATCAATTAATATTTTACACCCGGCATCTTCAAGTTTTGTTATTATAGCTTCAATATGTTCAAAAAATGGATATTCAATTTTAATATTGCTTTTGGTAATTGCTGCAGCACATAAGATTGTTCCAGCTTCTATCCTATCGGAGATATTTGTAATTGTTGCACCATTTAAAGTATCAACACCTTCTATTTCTAAAATATTTGTTCCGATTCCATTAATTTTTGCTCCCATTGATACAAGGAATTCAGATAATTGAGTTATTTCTGGTTCAATTGCCGCATTTGTAATTAATGTTATTCCTTTTGCTAAAGTAGCAGCCATTAATGTATTTCCGGTTGCTCCGACTGATGGAATATCAAAATGAATTTTGGTACCAATTAATTTTTTACTTCTAGCAATAATATATCCTTCTTCTAATTCAATTTCGGCACCAAGTTTTTTCATTGCTTCTAAATGTAAATTAATTGGTCTAGGACCCCAGGCACAACCTCCCGGCATCGAAACTTTTGCATAACCATATTTTGCTAAAAGTGGTCCTAATACATAAATAGAAGCTCTCATTTTTTTAACTAATTCATAAGGAGCAACCTGACTACTTACATTTGATGTATCTAATAAAATTTTATTTTCTTTAAAATCGGAAACAACCCCTAATTGCTCCAACAATTTTTTCATTGTAAAAATGTCATTTACTTCAGGGACATTAAATATTTGATTAGAAGCTGAATTTAACAAAGTTGCGGGCATTAAAGCTAAAGCAGAATTTTTTGCCCCACTTATACTTACCTTTCCACTTAATTCTTTACCACCATGAATTACAAATTTTTCCAAAAATTTCTCCATTATTGAATTCTGAAAATCATTCCATTTACACCAATGATAAATATTTTACCATAAGCGTTAACGGTTAACCCATTTAGATTAGAAAATATTTTTGAGTCAACAACATTCCATGTTTCACCTTTATCTTTCGAAACTAACATCATACCACGACTACCAACAATCATGCAATATTCATCATCAATAAATTTAACTTTTTGAAAACCTCCTGAAAAAGTTAATTTTAGTTTTTCCCAATTATTTCCAAAATCAGTGGTTCTTAATATAGTTCCATCACCACCAACAATTAAACCAAATCCTTTTTCTGTTAAATCAATTGATTTCAGATAATTATCAGTTTTGTCATTTTCAATTTTATACCAATTATCACCACCATTAGTTGTGGTCAAGAGAGTACCATTCCATCCAACAGCAAAACCACTTTTTTCATCAAAGAAATCAACATCAAAAATTATTTCTTTTGTATTTGTTTTTGTTTTAGCCCAAGTTAATCCGCCATCTAAAGATTTTAAAATTGTTCCTTTAGTTCCAGTTATAAATCCAACATGATTCTTATTAAATTTAACCCTAAAAAATGTAAATCCCTTTTCAAATGGAATTGTAATTAAAGAATCCAAATTTTTTAAGCCATAAAAAATTGAAGATGAATCTCCTACAATTACTGCAGATCCATTTTTCAAAGTCCAAACATCACTCAAATTTGTTTTATATGCTAAGTTCTTTTTAATCCAGGTATTTCCTCCATCAAAAGAATTAAGAATATAACCTGAATCTGCTACAATTACAGCGAAATTATTATCATCAGAAAAAGAAATTGAATTAAGATTAGCTAAAACATTACTTGGTAATCTTGTAATTTCGGTAAGATTATATTTATTATCATCACTTGTGAATAAAGTTTGGATGCTATATTTCTTAAACTTTTCTAATTCATTACTATTTAATATTGAATCAACTTGCTTAATTACAAAATACATTAATAATAATAAAAATAAACCTGCTGCAACAAATGCACTAATTGCAAAAAATTTATATTTAATAGTCCGTTGCGGAATTTTTTCAAAATAACTTGTATTGATTTTGGAAATTAATTTATCTAAATGTTGAACATCAGTTAACATTTCTTCGCAGGAACTATAACGGGCATTTGGATCTTTTTGAAGTGCTTTAGCAATTACTTTCTCAAGTTCATCTGGAATTCCGGGAACTTTTTCACTTAGTTTTGGAGCAGTTTTTTTCAAATGTGAATCCATTACTTCATATTCACTTTGATAATCAAAAGGAGGTAACCCGGTAATCATTTCAAAAATTGTACATCCAATTGAATAAATATCACTTCTATGTGTAACATCATGACCACGAATTTGTTCAGGGCTCATATAATAGACTGTTCCAATTTTAGAACCAGTCTTAGTCATTTCATTATCATAAAGAGATTTGGAAATTCCAAAGTCCATTATTTTTGTAACACCTTCTTTATTAAGAATAATGTTACTAGGTTTTATGTCTCTATGAATAAATCCCTTTGAATGAGCATAACCAATACCTTGAAGCAATTGTTTAAGAATATAAATAACATCGAATAAATTAAATCTACCTTGGCGATCAATTACTTTTTCTAAACTTTCTCCTTCAACATATTCCATTACAATACCAAGTAAATTAGAATATTCAATAAATCCATAAACAGTAACAATATTTGGATGCGAAAGTTTTGCATGATTTTTAGCTTCTCTTTTAAATCTTTCAACAAAACGATCTTTATCAACAACATTAGAATTTAAAAGCTTGATTGCAACATATCGGTCTAGCTTTGTATCATAAGCTTTGTAAACAATCCCCATTCCCCCTTTGCCAAGAACGGAAACAATTCTATAATTTTCAATTGATTTACCAATTAAATTTTCCATTATTCTCTTGAAAATTTTTATGCAATATAAGAAAAAGAAATATTCGTTTCTTAAATTGTTTCATAAATAATTACATTAAAAATGAAAATTAAATAAAGATTAATATAATTTTTGATATTATTTAAGTTATACCTAATTTTGCAAGCCAAATTGCGAGAGTGGCGGAATTGGCAGACGCGCTAGACTTAGGATCTAGTACCCAAAAGGTGTGGGGGTTCGAGTCCCCCCTCTCGCACTATCAATAAAATCAAGAGGACTAATTGGAAATCAATGTTAATCAACCCAAATCTGATGTACAAGAAGTTGAAGTTACACTTTCTTATTCTGAAATTATTAACGATATAAATGAAGCTTATAAAAAAGAAAGTAAATCTTTAACTATTGATGGTTTTAGAAAAGGAAAAGCTCCTATTTCAATAATTAAAAAACTTTATGGGCAAGCAATTGAATATAAAGCAAGTGAAGATATTGCTATTAAACATTTTTGGAAAGTTGTTGAAGATCAAAAATTAAAACCTATAAGTACACCACAACTTATCGACCTGAATTTTATTCCAAACGAAAAATTAAATTTTAAGGTAAGTTTTGAAATAAAACCAAAACTTGAATTGAAAGATTATAAAGGTATTGAAGTCAAAAAACCTATCTTCAAATTCACTGATGAAGATGTTAATAAAGAAATTGACCAAATGATAAAACCACATTATCAATATGAATCTGTTGATCAAGTTGCTGACTTAAACCATAGAATTACTGTTAATCTTAAAAGATTAGATGAAAATGGTAATTTAATTATTGGTCAAAGTACAGATAATATTTTAATTGATTTAAGTGATGAAAAAGTAAATCCTCAAATAAAAGAAAATGCTCTCAACAAAAAATTAAACGATACATTTGATTTTAGTTTTGTTGATGAACATTATCATGGTGAAGAATTACATCGAGAAGAATACAAATATCAGGCAGTAATCACAAAAATTGAAAAATTAATTAAACCTGAATTAACAGAAGAATTGATTAAGAAAATTTCAAAAAATAAGGCAAATAATTTCGAAGAACTTTTTGCTTTTGTAAAAAAGAATTTTGAAGATTATTATTCAAAACAAACAGATGATATTTTAACTAATTCTTTATTAAGTACAGTTGTAAAAAACAATGATTTTACTCCACCTCAAGGGTATGTTGAAGATTTATTGAAAAGAATGGTGGAATCTGAAATTGAAAATGCAAAGAGATATAAACAACCTCAGGTTGATGAAAAACAACTAACTGATTATTTAAGACCAAGAGCTGAATGGACTGCAAAATGGATGATCATCCTTGAAAATATTTGTGAAATTGAAAAAATAAAAGTAGAAGAAAATGAATTAGAAGAATTAGCAAAAAAAGAATCTGAACAAACAGGAATTTCAGTTAATAAATTACTAAAATATTATAAAGATACTTATCGTTCTGATGTTCTTTTAGAAGATAAAGTTATTAACTTCTTAAAAGAGAATGCAAAAATTGTAGAAGTTGATGCAGCAGAAGAATTAAAAGCAAATGAAGGGCACAATCATGAACACTAAAATTAAATCATATCATGATTATTTAAGGCAACCAGAAATTTTTAATCAACTTGTACCATATGTAATTGAACAAACTGGTCGTGGTGAAAGAGGAATGGATATTTTTTCACGTCTTCTTCGTGAAAGAATAATTTTTCTTGGAACTGCAATCGATGACCATATTGCAAGTTTAATAATTGCTCAGTTACTTTTTTTGGAAGCAGAAGATCCCGAAAAAGATATTAATCTTTACATTAATTCACCCGGCGGAAGTGTTTCAGCTGGTTTAGCAATTTATGATACAATGAAATATATAAAATCAAAAGTATCAACTATTTGTGTAGGTTTAGCTGCAAGCATGGGTGCAATTTTATTAGCTGGTGGCGAACCAGGTAAACGTTCTGCCCTTCCCCATTCTAAAATTATGATTCATCAACCTTGGGTTGGTGGTTTACAAGGTCAAACTACAGATATAGAAATTCACGCAAAAGAAATGATTAAAACTCGCGATACTTTATATAAAATTTTAGCAGATGCAACTGGTAAATCTTATGAACAAATTCTTAAAGATTGTGATCGTGATTATTTTATGACAAGTGATGAAGCTAAAGAATATAACTTGATTGATAATATTTTAGTCCATCGATCTTCACCCAATAATTCTAAAAAATAATTGTAAACTAAAAAGGGCGACATTTGTTGCCCTTTTTTATTTTAAACCTGGAGAATTATTATGAAAAAATTATTCCTCTTACTTTTAATAATTACTTCTAATTTCATTTTCCCTCAGAATAAATTATTTACTGTTGAAGATGTAATTTATGGTACATCAAGAAGAGCTCAACCATTCAGACAAATTAATTGGTTACCTAATTCTGATAATTATGCCTGGATTGAAGGTACAGGTGAAAACCAACTTTTGTTATCATCAAAAGTCAATTCAAGTAAAATCGATACTCTTACAACAATTAAGAAGATAAATGCAAAATTAAAATCAATTGATAAACCTTTAACAAATTTAAATTACAATTGGACTTCACAAAGTGAATTAACTTTTTGGAATAACAATATTTTTTATACATATAATTTAAAGTCGGAATCATTAAGTAAAACAAATTCTGTTAATGAAAATGCTACAGAAAGATTTGTTGCACCGAACAATAAATTTATTGCTTATACAATTGATAATAATTTATTATATAGTAAAGAAGATGGCAAAGAACTTCAAATTACTTTTGATAAAGATACAAATGTTGTAAATGGACAATCAGTTCACAGAAATGAATTTGGTATCAATCATGGAATTTTTTGGTCACCAAATAGCAACTACATAGCTTTTTACAGAATGGATCAAAGTATGGTTACCGACTATCCATTAGTTGATATTTCTACAACTCCTGCTAAATTAAAAAACATTAAATATCCAATGGCAGGACAAACAAGTCATCAGGTTAAAATTGGAATTTATGATATTAACAAAGGAACAACTACCTGGTTAAAAACCGGTGAACCTTTAGATCAATATTTAACTTGCTTAACTTGGCAACCAGATGAAAAATATTTTTACGTTGCTCATCTCAACAAAGACCAAAATCATTTGCAATTAAAAAAATATGATGTTTCAACTGGTGAATTAGTGAAAATTCTTTTTGAAGAAAAAAATGATAAATATGTTGAACCCGAAAATGAATTAATATTTTTACCAAATAATAATGAAAAATTTTTATGGCAATCTCAAAGAGATGGATTTAATCACATATACTTGTATGATACAAATGGAAATCTTATTAAACAAATTACCAAAGGAAATTGGGTTGTAACACAGTTTAATGGATTTGATGAAACCGGGAAAAATATTTTCATCACATCAACTAAAGAATCTCCTATTGAAAGACATTTTTACAGAGTTAATTTAACCACTGGTGAAATATTTAAACTTACTAATGAAGTTGGAACACACACAGTAATAAAAAATTCAAACTGTAAATTTTTTATTGACTCTTACTCTAATGTTACAACGCCAAGAATTATTAATATTATTAACTCAAAAGGTGAAATTGTTAAAAATATTCTTACTTCAGAAAATCCATATAAAGAATATAAAATGCCTCAGACAAAATTATTTTCAATAAAAAATGATGAAGGGATTGAACTTTATTGCAGAATGATTTTACCGACAGATTTTGATTCAACAAAAAAATATCCTGTTATTTTTTATGTGTATGGTGGTCCTCATGCACAGGAAGTAAATAATATTTTTGGAATGGGAAGATATTTTACTTGGTTTTATTTAATGGCACAAAAAGGATTTATTGTTTTTACACTTGATAACAGAGGTTCATCTAATCGTGGTTTGGAATTTGAACAGGCAACATTCAGAAGACTTGGAACAATCGAAATAAAAGATCAAATGACCGGAGTTAATTATTTAAAGAAATTAAAATTTGTTGATGAAAATCGCTTTGGTGTTTATGGTTGGAGTTACGGTGGATTTATGACAACATCATTAATGTTGAGAACTAATAATACATTTAAAGTTGGTGCTTGTGGTGGAGCAGTAATTGATTGGAAATATTATGAAATAATGTATGGTGAAAGATATATGGATACACCACAATCTAATCCGGACGGTTATAATGAATCATGTTTATTAAATTATGTTCAAAACCTAAATGGAAAACTTTTATTAGTTCATGGAACTTCTGATCCAACTGTAGTTTGGCAACACACTTTAGCTTTTGTTAAAAAAGCTCAGGAACTCAATAAACCATTAGATTATTTTCCTTATGTAGGACATGGACATGGTGTTGTAGGCAAAGATGCAATTCATTTGTATAATAAAATAACAAACTATTTTTTAGATAATTTATAAAAAAATATTTGATTTAATGTTTTTTGTGTTTTTCAATTTAATTATTTTTAATTCAGATTTAATTAATGATTACTTTTTGAGGATGCTTTGACAAAATTAAAATCTGTTATTTATATTTTTATAAATAGTTTTCTTAATGCATTTAAGAAAAACGATATTAATTTACCAGATTACATTTCTAATCTTCTTTGTAAAGAACTTTCTTTTGATGCTCTGATTATAATTGAATTACACGATAATGATTTATTAAAAATAATTGGTAGATCAACAGAGACAAAAAAAAATCTTCTGTTAAATAAAATTTCAGATATTATTAGTTATGAAAATTTCAAAGCAATACCCAATAACAAATTAATTACAAACATAAACTTTGAAATAAATATTTCAGACTTTCACTTAAATCAGGCTTTATATTTTCACAAAACTGAGACAAGAAATATATTATTGATTGTTGGTAAAAAAGATGATTTAAATGAGAATGAATTTAATGTTTTTGAAACATATGTAAACTTAACTTGCCTGCTTCTAAGTTTTTGGCTTGATAACAAAACAATTAATGAACAGAAAAATGAATTCTCAAAAATTATTGAAGAATCTTTAACAGAACTTAGAAACCTTTCCAACACAATCTTAGGAACATTAAATTACTTTACAAACGAATCTTTAACATCAACACAAAAAGAATATATTTCATTAGTTAAAAAATCAACACAAAGCATAATACTTAACATTAATGATTTAATTGAATTAACTAAAATTGAATCGAAAAATTTAACCACAACAAAAGCAAAAGCAGAAATAATTCAAATAATCAGCGAAATTATTGAAACATTTAAAGGTAAATTAGGAACAAAAAAAATAAGTTATAAACTTGAAGCAGATAAAATTTTATTTAACAAAATTAATATTGATGAACAAAAATTCAGATATGTTTTTACTATGTTGTTGTACATTGCAACAACAAATTCAAACGATGGCGAAATATTTATAAACGTAAAACTTACTGACAGGAATAAAATTTTAATCGAAATCTATGATAACTCGAATAAATTTGATTCAAACATAATTGAAAAATTTTTTACACCTTTTTTCGTTTCCAGAATTAACGAATTTAAAACTTCGCCAATTACAGGATTAAGTTTAACACTTGTTAAAAGTTTTGTAAATTTAATGGGTGGAGAATTAAATGTTCTTCATCATCAAAATGGAAATAAATATACATTCACAATTCATGGAGAAGTGATGTCAGAATTTGAATCCACTTTAGCTCAATTACCAAAACCAACAACAAAAAATAAAGTTTTAGTGATTGAAGATGATTATGCTACATCGAAATTATTAAATAACTATTTAAATAAATGGGGCTACGATCCTATAATTGTTAGTAGTGAACATCAGGCATTTAACGTAATTGATAAAGAAGCTCTTCTGGCTGTCATTCTTGATATTGAATTGCCACAGATAAATGGTTTGGAACTGTTAAAGAAAATCCATGAACATCCAAAAACAAAAAACCTTCCTGTAATTGTTTGTTCTGTTGAACCAGAACAACAAAAAGCATTTATGATGGGTGCTGTTGAATATTTTATTAAACCCATAAATTACAACTACCTTGTTGAAGTTTTGACAAGTTATAAACTCAGAAAAAATTCAAATGTACTTTGTGTTGATGATGATTTACCAACTTTAAATCTTGTTAAACAAGCAATTGAACAAGCTGGTTTTAATCCCCTTGCATTTAATATTTCAGCAGAAGTTATGGAAAATATTAAAGATAAAGATGTTGATTTAGCAATTGTAGATTTAGATATGCCTACTCCAAATGGATTTGAATTAATTAAACTTATTAAATCTGACAAAAAATTTGAAAAACTACCAATTATTATTTACACAGGTAAAGAAAACTACAAAGAAGATTTAAAACAAATTGAAGGTTTATTTGAAGACCTTTTAGAAAAAAGATCAACCAATATTGAAGACCTTGCAGAAACTATAAATTCAATGATTAACAGATACGAAACTGTTCCTCCTGTTGAAGAAGTAATTAAAAAAGAAGGTGGTTTAAAAATTTTATTAGCAGAAGATTATAAACATTCCCAAATAATTGTAACCCGATTATTAAAGAAAAATGGATTTGAAGATATTGTCGTAGTCGAAAATGGTGAAGATGCTGTTAAAATGGCTAAAGAGAAAAAATTTGATATTATTCTAATGGATATGCAAATGCCAATTATGAATGGTTTTGAAGCTACTGAGAAAATCAGAGAATTTCCCGAATACCGTAATACTCCGATAATTGCACTAACTGCATTTGCTATGAAAGGTGATAGAGAAAAATGTATTGAAGCTGGTGCAACCGATTATATTCCTAAACCAATAGATAGTAAAGAATTTATTGAAAAAGTTAAATACTACACTAATTCTTTAGTTTAAAAATTTATAATCTATTTTTTATAAAGCTGTTAGTCAAAAGCTAACAGCTTTTTTTATATTTGCCAACAAAATTTTGGAGAATTTGTGAAAGAAATTCGTGTTCGCTTTGCACCAAGTCCAACTGGATATTTACACGTTGGTGGTTTAAGAACAGCATTATATAATTATCTTTTTGCAAAAAAGAATAATGGAAAATTTATTTTAAGAATTGAAGATACTGACAGAAACAGATACGTCGAAGGTGCTGTAGAAAATTTAATTAATTCTCTTAAATGGTGTGGCTTAACTTATGATGAAGGTCCTGATGTTGGTGGAAATTATGGCCCATATATGCAATCTCAAAGACTTGATTTATATAAAAAATACGCAGAGGAATTAATAAAAAATGGTCATGCATATTATTGTTTTTGTTCACAGGAAAGATTACAATCAATAAGAGAAGAACAAGAAAAACAAAAAGTTCCACAAATAAAATATGATAAACACTGCCTTGGTTTATCAAAAGATGAAATTCAAGAAAATTTAATGAACAATGTTCCTTATGTAATACGGTTAAATGTTATCCCAAACCAAAAAATTATTTTTCAAGATATTATAAGAGGACAAGTTGAATTTGATAGTATTAACATTGACGACCAAATTTTAATTAAAAGTGATGGATACCCTACTTACCATATGGCAAATGTAGTTGATGATCATTTAATGGAAATTTCTCATGTCATACGTGGCGAAGAATGGCTCTCTTCTACTCCGAAACATATTTTACTTTATGATTATTTTAATTGGGAAAAACCTGAATTTGCTCATCTTCCTTTGTTATTAAATCCAGATCGATCAAAATTAAGTAAACGTCAAGGTGATGTTGCTGTTGAAGATTATAGAGCGAAAGGTTATTTGCAATCAGCATTAATTAATTTTGTTGCACTTCTTGGATGGAATGCTGGTGATGATAAAGAATTTTATTATATGAATGAATTAATTGAAAAATTTTCATTAGAAAGAGTTAATAAAGCTGGTGCTGTTTTCGATTTACAAAAATTAAACTGGTTAAATGCTGAACATCTAAGAAAAATTGATAACATTGAATTATTAAAAATGTTAAAAGTTTATTTAGAAACAACCCAATATTCAAAATTAAATTATGATGATGAGAAATTACTTTCAATTATCGAAGCTATGAAAGAACGTGTTTCTTTTATTCATGAGTTTGTTGATAACTGTAAATATTTTTATGAAGAACCTAGTGAATACGATATTAAATCAATAGAAAAAAATTGGAAAGAAGATTCACCATCTCTCTTAATTAAATTTAAAGAACAAATTGAAAAATTAAATAATCCACAAAAAGAAGATTTTGAAATTGCTTTTAATAAAGTTGTTGAAGAATTAAATATTGGGAAAGGAAAACTTATTCACCCGTTAAGATTAGCATTAACAGGTCAATCTACTGGACCAGGAATGTTTGATATATTAATTATACTTGGTAAAGAAGAAATAATTTCAAGAATAGATAAAGCAATAAAAACAATTCAAATAATTAAAGGAACTTAATAATCTTGTTTTTGGTTTAGTGAATTAAAAGATTATGAAAATCTATTCACTATACCAAAAACAAATTTTAGATTTAGATATAGATAAAGCCTGGGAATTTTTCTCATCACCAGAGAATCTTAAAAAGATTACTCCTGATTATATGGGTTTTAATATCACTTCTGGTTATTCAAATGTTAAAATGTTTGCAGGTATGATAATTTCTTATAAAGTCAAGCCTATTTTGAATATACCAATTACGTGGGTAACAGAAATAACACACGTGAAAGAAAAAGAATATTTTGTTGATGAACAAAGATTCGGCCCATACAAACTATGGCATCATTTACATAGATTTTTAATTGAAGATAATAAACTTGTTATGATTGACTTAGTTAATTATGCACTTCCATTTGGTTTACTTGGAAGAATTGCTCACAAATTATTTATTCGAAAACAAATTGAATATATTTTTGATTATAGAAGAAAGATTTTAGAAGATTTATTTAACAGGACTAAGTAAAATACTTAGTCCTTAAATTTTTACTTGCCCTGTTTCCAACTATCTTTTAAGGTAACTGTTCTGTTGAAAACAATTTTATTTTCATTTGAATACTTTCTATCAACGCAAAAATAACCTAGTCTTTCAAACTGAAAATGTTGGTCTATTTTTGCTTCCATTAAAGATAACTCAAGTTTAGCATCTTTAATTATTTGTAATGAATTCGGATTAATGAAATCAAGCCAATTTTCTTCAGCACCCGGATTTTCAATATTGAATAATCTATCATATAAATAAACATCTGCATTAAAATTATATTTTGCAGAGACCCAATGTATAGTTCCTTTTACTTTTTTTGTACTTGTACCAACTCCACTTTTCGTTTCGGGATCAATGGTACAATGTAATTCAATAATATCTCCATTTTCATTTTTAATTACTTCGTTACATTTTATTATATATGCATATCTTAATCTCACTTCTCCACCCGGCACTAAACGATGAAATCCTTTTGGTGGATTTTCCATAAAATCACTTTTTTCAATAAATATTTCTCTTGTGAATTTAATTTTTCTTGATCCTGCATTTGGATCTTCAGGATTATTTATTGCATCTAAATCTTCATCATCATTAACATTAGTTAAAACTACTTTTAATGGATCTAAAACTGCCATTACCCTGGTTGCTCTTTTATTTAAATCATCTCTGATTGCAAATTCTAAAAGTGATATATCTGTTAATGCATCACGTTTAGCAACACCAATTATTTCTGTAAAATTTTTAATGGATTCAGGTGTATATCCTCTTCTTCTAAAACCGGAGATTGTTGGCATTCTTGGATCATCCCAACCATCAACATATTTTTCTTTTACTAGTTGCAATAATTTTCTTTTACTCATTACGGTGTAACTTAAATTCAATCTTGCAAATTCAATTTGTTGTGGATGATAAATTTCCAATTCATCTAAGAACCAATCATAAAGAGGTCTGTGATTTTCAAATTCAAGAGTACAGATTGAATGAGTAATTCCTTCGATTGAATCTTCTAACCCATGAGCCCAATCATAAGTTGGATAAATACACCATTTATTTCCCTGACGATGATGCTCAGAATGGATAATTCTATACATTATCGGATCACGTAAATTAAAATTAGGGGAAGCCATATCAATTTTTGCTCTCAAAGTTTTAGAGCCATTTGGAAATTCACCTTTCTTCATTCTTTCAAATAAATCTAAATTTTCTTCAACTGTTCTGTTTCTGTAAGGACTTTCTTTTCCTGCTTCGGTTAAAGTGCCTCTAGTTTCTCTTATTTCATCAGCGGATAAATCGCAAACGTAAGCTTTTCCTTTTTTAATTAATTTAATTGCATAATCATACATTTGTTCAAAATAATCTGAAGCATAAAATATTCTATCTTCAAAATCGGCTCCTAACCATTTTACATCTTCAACAATTGAATCAACATATTCCTGCTCTTCTTTTTCAGGATTTGTATCATCAAAGCGCAGATTAAATTTTCCATTATAGTCTTTTGCAATTCCATAATTCAAACAAATTGCTTTAGCATGACCAATGTGCAAATAACCATTTGGTTCAGGAGGAAACCTGGTATGCACTCTTTTTTGAAATCTATTAGTTTGATTATCCTGGTCAATTAATTCATAAATAAAATTTTTTGGTTTTCTCTCTTCTACTGAGTTAATTTCGTTCATATCAATCATTTATTAATTTTTAATTTTTCTATTATGTTTTTAATTCTTGGAATAAGTTCTCCGATTGTGCCCGGTTCTTTAACAATATAATCAACTAAACCAGCTCCGATACCTTGTATAATCTTATTTTTATCAGCTTCAGAAGTAAAAAATATTACTGGTATATTTTTGGTTTCATCGTTAGATTTTAGTTCTTTTAATACTGTAAAACCATCTTTATTTGGCATTAAATTATCTAGCAATATCAAATCTGGTTTTAATTCTTTTACTTTTTGAAATACATTTAACCCGTCATTAAAATGGTAGACTAAATAACCTTCATGCTCTAAATTTCTTACAACGACATTTGAAATATATTTGCTGTCTTCAGCATAAACAATTTTAATTTTTTCCATACAAATATTCTCATATATCGAATCGAAAATTAATATTTTATTGTCAATTTATATAATCTTTCTAATTGTTATGAATTAAAATTTTTTATTCTATAATTCTAATAGCTTGTAAGGTTTTGTAGTTTTGTTATATCCTGAATTGTGTTGATGAAGTCTTCTTCCAATATTATTGGTAATTCCAATGTAGGTGTAATTTCGAGTTGTGCTTGTAATTATATATAAATAATACATCTTGTACCGAAGGCCGGACTCGAATCTACCTGTCGGTAGACAGGTCTACCTGTCGGTAGACAGGCCGGCACGAAGTTTAAGCTCTTTTATTTTTTCCCTTCCTATGCCACTCTTAAAATATTTTTCTCTCTGTCTTGCTTCAATTCTACTTTCTAACTTTTCAAAATATATTAGCTTGAATGGTTTATATGGTTTTGTAGTTTTGTTATATCCTGAATTGTGTTGATGAAGTCTTCTTTCAATAT
>JAOADJ010000014.1 GCA_026417375.1 Melioribacteraceae bacterium | reverse complement strand
GGATTAGTTACTGCTAATTTTTCACTTCTTGATTCAATATCAACTTCAACAATTTTTGGAATGACATCACCACCTTTTTCAATAACAACTATATCACCTTCACGAATATCTTTTCTTTTTATTTCATCAATATTGTGTAATGTTGCTCTACTTATAGTTGAACCTGCTAATAAAACTGGTTCTAATTCTGCAACCGGTGTTAAAGCTCCGGTCCTACCAACCTGCCATGTTATTTTATATAATCTTGTTTTTGTTTGTCGTGCCGGAAATTTAAATGCTACTGCCCATCTTGGAGAACGTGCAATGTTTCCTAAAATTTTTTGTTGCTGCAATGAATTAACTTTTATTACAACTCCATCAATTTCATAAGGTAAATTATCTCTTTCTTTTTCCCAGTTTTTGCAATAGTCAATTACTTCTGAAATATTTTTACATAATTTAAAATTAGGATTAACTCTAAAGCCTAGTTCTATCATTTTATTCAGATTTTCAAATTGAGATTTATTTTCAATTTGCTCGCTCATTAAATAATAGAAAAAAACTTTCAGGGGTCTTTTGGCAACTTGAGATGGATCTAATAATTTAATTGTACCTGCAGCTGTATTTCGTGGATTGGCAAAAGTTTTCTCACCGCTTAGCTCTCTTTCTAAATTCCATTTTAAGAAAGTTTCCTTTTCAATATAAATTTCTCCACGTACTATAAAATCTTTTTTATTAAAATATTCATCATTTATTTCTAATGGAATTGCTTTAATAGTTTTAATATTATTAGTTACATCTTCACCGGTATTACCATCACCGCGGGTTGCTGCATAAAATAATTTTCCGTTTACATATTTTAAACTAATACTTACACCATCAATTTTTAATTCACAAACATATTCAGGCAATTCATCATTAGGTAATGCTTCTTTACATCTTCTATCAAAATCAAATAGTTCATTTTGACTATACGTGTTTGCTAAGCTTAACATCTGATATTCGTGTTGGATTGATTTGAAGTCATTTGTCAAATCGGATGCAACTCTTTGTGTTGGAGATTCAGGAGTGATTAATTCAGGGTTTTCTTTTTCTAATTTAATAAGTTCATTAAATAATTCATCGTAGTAAAAATCACTAACAGATGGTTTATTTAAAACGTAATATTCATAATCATATTTATTAATTAATTTTCTTAGTTCTACAATTTTAGATTTAATTTGATTTTTGTTCATTTTTCTTTACATCATAAATTATGACTGTATCTTTTGTAATTCTAATATTTTTTATTTCACCAATCTTTCCAATATTTTTTATTTCATTATTGTTTAGCAAAATTTTTACTACTCCTGCATTTCCAACACTTACACTAAATTTTTCTTTTGCTTTAAAGTTAAGTTTAGAATCTGGTGGTATTCTTTTTTGATGTACATTAATACCATCTTTAATAACTTTAACCCAAAGCTCTGCATCTGATATGATTGTTAATTTTAATGAATCATCAGGAACAATATTCTTATCGAATGAATCTTGAAGTGAATCTTTTTTTTCAACTATAAATCTTTCTGTCTCTTTGTTTTGACTTTGACCATTTACAGTTATTATTTCAGTTTGTGGATTATAAATTATGCTAAAATATAAAATTGAAATTGCAGCTAATAAAATAATTGTTCCTAAAACATAATTAAGCTTGATAACAATTTTAGAACTATTATTTTGAATTGATTTGGGTTTTGATGTAATATCTTGATGGTTCTCATCAACAAATTCATTTTCAATTTTTGAATTAACAACTTTTTCAGTTGTGGTTTTTTCTTCAACCTTTCCATATTTAGCATTATTATACTTTTCTAATACTAATGTTGGATTATAATCAATACAAGCTGCATATTCTTTAATAAATGCTTTAATATAAATTTCAGGTAAAATATCAAAATTTGATTCTTCGATAGATTTTAAAAATTTAATATCAATTTTAGTTTTTTGTGAAATTTGTTGAAGAGTAATCCCCGTTTTTTCCCGGTGTTCTTTTAATTCGTTAGAAAATTTTTTTAGTTCTTCTAAAGACATATTTATTTTATTCTTTTAATTTTTGCAGCGAACGAACCATCAATTCCATGAATATGAGGAAGAGTTGCTATACAACCATTTATATCTATAACACTTTTATTTAAATCAGGATGATTTTTTACTAATTCAAAATTTTCATTTTCTTCTAAAAATTTTTTTACTACTTCGAAATTTTCTTCTGGTTCTATTGTGCAAGTGCTATAAACTACAAATCCGCCAACATTAACTAATGAAGCACCTTTTTTTAATAAATCCATTTGAATATTGGAAATTTTTCTTACATCACCAAGATCTTTTTTCCATTTCAAATCGGGTTTTTTTGTAAGTGTTCCAAGTCCACTACATGGCGCATCAACTAATACTCTATCAAATCCTTTTTCATCTTCATATTCAACAGCATCAATTGAAATTGTTTTAACATTAGTAACTTTTAATCTATTCAAGTTTTTATTTAAAATATTCAATCTACTTTCAAATTTATCAAGGGCAATAATTTCACCAGTATTGTTCATTTCATCAGCTATGAAAGCAGTTTTTCCACCCGGAGCAGCACAAAGATCTAAAACTCTTTGATCTTTATCTAATTCAAGCAATTTAACAGGAAATCCAGTGCTTTCATCTTGCACTGTGAAATATCCTTTTGCAAAATATTCCCAATCAGTAATGTTTGTCAATATATTTATTCTAAGAAACTCTTTTAAGTACTTTCCTTCTGTAAATTTTAAATCAACTTTATTTAAAAGAGCTTTTAATTCATCTATATTAGAAACAAGATTATTGACACGAATCATTAAAGAGGGTTTGTTATTGTTTGCAATAAAAAGTTTTTCTGCATCTTCTTTTCCAAATCGAGCAATCCATCTTTTAACTAACCAGGTTGGATGAGAAAAATAGGCACTATAATAATTAATTAAATCTTCTTCAGGATTTGGATAACGAATTGAATCTTTATTTCTAATAATATTTCTTAGAATAGCATTGGTTAAATCTGCAGCAGATTGGCCTTGTAATTTTTTAACAAATTCAACAGCCTCATTAACAGCAGCATAATCGGGAACTTTATCTAAAAAAAGAATTTGATATAATGCAACTCTTAAAGCATTTTTAACATTTGGTATGGCTTTAGAAAATTGTCCTTTATAAAATCCTGTAAGCACCCAGTCAATTCTACCTTGCCATCTTGTTACACCATGAACAATTTCGAAAAGTAAAGATTTATCGGCGCCGGAAAGTTGAGAATTTTTAATTTCTATTTCTAAAAGTTTATCAAGATATGCATCAGTTCTATCAACACGATTTAAGATTTTTACTGCTAAGCCTCTTACGCCTTGATATAAATTGAGATTCAAATTTTCCGAAGGATTTTCCATAACTACAAAATTTTAAAGGTTCTTAATAAGTTGTTTTTTAAAATGCAAAAGGGCTGTTAAACAGCCCTAATCACGGAGCAAATATCATTTAAGCTTTTTTCATGCCATATTTTTTATTAAATCTATCTACACGTCCAGTAGAGTCAACCATTTTTTGTTTACCAGTAAAAAATGGATGGCAATTTGAGCAAATTTCTAATTTAATGCTGCTTACAGTTGAACGGGTAACAAAATGATTTCCGCATACACATGTAACTTCGCACTTTTGATATGTAGGATGAATTCCTTTTTTCATTTTAACATCACTTCCTAAAATTTTGGGTTCAAATTTACTTAGCTAATAAGAAATATCCAAATTAAAATCTTCAAATTCCTTTTATTTTTGCGATTTTTTTATAGAATCGGCTTTTTCTTGAGCTTTTCTCAATGAATCTAATGCTGCTCTGTATTTTTCAATTGTTTGTTTATCTGTTTGTTTTTCAATTAAAAATCCATCTACAATTGGTTCATCACCACTTTTTACAATATTGCTTCTTTGAATTGTTCGTTTTGAAACTGTTGTGCCAGATAAATATTCATCCACAGAAACAGCTTTTTGATTAAAAAGTTCTTGTAACTTACTGGTTTTGTTTTCAACTATTGCATTTTGGGAATTTGAAGGTACAGATTTTTTTGTAGTGCTTTTTCTTTCTACTTTATTTGGAATTAGTTTTTCAATCTTATCATTATTTTGGACTATTAAAGTTTGGGTATCTGCAACTGTTTGGTTTTGTTCTATCTGATTTTGAATTTCATTTTTGCTAGGATAGAATATAAAAAACAAAATAAATGCTGTTAATACTATTGCCGATGGAGCTAAAAACTTGAAGATATTAAAAGAGGTGGTTTTGGGAATTTTTGAATCTCCGAAATTTTTGTTTTCAATTCTTGTCATCAAATTGAATTCAAAATTTTCAGGTGCTTTTATATGAGGCAGATTTTTTAAATCGTTTACTAATTTAGAATATTTTTTTTCTTCATTGTAAAAATTATTCATAGACTACTCTTTATAAATATGCTTTAAGAATTTTTGTAATTGTGCTCTTCCACGATTTATTTTTGATTTAACAGTTCCAATTGGTAACCCAGTTATATCAGAAATTTCTTCATAGGATAAATCCTGTATATCTCTTAAAATCACTACTTCCCGATAAACTGGTTTTACTTTTAATAATGCATTTTGAATCATTTCATTTTTAATTTCACTATCTGTTGCTCTATCTGGCTGTAAAAACATTTTATCTTCAATTTGAAGAGATTTTTCATCATCGTTATTATCAATTGAAAAAATAGTTCTTCTTTTTCTTCTTTTAAGTTCATTTTTTGCCAAATTTGCAGCAATAGTATAAATCCAAGTCGAAAACTTTGCAAAAGAACGATAAGAATCTTTATTCAAATAAAATTTAATCATAGTTTCCTGAACAACATCAGTGCAGGCATCTTTATCACCAAGAAATCTATAAACAAAATTCATTAAAGGATCTTTGTATCGTTTAACGAGAATTTCATAGGCTTCAATAGTATTATTATCCTGAAATTCTTTTATAAGTTCTTCATCCGTAAGTTCGGTTAATTGCCTATTCAACTAGTTTTTTACCTTTATTTAAGAAAAAAGTTTCAATTATTTATGTCAATTTTAGATATATGTAAAAATAAAATCAAATTACTGTTCAAATGGGTTTGAGTTAGCTTTTGTCAATAATTCTGTAATTAAAATTTGCAATATTGTTTTAGAATCAATAGAAGTAGATTTAACTGATAAATCAGCATTTAGCAGCGCTATTGATGCATTATGAAGTCTATCATTATTTAAAAAGAATTTTGCTTCTTTACATCTTTGATAAAAATAATCACTTGTTCCTAATTTCTTGGCAGCTTCTTTATCATTTACTTTTAAGCTTATAAATTCCATTGCATTTGCAATAGTTAAAATAAATTTAGAAATCATGTTTATAATTGCTATTAACTCTACACCGTTTTCAATTAGATTATTTGATACTTCAATTGATTTTGCTTTATCACCTTTACCAAGCGAATTGAGTAAATCAAAAATAGAATATTGTTTTGTTGGAGAAGATAATTTAATTAATTCATTCAATGATAAATTTTTACCTTTTGAGTAATTAATAAATTTCTGAAGCTGCATTTCCAATAAGAATTTTTCTTCACCAACAATTTCAATTATAGTTTTTGTACTTTCTTGTGATAATTCAAAATTATTTTTCTTGGCTAAACTAATAAACCAATTTACCAATTCTTCTCCTTTTAAAACTCTTGCTTCAAATAAATAATTTTTATTTAGAAGAACTGAAAATGGTTCTTTGTTTAATTCATTAAATGTAAGTGAACCATTATAAATTAAAATTAGAATTGAAAAACCTGATGGGTTATTTATATAATCACTTAATGGTTTTTTATCCTTAACTACATCGAAATTTTTAATTACTAATAATTTTTTCCCACCACCAAATGGAAAGGCATAAAGTTGGTCAATAATATTAATTAATGATGTATCCTTTTCGGCATTTATAATTTCTTTGTCAAAATCTGAAAGTATAAATTGCTCAACTTTATTTTGTATTAAATAAACTGCTGATTCGATAGCAAAAGAATCTTCACCGTATAAAAAGTAAATTGGTAATAAACTTTTTTCATCTAAAAACTTATTAACATCATTAATCGATTGAACAGCTGATTTTGGCATCTTAGTAAATTCTTTTTTCAATAATTACTTTATTCATAAAAATCTTGTTCAGAGGATAGGCATTTTCATTTGTTGGTTGCATTGAAATTTTATTTACAACATCTAAACCTTCAATAACTTTTCCAAATACTGTATGTCTTCCATCTAAATCTGGTAAAGCTGATAGAGTAATAAAAAATTGGCTTGTATTAGTGTTAGGTCCACGATTTGCCATTGAAACAATTCCGGGTGAATCATGTCTTAATTTTTTTGTGAATTCATCTTCAAATGGTAATCCATAAATGCTCTTTCCACTCATTCCAGTGCCAGTAGAATCACCTCCTTGAATAACAAAACCTTTTACTATTCTATGAAATGTTAAACCATTGTAATAACCCTCGAGAGATAATCCAACAAAATTTTGTACTGTTTTTGGAGTTTCATTCGGAAATAATTCAATTTCAATATTACCAAAATCTGTTTCTATTACTGCAACTAAATGTTCATTTTCTTTTATCTTAATAATTTCTTCTAAACTTTTGCCAGTTTTTATTTCATCATTAAGATTTACTGTTTTATAATTTTTTGAGCATGAAATAATAAAAACAATTAAAGTCAATAACAGAACATATTTTTTCATACTTCACCTAAGGTTTTATAATTCCAAATAAAGCTAAAAAAATAATTATTATTCCAACTGCTATTCTATAAATAATGAAAATCCATGTTGATTTTGATTTAAGATAGCGTAATAAAAATTCTATAGATAAATAACCAACTATTGCAGAAATAATTGTTGCAACAATCATTGCAATAAATCCGTTTTCATCAATAAATGATAAAGATTGATAAAATTGTAAAAGACCACTTGCTGAAATTGCAGGTATACTCATTAAAAAAGAAAAGCGAGCCGCTGTTTCTCTATTCAGACCTAAAAATAGTCCGGCTGTAATTGTAGTTCCAGAACGAGATGAACCTGGTATTAAAGCTAAAGCTTGAGCAATTCCAATTACCAATGCATCAATCCAATTTAAATTTTCTTTTGTCCTTGAAAATTTTCCTACTTTTTCTGCTATTGCTAATATTATTGCAAGAAAGATTAAACTAAACCCGATAACAAATAAATTTTTTGTAAAAATTCCCTCGATAAAATCTTTAAATAATAAACCAATCACAACGACCGGAATTGTTGCAACAATTAAATACCATCCTAATTTCGAATCAATTGTTTGCTGAGATAATTTTACTCTATTAAACCAATTTTCTTCTAAAAAATTTTTTAGAATTAATATTAATTCTTTCCAAAAATAAATTAAAACAGAAATTAAAGTTCCAAGTTGAATAACAGCAATAAAAGCAGTCCATCTTTCCGGATTAGTTTCAGAAATTAAATTCAAAAATTTTCCAGTTATTGTTAAATGTGCTGTTGAACTAATTGGTAAAAATTCAGTGAGACCTTGTACAATTCCTAAAATAATTGCTTCGATAATATTCAAAATTCCTCCTAAAATGTATAAGTTAAACCTAAATAAATACCAAAAGAAATTGAATTCATATTTAAATTTTCTTTAGTAGCTCTGTTCACTATATACTTTCCATTATTTTCAAGATCACCAATTGAATCAACTCTGAATTTTGCACCAATCAAAGCATAAAAATTTTCGGATAACATTGTATTTCCTTCGGCTTTAATTAAAAATCCAAATCCAGATGATTTGTATTCAGTTTCTGTAAAAATTCTTTCTGTTAAAAAAGCATATCTTAATCCGCCACCCAAACCAAATTTGAATTGATAACCTTTACCCGGCAAATAATAATATCCAATTAGTGAAGGGCGATAAATATTATAGGATAATTCATAAAGTCCACCAACACCAAAGTTTGAATTATATGAATCGATTAAAACATTGTATTCCAATCCTAAAGCGTAATTAGAATTTAACTTATAATCACCTTCTAAACTAAATGACACTGCGCTTTTAAAGACTGGCAACTGATTTGCATTTGCAAAACTTGTATTTAAATAATCCCGGTAACTTGATGAATTTTTAAATTCTAATCCCATTGAAGCAGAAAAATCAAATTGGGCAAATAAAATTGAATTCATCATTAAACAAAATAAAATTAGTTTTTTCATTTTTAATCTTTAAATACTGATATAAAATTTTCTTTTGCCAAACCTTTTTTAATTCTACTTTTATTAAAAAAATAAATTATAAGTAATGTTGATAAAATAAAAGCTACATAAGATAAAAAATGAGTTAAAATTGCATAAGCAGCACTAACGTTATAATTAAAATGATAAACTTGTGTTAATACAAAAATTGCAATTGCATGATATGAACCTGTTCCACCAGGAGTTGGAATTAATACACCAAAAGAACTAATTGTCATCACAATCCATGCAGACACAAAATTTATTTCTTCATTATTGTGCATATCAAACATAAAAAATCCGACAAAGGTATTTAACGCATAAAGGAAAATTATTATGAATGACCAAATCAACACAGCAAAAATATGTTTACTTTTTTTAATACTTGAAAAACCGGCGATTAATGTATCAAATAAGGAATTAAGTTTTTCAGAAAGTTTCGAACTAATTTTACTACTTGTCCAAATCAACCAGTTTCTAAATTTTTCCTGATTTTGAATTAAGAGCAAAAGAAAAACAATTGCAAAAAAAATAAATCCAAATCCAATTATTAATGAAGTTTTTAACCAAGTAATTTCCTGATATAAATTACCGGAATAGAGAGAAACACTTATTAAAGACGCAAAAGCAAAAAAAGTTATATCAATTATTCTTTCAATTACAACAGTACCTAAAACAGTTGTTCTAGAAATATTTTCCCATTTACCAAGAAATAAAGCTCGATATAATTCACCAGCACGTGGAACGACACAACTTACTCCATAACTTACCATTACAGAACCAAATAAATGATTTAATGAAATATCCTTCTTAATTGATAGCAACATATATTTCCATCTAATAGCACGTGCAAGATGAGATGCAAAAAAAACTAAAAGATAAATAAATATTTCAATTAAACTGGTTTCTGTAATAATTTGAACTGACTTTTTAAGGTCAACATTTCGAAATGCAATAACTAAAAACAATGCAGTTAATATAAGAGTTACAACTGCACTAAAATATCTTGTGATATTTTTATTTTTTTTATCTGAGGTCAATAATTTGAGTTCCTTGAGGAATTTGAAATTCAAATTTAGAATCTTGTAAATCCTGATTTATTTTTATATCGCTAAAACTAAAAGAATATTTCAGATCTCCAATATCAACCAATTCCATTTTAGAAATTAGATTATCACTTGTTTTCCAAATTTTAACTTGTTTGAACTGAAGGTCATTATCTTTTGGTGTTAGCAATAAAACATCACCTTCCTCTTTTAATATTTCTGCTTTACACAAAGGTGGATATGCAAAAATAAATTTTTCCAGAGAAAAAGAAGTAGGATCGTCACTAAAATTACTTATTACAACTCTTTTAAATCTTTTATCATAATTCCAAACAGTATTTCCATTTGATGATATTGTATTGTTACTAATCTCAACTAAAAATTTATTTTTCTTTTTATAATAAAAATTACCTGAGGTTTTTCCACCTTCTGTACCATGAGCAGTGAAAAACGTTTGATTAAATTTAGCAGTAAAGTTCGATATTGAATTAAATTTAGATTGTATTTTATTAATAAATTCTTTTGGATTTTGTGCAAAGACAAATCCCGAAATAAAAAACAATAAAAATATTTTCTCTTTCATTTTACAAAGACCTTAGAATTGTTTCTAATTGTTCTTCACTTTCTACAATCACTTCACGAGCTTTGCTCCCTTCCGAAGGACCAACAATTCCTGCTTGTTCTAATTGATCTACAATTCTTGCTGCTCTTGAATAACCAAGTTTTAATTTTCTTTGCAAAAGTGAAACTGAACCTTGCTGATGACGAACAATAACACGTGCAGCTTCTTCAAACATTGGATCAAGATCAGATAAAAAATCACCTGCAGCTTCTTTTCTTTTATCGTACAATGATGGTAGAAAATATCTTTTAGAATAACCTTTTTGTAAATAAATAAAATTTGTAATCTTTTCAACTTCGTCAGTTGAAATAAATGCATTTTGAATACGAATTGGTTTTGGCATTCCTGCTGGTAAAAACAGCATGTCCCCTTGTCCCAAAAGTTGTTCAGCGCCGTTCATATCCAAAATTGTTCTTGAATCTATTTTTGTTGCTACCTGATAAGCTATTCTTGCACTGAAATTAGCTTTAATTACGCCAGTTAATACATTAACTGAAGGTCTTTGTGTTGCAAGTATTAAATGAATTCCAACAGCACGTGCTAACTGTGCTAATCTTGCAATTGGTTCTTCAACTTCTTTTCCAGAAGTAATCATTAAATCTGCAAGTTCATCAATTATTACAACTATGTATGGCATTTTATAATGCTTCATTTCATCAGTATCTTTAGGTCGTGTTTTAGGATTCAAAACTTTTTTGTTATAGTCAACAATATTTCTTACACCAAGTTTAGCAAGTTTATCATATCTTTTTTCCATTTCATATTCAACGGCTTTCAGGGAAAGCAAAGCATTTGAAGGATTTGTAATTATTTCTTCATCAAGATCCGGAGAAACAGCTAAAAAATGTTTATTCAATTTTTTATAAAATGATAATTCAATTTTCTTTGGATCAATTATTACAAATTTTATATCTGAAGGGTGTTTAGCATAAATTAAACTATTGATAATCATATTTATACCAACACTTTTTCCTGATCCAGTAGAACCAGCAATTAGCATGTGTGGCATTTTAGCTAAATCAGTAATGTAAACATCGCCAGAAATTGTTTTTCCTAATGCAAGGGGTAATTCTTCTTTTGTATCTTTTAACTTAGCAATTACTGAACGTGCTCTTACAATTGCAGCTTTCGCATTTGGTATTTCAACACCAATTGCACTTTTACCTGGTATTGGTGCAATAATACGAATTCCACGAGCAGCCAATGCTAAAGCAATATCATGTTCAAGTGAAACTATTCTGGATATTTTAACTCCGGGTGAAGGTACAATTTCGTAAAGTGTAACAACAGGACCGGGGGTTACAGTTATATCATCAATTTGAATATCAAAAAGAGCAAGTTTCTCTTTTAATAGTTCTGCATTCCTCTTTAATTCACTTTCCTGAACTTTAATTTCTTCATCTTCGGGTAGAACAAGTAAATCAAGTGTTGGTGGTTCATAGTTTATTTCTTCTTCCCATTGATTAGGTAATTCAGCTTCTTTTGTTTTGTCTATTTCATTTTCAATTTCATCAGTTGAACTTTTTGTTTCAGATTTTTTTGATTTTTTTTCAATACTTGGTTTTTCTAAAATTGTTTCAATTGGTTTTTCGTTTTCATCTTTTTTTACTATTGTAATTTTTGTTTCCGATTCAGGTTTTTGTTCAACTTCATCATCATCTTTTTTGTTTTGTGTTTTTTCCTCTCTTAATTTTTTTATTTTATTAAGATTTTCTTCAATTATATCTTTTGGTTTTTCTTCTTCTGTCTCTTTTTCTTTTTTCTCAAATAAAATTTTAAAACGACTTAAAACAGATTCTAATTTTAAATCAAAAGCAATAATCATAGTAACTACAAAAGCAGTAAATAAAATAATCATGCTGCCTAATCCACCAAGTAAACGGCTTAAAACTTTACCAAAGAAAAAACCAACATTACCGGAAAGTTCATAGTAATCAGTTAATAATGAAATTTCTGGAGTAGATTGTAACACTCCAAAAAATGTAGAAATTATCGCAGCAGTAATAATTAAAAAGTTTGATAAATAAATTGATAGTTTATAATGTTTTTCTTTCTTTAATATTGTATAACCCCAAACAAAAATTATAACCGGGAAAACAACGGAAAAATAACCTAATGTTGAGACAATAAAGAAATGAGAAACATAAGCACCAAAAATACCTAACCAATTATGAGTAGTTGATGCATTTTCTTTAACATCTTCTTGATATAAAACATTGAATTGGTCATTAAATTTATAAGAGAAGTATGCTTCGTCATATCTTGAATAAGAAATTATACTCAGAAATAAAAGTAGTGATATTACAATTAATAATAATCCGATTAATTTTATTTTTTTTTCAGGAGAAATGACAAAAAAATTTTCCCCTATTGTTGATTCATCTTTCTCTTTTATTTTAATTTTTTTTGCCATTTAATTATTTATCAGCTTCAATTTGATTATTAGAAACGCCTAACTTTTTAATTGTACCGGACACGGAAAACGGAATTACATCTGTTACATTCAATTGAGAACAATCTTTTAAATCATTCGCAAATCCATTTTCAATTAAAAGTTTTCCATGTTCAGTTTCTTTTAACATTTTTAAAATTGATTTACCACTTGATTTAGCAATCTGGATACTTGCTTTAGAGGAATCACTTAATTCAACAGATGAACTTATGCTTAAAATTTCCTGTACCAACCTTCCAGCGCAAACGGAATCTTCATAATTAAAACTTCCGTTCGTTCCGGCACAAATTATATCCACATCATTATTTAATTCAACTAAATGTTTTGCTACGGCAGATAAATTTTTAAAGCATGCTGCAAAAAGATTTTCAGAAAATTTTGCTTTAACAAAAGCTTTGCTTCCATTTGTTGTAAAAAGAATAATTGATTTACCTGCTACTGTATCAGATGTATATTCAAGAGGTGAATTCCCTAAAACAAATCCTTCAATTTTTTTTGTATTTCTTTCACCACAAAGCAATGTTTGTCCACTAAAAGCATTACCGGAAATTTTCATTGCAAAATCAACTGTATTAACTGGAATAATTTCTTTTGCTCCATTTGCAATTGCAGTTACAATAACGGTAGATGCTCTTAAAACATCAATTACAACTGTTGTTTTAGATGTAAAATATAATTCATCTAAATGCGATATTGAAAAATGTACATTTAATTTCATTTTATTTTTTTATAAATGGTAATTTCGTTACTAATGCAGGTATTTCTTTTCCACGAATTAAAAAATTCACCTTTGTTCCTTCTTTTGCATATTCAGATTCAACATATCCAAGTGCAATTGCTTTTTCAAGAATTGGACTTACAATTCCACTTGTAATTTTACCAATTACCTTTCCATCAGAACTAATTTCATATCCGTGGCGTGGAAAACTTTTTTCATCTGAAATCATTCCTACTAATTTTCTTTTTGGTCCTTCTTCTTTTGTTTTTACTAAAACATCTTTACCAATAAAATTTTCTTTTTTCAATTTTGTTATCCAACCTAAACCAGCTTCAATTGTATTTGTTGTCTGGTCAATATCATTACCATAAAGACAAAAGCCCATTTCTAATCTTAATGAATCACGTGCACCCAATCCTACTGGTTGAATATTATATTCTTTTCCGGCTTCAAAAATTTCATTCCAAATTTTTTCAGCAACTACTTCATCTCCTTTAAAGTAAAGTTCATAACCTAATTCACCCGTATAACCTGTTCTTGAAATAAGCATATCAGCGCCCGCAATATCAGCAAAGAAGAAAGTATAATAATCAAGGTCAATATTTTTACTACAAATTTTTTGAATAGTAGCTTTAGAATTCGGACCTTGAACAGCAAGTAATGAATAATCATCACTTTCATCAACAATATCAACACCAAATTTATTATTCTTTTTAATCCATTCTAAATCTTTTTCTTTATTTGAAGCATTTACAACAAGCATAAATTCATTCTGACTAATTCTGTAAACTAACAGATCATCAACAATTCCACCATCTTCATAACACATCGCAGAATATTGAACTTTTCCATCAACTAATTGTGATGCATCGTTAACAGTAACATAATTAACAAAATCTAAAGCCTTTTCACCGCGAATAAAAATTTCTCCCATATGTGAAACGTCAAAAACACCAACACTATTTCTTACTGCTTTGTGTTCAGTTAATATTGATGAATATTGAATTGGCATTAAGAATCCAGCAAATTCAACAATTTTAGCTTTTAAGTTTTCATGCACTGAATAGAATTTTGTTTTTTTCATAATTCCTGATTTAGTTTTTTCCAATCGTTTAAAAAATTCTCTAAACCTTTTTGAGTTAGAGGGTGATTAAATAATTTTTCTATAACATCAAATGGCATTGTACAAACATCAGCACCAATTAAAGCTGCATCAACAACATGAAGTGGATGACGAATACTTGCAACTAAGACTTCAGTTTTGAAATTATAGTTTTTGTAGATAGTTACAATTTGTTTAATTAATTCCATTCCGTTTGTACTTATATCATCCAATCTGCCAACGAAAGGAGAAATATAAGTTGCACCAGCTTTTGCTGCTAAAATAGCTTGAGTTGGAGAAAAACAAAGAGTTACGTTTGTTTTAATTCCTTTTGATGATAAAGTTTTAACCGCTTTAATTCCTTCTTTTATCAATGGAACTTTAATAACAATATTTTTATGAATTTTAGAAAGTTCTTCCGCTTCTTTTAATATTCCTTCATAATCAGTTGAAACTACTTCGGCGCTTATTGGTCCATCAACAATTTGAACTATCTCATTTAATAATTCAATAAAATTTTTTCCTTCTTTAGCAACTAATGATGGATTTGTTGTAACTCCATCAAGCAATCCCATTGCTGCAGCTTCTTTAATTTGATTGATATTTGCAGTATCAATAAAGAATTTCATAAAAATCCCTACTTATTTTAGTTGTTTAAATTTAATAATTTTTCTTCAATAAGAATGTGATTATGTAATTTCTTCTGTAATATCTTCACCGGTTTTAGAAATTGAAAATTGAAATTTCTGTGGACTTATTTTTTCATCTTCAATTAATTTTATCTTAACAAAATATTTCAACTGAAATTTTGTAAGAATAGAAATAAAACCATTTTTAAGTTTATCACCTAAAGATGGATGAACACGCAAAGTTAAAAATTTGTCTTTCCCTTGTATTTTATATCTTCTTAACCAATGCTCAATTTCGTGAATTAGATTTGATTTTTTAGTTAGCAATCCTGTGCCTAAACAATAAGGACAAACTTCATTCATGGATTGAACAATATTTTCTCTAATTCTTTCACGGGTTATTTGCATCAAACCAAATTCTGTCATTGGTAGTATAGCTGTTTTAGCTCTATCTTTTTTAAATTCTTTTTTTAATTCATCATAAATCTTTTTTCTATTTTTTTCATCTTCTAAATCAATAAAATCAACAACAATTAAACCTCCAATATCACGCAATCTTAATTGTCGTGCAATTTCACGTGAAGCTTCTAAATCTGTTTTTAATGAGTTCAATTCCTGTTCTTTTTTAGCAGCATATCTTCCACTATTTACATCAATTACAACCATTGCTTCAGTATGTTCAATTACAATATGTCCACCACTTGGTAAAGGAACTTTTCTTCCCATTAATGTTTTTATTTGTTCTTCTATTCTGAACGTTTCAAAAATTGGAGTTTCATCTTTGTACAATTCTATTCTATCAAGCAATTGTGGTTGAATAAATTCAAGATAATTTTTTATTTCTTTCCATAATTTTTTTGAATCAACATATACTTTTGAAACATCTGGTGTGAATAAATCCCTAATGACAGAAATTGTTGTACTTAGATCTTTATAAAGTAAAACAGGCGGTGTACTTTTTTTTGCGTTGTTTTGAATTTCATTCCAAATTTTAACTAAATATTTTAAGTCGCCACTCAAAGCTTCTTCTGATTGATCTTTTGCAGCTGTCCTAATAATTAAACCACAATCTTTTGGAATAATTCCACGAGCAATTTTTCTTAATCTTTTTCTTTCTTTGAAATCAACAATTTTTTTTGAAACACCAATTTTATTATCCATTGGTAAAAGAACACAAAATCTACCAGGAAGAGAAATTGATGATGTAACTCGAACACCTTTATCTTTAACCGGTTCTTTGATTATTTGTATTAGTAATTCTTCCCCTTTTTTTAATCGTGGAATTACTTTTTCTTTTGTTTCATGTTCCTTTGGAATTTCAGGTCTTGCTATCTCTAAAGTTGAATTAGGATTTTCTTCATTATTGGAATCATTGATTATTTCTTCAACTTCATCATCATCTTCATCATCATCAAAAATACCTTGTAGTGCTTCAGTTCTTTCACCAATATCTGAAAAATGAAGAAATGCGTCATGCTTCATTCCAATATCAATAAAAGCAGCGCGTATTCCAGGTAAAACTCTGGCAACTTTACCAAGATAAACATCACCAACCATTCTTTGTTTTTCTGGATGGTCAACAAAGAAATCGACAAGATTTCCTTCTTCGGTAATTGCAACCCGATTTTGTGATGCTGACGAATTAATTATTATTACTTTATTCATTAAAAAAACCTTTTATTCTTTGCTATATACTTCTTCGCTTTCATCAGAAAGCCAAAATAAAACTCTTTTATAAAACTTTGAAAATATCTCTTCTTTATTATTTTCTTGAAATTTATTAGCTAATATATCATTTGCATGATTAATTATAACTACTTTAAGTTCATCTATATTTTTTACTTTTAAAACTAATTCAATCAATTCTTTTATTCCATTTTGGTATTTAAAATACCAAAGTGAATGTTTTTTTGCTTTGTCTAAAGCTACAAATTCTCCAAATTCTTTTTTGAGCAAATCTATGTGGTTTAAAACTGTTGATAAAATTAATTTAATATCAACTTTAAAATTTATTTGATTGCTTATTAAAGAATTATATTCTGAAAAAATAAATGGATTACCTAATGCACCACGAGCTATCAAAACAGAATCACAATTGGTTTCTTGTTTCATTCGAAGAGCATCATTAGCATTAAAAATTGATCCATTCCCAACAACAGGTATAGAAATATTTTCTTTTACTTTTTTAAGCCATTGCCAATTAGCTTCATTTTCATATTTATCATTTCTGGTTCTAGCATGTACAATAAGTAGAGAAGCCCCGCTTTCTTCCACAGCTTTAGCAGTTTCTAAAACATTAATGTGATTTTTATCTTTTCCAAGTCTAATTTTAATGGAAACAGGAATTCCATTTGAATTTTGAACCATTTTTGAAATTAATTTGGAAATATATTTTGGATCATCTAAAAGTGCAGCTCCCATTTTATTTGCAACAACTTTATCTACAGAACAACCAGCATTAAGATCAATAACATCCGGTTTAAGTTTAGAGATTTCGTTAGTTGCTTCTCCAATAATTACAGGGTCATTTCCAAGTAATTGAACACCAATTGGTTTTTCAGAACGGTTAAATGTAAGATATTTTAATGTGGTAAAGTTGTTTTTTATTACACCTTCAGCGCTAACCATTTGTGTAAATGTTAAACCAGCACCAAATTCTTTACAAATTTTTCTAAAAGATGAGTCGGTAATCTCCGCCATAGGAGCAAGCAATAATTTTTCACCAATATCAAGATTACCAATTTTCATTAAAATTAATTTATAATTTTATTTACAAAGTGCATATAAAAATAATGCTGAGTTATAACTCAGCATTATTATCTTCATTATTTTCCTGAGAGGCATCCTTTTCTTTCAACAATACTTTTCTTGAAAGAGAATACTTACCATTTTCTATTGCAATCAATTTTACTTTTACTGTATCACCTTCTTTAAGAACATCAGTTACTTTTCCAACTTTTTTGTTGTCAATTTGAGAAATATGTAATAATCCTTGTATTCCGGGAATGAACTCAACAAAAGCACCAAATTCTTTTATACTAATAACTTTTCCATTATAATTTTTTCCAACTTCAGGTTCAGCAGTCATCCATTTAATATATTCTTTAGCTTCTTTAGCTAATTTAGAATCTTGTCCTGCAATATTTACAGTTCCATCTTCATCAACAGAAATTTCTACACTAAAATCTTTTTGAATTTTTTGAATAATTTTTCCACCAGGACCAATTAAAGCACCAATTTTATCAATTGGAATTTTTGTTGATAAAATACTTGGTGCATATTGAGAAATATTTTGTCTCGGTGAAGAAATTGCATTATTCATAATTTCAAGAATATGTAATCTTCCTTCTTTAGCTTGAGCTAAAGCATTTTCCATAATTTCGTATGATATACCTTGAATTTTTATATCCATCTGGAAACCAGTAATTCCATTAGTTGTACCTGCAACTTTAAAATCCATATCTCCAAGATGATCTTCATTTCCTAAAATATCGGAAAGTATTGCATATTTATCACCTTCTTTAATTAATCCCATTGCAATACCGGCAACAGCAGTTTTAACGGGAACACCACCATCCATCATTGCAAGCGAACCAGCACATACAGTTGCCATTGATGAAGATCCATTAGATTCAAGAATATCAGAATTAACACGAATTGTATATGGAAATTTATTTTCTGGTGGAACAACATTTTTCAATGAACGTTCTGCTAAATTTCCATGACCAACTTCACGACGGCCAACTCCACTAAATTTTCCGATTTCACCAACACTAAAAGGTGGGAAATTATAATGAAGAATGAATCGTTTTTTAAATTCTTCTTGAAGCCCATCAATTATTTGCTCATCTTGCTTTGTTCCCAAAGTTAAAGTTGTTAAACTTTGAGTTTCACCACGAGTGAATAATGCTGATCCATGAACTCTTGGCAACAATCCTAATTCAATTGATATTGGACGAATTTGTTTTGTGTTTCTTCCATCCAAACGTAATCCTTCTTCAAGAATTCTTTTTCTCATCAAATCTTTTTCCATATCATGAAGAATTTCTTTAATCACTTTTTCCTGGTCAGGATATTTTTCTGATAAAGAATTTTTTACTTCTTCATATAAATCGTTATTTGCTTTTGATCTTTCTTCTTTAGTTAGAACTGAAGCAACAATTGATTTGAATTTTTCGAAAGCAATTTCTTTAACATCGTTAAATAAATTTTCATCAATTACTTTTGGTTCAACAACCATTTTTGTTTTACCACAAGCCTCACGAAGTTCATTTTGAATAGCAACAATTTTTTTAATTTCATTATGAGCAAATTTCAAAGCATTGAGCATATCAGCTTCACTTACTTCTTTAGCTTCACCTTCAACCATCATAATTGAGCTTTCAGTTCCAGCTACAACAAGTTCAATATCACTTTGTTCAATTTCTTCGAATGTTGGATTAATAATAAATTCACCATTAACTCTTCCAACTCTTACTTCACCAATTGGTTCAAGAAAAGGAATATCGGAAACAACTAAAGCAGCAGAAGCGGCACAAGCTGCAATAACATCTGGATCATTTTCATTATCGAAGGAATAAACAAAAGCCGCAACTTGAGTATCGTTTTTATAATGCTCATTAAATAACGGACGAATAGGACGATCAATTAAACGAGCACTTAAAACTTCTCTATCGCTTGGTTTTCCTTCTCTTTTGAAAAATCCACCTGGAATTTTTCCAGCTGCAAATGATTTTTCACGGTATTCAACATTCAATGGAAAGAAATCAACATCTTCTCTTAAATCTCCTGCAACAGCAGTAACAAGAACCATAGTATCACCATAGCGAGCCATTATAGCACCATTTGCTTGCTTTGCTAATTTACCGGTTTCAAATATTAATTTATGTTTTCCAATCTGCACTTCTTTAGTTACAACCATTTAATTCCTCTTATTTTCTAATGTTTAATTCTTTAATTATTCTGCGATATCTTTCAATATCTTTAGACATTAAGTAATCTAGTAATCTTCTTCTTTTACCTACGATTTGCATAAGACCACGACGAGAAGCATGATCTTTTTTATGACCTTCGAAATGAGAAGTTAATTGATTAATTCTTGCTGTTAAGATAGCTATTTGAACTTCAGCAGTTCCGCTATCCTTTTCGTTTTTACCATATTTCTTGATTATTTCAAGTTTTTCTTCACGTGATAAAGACATTTTGTTACTCCTTTTTTTGTTTTACGATGCATTCGTAGAATAAACCACGAATGATTATTTAGTTAATTAAAAATTTTGTGAAGCAATTTTTTCAGCTTCTTTTTTATCTATCTCAATTTGATTTATCAATTCTTCTTTCGAGTTGAATTTCTTTTCATCTCTTAATCTTTTTATAAACTCAACTCTTATTTTTTCTCCGTAAATATCACGATTAAAATCAAGAATAAAAACTTCTGGGACTAATTCATGTTTATTTTCAAAAGTTGGTCTGAAGCCTATGTTCATTACTCCATACTTAATTTCATCTTTCAAAAAACATTTAGTTATATAAACACCAACTTTCGGAAATGCTTTTTTAACATCATCAATTTGAACATTAGCAGTCGGAAAACCAAGAGTTCTTCCTCTCTGAGATCCTTTGACAACAATACCGCAAATAGAATAATTTCTACCTAAAAATAAATTGGCTTTTTCTAATTCTCCATTGAATAAGAAATTTCTAATTTTAGTCGAACTTATTGTTATATCATCAATACATTCAGGTTGAACAGAAGACACAGTAAAACCGAGCTTGTTTCCAATTTCACGAAGTTTATTTTCATCACCAAGACGATCTTTACCAAATTTATGATCATGCCCGATTATAATATGCGAAGCATTTAATTTTTCCACTAAAAATTTTTTTATGAAATCTTCTGATGATAATTGTGAAAATTCTCTCGTAAAATGAATAATAAATAAATTTTCAACACCTAAATCACTAAGTATCATTTTCTTTTCGTCAAGTGAAGTTAAAATATTAACTTCAGAATATTGTGAAAGAACACTACGTGGATGTGGATCAAAAGTTACAACAAAATTTGTTTCATTATTTTTTTTTGCAGTTGTTAAAAGCTCGTTAATTATTTTTTTATGTCCAAGATGCAAGCCATCAAATGAGCCAACTGTTACAACTGATTTACTTTCAAAATTAAATTCAGAACGATCTGTGTAAATATTCATTAATTAATCGCAATCTTTTTAGTTAGTTCAATAAATTCATAAATTGTTAATGCATCATCAACCGAATAATTTCCAATTTTGGTTCTTCTTAAAGAAGTTAAATGTGCACCACATCCTAATATTTTACCAAATTCATTTGCAATTACCCGAATGTAAGTACCTTTTGAGCAATTAATTTCAAAAAATATATCTGGTAATTCTATTTTTTTTATTTGAAAACTATTAATAAAAATTTCTCTTTCTTTTCTTTCAACTTCAACACCTTTACGGGCTAATTCATAAAGTGGTTTTCCATTTTTTTTAATTGCCGAATACATTGGTGGCGTTTGTTTTTGAAGTCCTTTAAACTTTTCACTCACTTTATAAATTAATTCATCATTAACAAATTCATAATCATAAATTGCATCATACTCTGTTTCCAAATCGTATGAAGGAGTTGTTTTGCCAATTGTTATTGTTCCTTCATAAGTTTTATCAAAATTTTGATATTCGTTAATTTCTTTAGTTTTTTTCCCTGTGCAAACAATAACTAAACCTGTAGCCATTGGATCTAGAGTACCGGCATGACCAACTTTTTTTACACCAGTATATTTTCTTACTTTATGAACAATATCGAAAGATGTTTTTCTAAATTGTTTGTCAATCAGAATTACTTCACCATTTTCAAAATTTAAAGAACAATCACTCTTCGTTTTTTTCGTTACCATGAATTTTTTTAAACAAGTTTTCTATTTTTTCAACATAATCAAGAGTATCATCAATGAAAAAGAATAACTCAGGTACATATCTTAACTGAATTCTTTGAGCAAGTTCGGTTCTTATCAATCCTTTAATTTCATTTACTTTTTCTAATAATTCATCTCTCATATTTTTTTCGAATACTGATAAATAAATTCTTGCTTCGCGTAAATCGGGAGTAACTTTAACATTCGTAACTGTAATTAAACCAAATTTTTTATCATGAATTTTATGAAGAAAAATTAAACTTAGTTCATCTTTAATTTGATTTGATACTCTTTGTAATCTATATGACGCCATTTTTACAATTTCTTTTTAGTTTCAATTACTTTATATGCTTCAATAATATCACCAACTTTTATATCATTGAAGTTTGTGATACCGATACCACATTCAAATCCTTTTTCAACTTCACGAACATCATCTTTAAATCTTTTTAGAGATGATAATTCACCTTCATAAATAGCAATTCCATCTCTGAATAATCTTATTTTATTTTTACGATCAATTTTTCCATCCTGAACATAGCAACCGGCAATTGTACCAACTTTAGGTACTTTGAAAATTTCGCGAACTTCAACAGTTGCAACAACTTCTTCACTAAGAACAGGAGAAAGCATACCTTCAAGAGCAGATTTTACTTCATTAATTGCATCGTAGATAATGTTGTATAATCTAATATCAACTTTTTCAGATTCAGCAAGTTTACGGGCATTTGAATTTGGACGAACATGGAAACCAATTATAATTGCTTTTGAAGCGGCTGCAAGAAGAACATCACCTTCACTGATTGCACCAACTCCTTTATGAATTACTTTTACCTGAACTTCCTGATTTGATAATTTCATTAAAGCATCAGATAATGCTTCAATTGAACCATCAACATCACCTTTCACAATAATTGGTAATTCTTTAACTCCACCAATTGAAATTTGATTTGCAATTTCATCAAGAGTTATATGGTGAACCTGACGATGATCTTGTTCACGTTTTACTTGCATTCTTTTAATACTAATTTCTCTTGCTTCACGTTCGGATTCAACAGCAACAAAAGTATCACCAGCTTGTGGAGCAGTTTCAAAACCTAAAACTAAAACCGGCGTTGAAGGAGGTGCTTCGATTACTTTTTTACCACGTTCATCAAACATAGCACGGACACGACCATGTGTAATTCCAGCAATAAAAGGATCACCAATTCTAAGTGTACCTTTTTGAACTAATACAGTTGCAGTAATTCCTCTTCCCTTATCGAGCTGAGATTCAATTATAGTACCTCTTGCTTTGCGATTTGGATTTGCTTTTAAATCAAGCAATTCTGCTTCAAGAATAATTTTTTCTAATAATACATCTATGTTTTTACCAAGCTTAGCAGAAACTTCCACGCACTGATATTTACCACCCCAATCTTCAACAAGAATATTTCTTTCTGCTAATTGTTGTTTTATTCTTTCGATATTTGAATTTGGTTTATCAATTTTGTTAATAGCTACAACAATCGGAACATTTGCAGCCTGAGCGTGATTAATAGCTTCAACTGTTTGAGGCATCACTGCATCATCTGCGGCAACAATAAGAACAACAATATCTGTAACTTTAGCACCACGAGCACGCATAGCTGTAAATGCTTCGTGACCCGGTGTATCTAAAAATGTAATTTCTTTTCCATCTCCGATTGATACTTTGTAAGCACCAATATGTTGAGTTATTCCACCAGCTTCTCCGGCTACAACATTTGCATTACGGATAAAATCGAGTAATGAAGTTTTTCCATGATCAACGTGTCCCATAATTGTTACAACAGGTGGTCTTGGCTTTAATGTTTCTTCCGGATCCTGAAAATCATTATCTACATCGGTTTGGAATTCTTCCACTAATTCAATTTCAAATCCAAAATCATCTGCAATCAAAGTAATGGTTTCAACATCAAGTCTTTGATTAATAGATACCATAAGTCCAAGTGAAATACATTTAGAAATTACTTCACTAACAGAAACACCCATTAGGTTAGCTAATTCATTAACAGCAATATATTCAGTTACTTTAATTTTTCTTTTTTCAAGTTCTTTTTCTTCTTGTTTCTTTTCTTCAAGTTCAGCTTTTTCTTTGCGTTTCTTTTTTCTGAATACAGCACGATCACCAATACCAGATTCATCCATAGCTAAAAGAGTTTTACGAATTGCGACTTCAACTTCATGTTTATCAATTTCAAATTTTTTCATTTTTTTCTTTTTCTTAGCCGGAATAATTTCGTCAGAAGTTTCGTCGCTTATTTTACTTTTCTTTTTAGCTTTTAATACTTTTTTCTTTTTCTTGCTTTCTAAATCTTTGTCTTCAATAGTTTGATCTGGTGTAACCGGTTTTATTACTATTGGTTGTTGTTTTTCTTTCTGGAAAGTTGGTTGTTGTTTTTCTTCTTTTGGTTTTTCTTTTTGTTCAATTTTTTTCTTTTTCTTACCTAAATCAATTTTTCCTACAATTGTTAAACCTTTCTTTTGAGTTGCTAATTTCTTTTCGGTTTCTGTAATAAAAGGTTTTGTTTCTTCATCTTTAGCTTCTTCTATTAATTCAACTTCTTGTTCTACTTTTTCATTTTGTTCAGTTTCTTCTGGTAAAGTTTCAGTTTGAATTTGATCTTCAACAATTTCTGTTTTTTCTTCAACTTTTATTTCGGTTGTTTCTTCAACTTGAGGTAGTTGTTCTTTTTCAACTTCAGTTTTTTCTTCTTCTTTTACTTGTTCTATTTCAATTTTAGCTGGCTCTTCGACTTTAACTTCCTCAACCGGATGTTTTTCTTTTGCTTCAACTTGTTCAACATAATCAAGTCTTTTCTTTTGAAATTCTTCAACTTTCTTTTGATGTTTTTCAGCTTTTTCAATATCCTTTTTGAAATGTGTCCTGATATCATTCATCATTTCATCAGTTACAAGAGTGTTGATTGATTTAACTTCGTAACCTTTCTTTTGAAGAAATTCCATTAAGCTTTCAGAAGATAAGTTAATTTCAGCTGCTACTTTATAAAGTCTTATTTTTTGTGGTTTTGGTTCCGACATTAGAAAATCCCAAGTTTATATTTTTTAATTATTCTTCTTCTTCAAATTGATTTTCAAGAATTTCAATTATTTCTTTTGCTTTTGCTTCGTCAATACCTTCAATTTCTTTAAGTTTATCAACGCCAGCTTTTAAAACTTCTACAGCAGTTTCAAAATTATTTTCAATAAGAATATCAACAATTTCAGTTCCTAATTCTTCTCTTAATTCTGGTAATTCAACATCTTCTTCATATTCATCAAGTTGTTTTTCTAAACGAATAACTTCAATATCATATCCAGTCAGTTTCATTGCTAAACGTATGTTAACACCATTTCTTCCAACGATAAGAGATACCTGATCGCTATCGGCAGTAACAACACATTTTTTTTCATCTTCATCAATTTCAATTTGTTTTAATTTAGCAGGAGCTAAACAACGTTGGATAAAAATCACCGGGTCGTTTGAGTAATTAATTACATCAATATTTTCATTATTTAACTCACGAACAATAGTATGAATACGAACTCCTTTCATACCAACGCAAGCGCCTACTGCATCAATACGAGCATCGTTGGATTCAACTGCAATTTTTGCTCTTTCACCTGGTTCTCTTGCAATTCCTCTTATTTCAATTACTCCGTCATATATTTCAGGAATTTCAGATTCGAATAAACGTCTCAGGAATAAATTATCTGCACGAGAAATGATAATAACCGGATCACTATTTTGATTTTGTTTAACTTCTTTAATTACGGCACGAATTGTATCACCTTTGCGATATTTTTCACGAGGTATTTGCTCGTTTCGTGGTAATAATAATTCATTTTTATTATGATTGATAAGCACATCGTTTCTTCTTACCTGATAAATATCACCAACAACAATTTCTCCAATCATTTGGTTATATTCTCTATAAATTAATTCTTTTTCTAATTCACGAATTTTTTGATTTAAATTTTGACGTGCGAGATTTACAAGTCTTCTTCCAAAATCTTTTAATTCAAGTTTTTCTACGTAATCTTCACCAACTTCTAATTCATCCGGGTTACCTTTCTCATTAACTTCATCAATACTAATTTCAGTTGCAGGATCTGTAACATTTTCTACAATAGTTCTTTCAAGAAATATTTCTATATCACCTTTATCCATATTTACAACGATATCATATTTGGCTTTTTCACCGAATTTCTTTTTAACCATCAACCCAAAGATGTTTTGAATAATATCAACAAGTACATCTTTGTCTATACTTTTTTCGCGAACCATTTGTGAAAAGGATTCAACTATTTCATTATTCATTTATTTTTTCTCCTGTCAAAAACTAATTAAAACTTTTGCTTTAATAATATTTTCAAATTTTATTTTTATTTCTTCATTTTTATCTTCAAAGAAAAGATTATCGTCATTAATTCTTAATAATTTTCCTGTTAACTTTTTATTACTATCATTTTCTTTATAATGAACTTCAAATTTTCGATTTATATGTTTATTGTATTGAACTAGATATTTTAATGGTCTGTCAATTCCGGGTGATGAAACATCTAAACGGTAATTTGTTTCAAATAGCTTTTCTTCTTCAATTTTTTCGTTTAATACACGACTGATAAAAACACAATCATCTGTAGTTATACCTTTTTCGTTATCAATAAAGACTTCAATAATTTTAAGATGGTTATCGCCACGTAAATTAAGATCGATCAACAAATAACCATTTGAATTTATAATTTCTTCGAATATTTGAAATAATTTAACTTTTTCCATATAACACAAATAAAAATCGCCCACTAGGGGCGAAAAATGACTACGCAAAAGTATGTATATTAAATTGATTTTCCAAATTAGCTTTGCTTTTCCTTGTTAATCTTAGTATAAAGGTTTTTTGCTTTTTCAGCTGAAGTTACAATACCTTTTATCAAAGATGAACTAAAACCAGCGTGTTCCATTTGATTTAATCCTGAAATAGTAATTCCCATTGGAGTTGTAACTTTGTCAACTTCTCCTTCAGGATGATTATCACTTTTTAGTAATAAAGAAGCGGCACCTTTTGCTGTTTGTGAAGCCATGAATAAAGCATCTTCTGCATGGAAACCAATTTCTATTCCTCCTTGAGATGCGGCTCTTATTGCCCTTAAGAAAAATGCAATCCCGGATGCACATAACGCAGTTGCCGGTACCATTAATTCTTCATGTATTACAATTGTTTTACCTAATTGATCAAAAATATTTTTAGCAATTTCTAATGAATTTTTATCTTCTTCATTAGCACTAATACAAGTCATTGATTCCTGAATTGCAATTGCTGTATTTGGCATAACTCTTATAACTGGAATTTTTTTCTTTAATTGTTTTTTAATTTGCTCTATTGATGCACCAGTAACAACTGAAAGAATTATATGTTTATTTATTTTCAATTCAGTTTTTATTTCGTTTAGTAAATTGTCTAATTGTTGAGGTGTAACAGCAACTATTAATATTTCTGAATTTCTTACAGCTTCGATATTATTTGCAGTAACTTTAAAACCTTTTGTGGCAAATTTTTCTAATAAATCTTCCGTTTTTCTGGTTAAAAAAATTTGTGATGTTTTGTATAGTCCACTTTTAATAAGTCCATTAGCAATAGCTGAACCAATATTTCCACAACCAAGTATTGCAATTTTTTTATTATTCATAAGTCACCTATTTAATTTCAAAAGATGCTGAAACAACAGCAGTTATTTCTTTTTCAATTGAAGATACATCATTCATTCCATAATCAGAAATTACATTAGAATTTTTTGGAGTTATTTGTAAAACTCCCATTCTTGCGCTACGAAGTGGTCCGAGTTCTCTTCCGGTTGCCAGAGCAATTTTTTCAGCCCGTTCCATTGCATTTTTTGCGGCTTCTGCTTGTATTAAAATTTTAATATCGTCAAGTTTTGTGTAAATATATTCCGGCATATCGGTACTTATATCAAGCCCTTTTTCTACAAGAGAGCTCAACAATACAGACAGTTCTTTGATTTTATTAACTTCATTTGAGCGTACTTCAAATCTTTGGTTATATGTATAATACAAAATTTTGGATGTTTGCACACCTGATGGATTTATTTCATAAACCGGATAACCATTAATTGAAAATACTTCAATCTGATCTTTTTTAAATCCTTTATCTTCTAGGAATTTTAATATTAAAGGCATTTGCTGTTGAATTATTTGATATGCCGTTTTTCTTTCGTTACTTGTTGCTTGGAGTGTGCCTCGTTGTATTCCTAAATCTGAAGTAATATTTTTTTTGGCAGATCCTGTAACAGTTATATTTTGTTCAGCATTTTTTGTTGATTTAAATGTCATTGAAAAAATTAAAATGGCAATAATAAAGGATGCTCCTAATATTGAAGCTGTTATTACTAAAGTATTTTTGTTTTCCATTTTTTTCTCTCTTTCATTTTAAAATTTTTTCTACACAAACTTTGCAAGTATTTCATCACAAATTGCAAAACCTTTTGATGTTAAAAACAATTTATCATCTTTCTTTATCATTAATTTATTTTCGATAAGTAAATTGATTATATCATTGTTTTTAATTAACCAATCATTTCCAAAATTTTTATTTAATAAACTTAAATTTAACCCGGATGACCTTAAAGCTAACATTACAAATTCATTTTGCATTTCACTTTTATTTAAAGTTTCTTCTCCTATTATTGCATGATTTTTACTTTTTATACTTTCAATGTAAAATTTAGTACTTGAATAATTCCACCATCTTTTTCCATTTACAAATGAATGAGCTGATGTTCCAAATCCTAAATAATCTTTATAATGCCAATATGAATTATTGTGTATGCATTCATAACCTTCTTTTGCAAAATTGGAAACTTCATATTGAATAAAATTATTCTTTGTTAAAAAATCAATTGTGGTTTCATATAGTTCAGCATCATGTTCTTCATCCTGAATTTTAACTTTTCCATCAAGAACCATTTTATTTAATATAGTTCCTTTTTCTAAAATCAAACTATAAGTTGAAATATGTTTTATTGGTAATTCCATTGATATTTCTAAATTTTTCAGCCACTTTTCTTTTGTTTGATTTGGCAAATTAAAAATTAAATCTAAATTTATATTTCCAAATCCAATTGAATATGCATCTTTTATTGTTTGTATTGCAGTTTGTGAATCATGAATTCTTGTTAAAAATTTTAAATCATCTTTATCAAACGATTGAACACCAACACTTAATCTATTAATTCCAATTTTTATAAATTCTTCAAGTTTATTTTTATCCACAGTTCCGGGATTTGTTTCCAATGTTATTTCAACTTCTTCATTTAGATAAAAATTATTTTTTAAATGAATTATTATCTCATTAATGTAACCTGCTTCCATCAAAGAAGGTGTTCCGCCGCCAAAAAAAACAGATATTATTTTTCTATCGTTTGAAAAATTTTTTGCAAAAAATTCTATTTCTTTTTTTAATGCAAATAAGTAAGACGTTGTATTTTCATGATTGATAATTGAATAAAAATCACAATAAATACATTTGTGGTCACAAAAAGGTATGTGAATGTAAATTGAAGTTTCTTTCATCTTAAATGAAAAATGTCAGTCGTTGATAAAAATATTTTTTCATCAAGACTGACATTTACTAATTAGAATTATAAACCTAAAGATACGCCGGCACTTGCGGTTTTGGTTTTAGACATTTTGTAATCTACGTTTATGTTAATTGCTGCAAGATGAATTTTAAAACCTACTAGAATTCCTGTTTTATTTTCTCCTTCTAATTCGAACTTAATTTTTGTTTTAGGAACGGGAACACCATTAATTGTTTCATTCGACTGATAATCATAAGATACATTAGTTTTACTTTGTTCACTCACAATTCCTGCATATGGTGTAAATGAAATTATAATTCCAAATGTTTTGCTTACATATAAACCGAACTGAGAAGCGCTACTTTCAAAAATATCACCTACTTTCATTTTTTGTGTAAAATAACCTACACCCAAATCAACAGGTAAAGGATTTGGAAACCATGTTCCAATATTATGAACAGCTCCAACTCCAAAGAATGAAAACTTTCCTAAATCTTTTAATTCAACATCTGGCAAATATCTAAAAGATACGTTTGTTCCCATAACTGTTCCAACTGTTAATTGTGGTGCAACTGTTGGAAAGATTGGTATTTCATCTAATATACCTTTTACTTCTTTTACAAGAAAAGTTGTTGTTGCCAGATTTACACCTTGAACTTGCTTAGCAGGAAAAACTATTTTCAAATAATCATTTTTACTTCCAGCTATTGTTGGTCCGGAAAAATTTACATTTTGTTCTGTTTTTGTTAAATCATTTTTAATTGTATTGTATAAAGGATTTGTGATTGATACTCCTGAAGATTGTAAAATTTGATCTGCTTGTGCAGGAGTAAAGAAAAACTTTCCTGATGTTGCAAAAGTTTTATTTTCATCA
>JAOADJ010000009.1 GCA_026417375.1 Melioribacteraceae bacterium | reverse complement strand
TCTATTAAGAATTAATTTAAATGATGCGTTACTTTTTCCGATGTTTTTTACATTACACGAAATATTAACTTTAGTACCAACAATTGGTCTGGTGGGATTAAACAAAATATTTTGAACAGCAACATCATATTTTTTTTGTGAAACTGAATTTACAAATCCCGGTGTAGCTCCTAAAATATTTGTTGCAGTTTTCCAATTAGTTGAATCAACGGATGAATTCATAAACTCAATTCTTTCAATAGATTTCCCGTTGCTTCCACCCCAGGTGCTTTTATATTTTAATGAATCAATGGTTCTATCAAGTGAATCTTTTATTACAACCACATCAGAAGTGTTGTTCAAAGTTGGAAAATTGGCAACTACAAATTTTTGTGCTCGTGTATATTTAGAAAACATTGAGCTATCTTTAGTAACAACAAAATATTCTTCCGGCTTTATAATTGTAGTTTTATTTACAACCTTGTTTTTTGCTGATGCATTATAAATTTGAAAGCCGTTTAAATTAATGTCTTTATTACTCTTATTATAAATTTCAATCCATTCCGGTTCGCCAGATGATGGAGCATACATAATTTCGTTAATTATTAAATCACCATAATTTTCATTTATAACGACCCCGTTTATCTTATAGGATTGAGAATTATTTTCAAAAAAATTATCATTAAGAAAATCAACTCTTGCAATAAATTGATTTAACCCAACATTTAGATCTATAACATTAAATAAAAATTCTCTGGTTTGGGTTGATAATAAATTTGTACCAGATGTTTCAAAAATTTTTTCATCATCATCTTCAATATTATTAAGATTTCTATCTTTGAAAATTTTTACAGAAAAACTTGAAGCATTATTCAATCCGATATTTTCGATTATAACACTTAAAGAAAGAGATTTTCCAACTTCGGCATATTTTGATTTTGATGTAATTGATTTAACTCTTAAATCAAAATTTTTAGGAGTAACAGAATTAATTTGAGAAGGTGTTGCTCTGTATTTGCTTTCACTAGTTTTCCAATTGGTTGATAAATTAGAACCCGCTTCAGATGAAATTCTTTCCAGAGATTTTCCTCCAACATTTCCTCCCCATTCGGGTAAATATTTAACTGAATCAATTGTTAAGTTGGTTGCGTTTTTTAAAACAACATTATCACCACTATTATTAAGTGATGGTAATTGTCTTACTATTAACTTAATTGGATTTGTATATAAATTTGAAATAGTGGGATCGCTACTAATAACTAAATATTCTTTCGGAGCTAAAATATAATCAGTTGTTATTATTGTGGTTGTAGAAGTTAAATCAGTTACTTTCCAGTTTTTCAGATTAATGTTTCTATCCGAGCGATTATAAATTTCAATCCATTCTGGTTCATCGCTAGAAGGAATATACATTATTTCATTAATTACAACTTCTGCAAAACCAGCTGGTTTTTCTGAAACAGTTAATTTTACAAAGGCGGTATTATTAACAAAATTTTGATCTATTGAATAATAAACTTTTCCAATAATTAATTTATTGCCAACAGTTGGTGCATAAAATTTAGTTTGAACAATTAAAGAATCGCCAGTTGCCAAATCTGTAAAATCTTTTGTATATAAAATTTCATTTGCTTGTTTAGTTGAATCACCATTTAAATCATCAAAAATATCAACCGAAAAATTATTAACATCTAAAGCGCCTATATTTTTAACAACAAAAGAAATAAAAACAGTATCCTTTTCTACTGGATTTAATGGATTATAATTATTTAACCGAATTGATAAATCATTTAAATATGAAATTGGTGTAACAGAATTTATTTTACCGGGTGTTCCATTAATTTGTGTTGAATTTCTCCAATTTGATGCTTCATTATTTTTTGAAAGAACAAATTTCTCATCTGAAATTCCCGGGTTGTTATCTGCAGAATAAACATAAAGATCAACTACATTATTTGATGGATCAATTAAAGAAACATCACGACTTGTTGTATTCGCCATGCCAGATGTTCCAAAAGAGGCATCACTAATTTTTATAACAATTGCATCTGCTGGAATTATATTTTTATAAATTCCATTTATATAGTCATAATCATTTTCAATAATTACAGCAAATTTTCCCGGCTCTAAAATCATTCCGCCTATGAAAGACACAAGATTGTCTGCGGTTGAAGTATAATATTTTATTTTGTAGCCGGTTAAGTTTATTGATTGTGTTGCAGAAGTATTATAAATCTCAATAAACTCACCATTGTTTTCCGTTGGATAAAACATTATTTCTGAAAATGTGAGTGGATTTGAAGTCTGTGCAGATACAATTGAATGCACGAAGATTACAGTTAGATTAATTATCCAAAATATTTTTTTCATCATTGAAATAAAGGATTGTTAATTGAAATATAAACAAAGTTAATCTTATCTGCATAAATGTGATCTGAATGATTTAATTCAAGCATATTAAATAATAAATAAGTATTTTGAGCATAACTTCTAAATAAAAATCTTGAAAGGAGAAAAATGAAAAACAAAGTAATTTTGTTTCAAATCTTTTTTCTCTCTGTGATTATTTTTCAATTTTGTCAGATCAATGAACCACAGATGCCTATTTGGAATGTTTCGCTAAATATTCCAATTACAAAAAAAAGTTACTCTTTAAATGATATTTTAGAAAAAAGTAAAGAGTTAAAATTTTATACCGATGCCACAAATAAAAACATAATCTACTATTCAAAAACAACTAACCTTGACAACATTAAAATTGATGACAAATTAAAAGTTGATGGGATTTCCGAAAGTGCTTCTGAAACAATTGGATTAATTTCACTAAAGCCCGATTCAGTTAAAGCGGATATTGGATATAGTTGGTTAGGAATTAATGTTAATCCTAATACACAAGCTATAATTCCACCGGTTTCAAATGTGCCTGTTTCATCAAATACTGATGCATCAGAATCTTTTTCTTCAGCAAAAATTGATAATGGCTTAGTTGATTTAGAAATTTTTAATCAATTTCCATCTCCTGTTTCATTAACAATTAACAATATTGCTCTGAAAAATATTGGTACGGGTGAAATTGTTTTTAGTTACAATAACAATCTTGTTGTTTCTCCAAAATCAACAGGAAAAATTTCATCAATTCCACTTACAAAAGGATTGATTGTTAAAAATCAATTTGTATTTGAATGTGTGGTTTCTACAAATGGAAGCAACGGGAATTTAATTACTTTACCACAAAATTCCTTTACCGTAAAAGCAAAGATAAAGCAATTAAATGTATCTGAAACACAAGCAAAAATTCCGGAGCAAAACCCAATTGTAATTGATAAATCATTCTCATTTGAAGCAAGTTCTTCTCAACCAACAAAATTTAATTCTATTAAAATTGAAAGTGGATTGATGAATTTCAGAATTGTTAATAATCTTGATCTTGATGCAACAATGACAATTACTATTAACAATTTAAAAAATCCAAATGGACAAACTTTTTCTCAAACAAAATTTATTGGAAGAAAACAAACCGTAAGTGTATTTAGTAATTATTCATTAAAAGATCATTCTCTTGTTTCTTTAACAGGCACACCTACAAATCAGGTTTCTTACAAAGTCAATTTTTCACTTTTATCTTCTACAGATTTAAGAACATTAAAAAGTAGTGATGGAATAAGTGGAATAATTGATATTGGTGAATTAAAATTAAAAGAGTTTAGCGGGCAACTTCAACCAAAAACAGTTACATCAAATCGAAGTGCAATTTCATTTGATTTAAAAGACTTAAAAACAAAATTCCAGTTCCAACAAATAAATTTTAAAAATCCAATTGCACAAATAAGATTAAAATCAACAGCTCAATTTGAATTTAAGCTTGATGGAAAAATTGAAGGAAAAAATAGTTTGGGTCAAAAAGCTATTTTAGGTTTGAACAACAAAACATTAACCAATCAAATTATTTCTCCAACTGATTCAGTTTTAACAATCAATCCCGATAGTTTAAGTTTATTTTTCAAAAAGTTTTCTCGTTTTCCTGATTCACTAATTGTTTATTCAGGTGGAATTGTTAATCCAAATTATAAAGTTGTTAACATCAAAAGCACAGATCAAATTACCGGAAGTTCTATAATTGAGCTACCTTTTGATATAGGATTACAAAATGCCGAATTAAAAGATTCTGTTGAAGTTGATTTATCGAGCGACGACAGGGATAAACTTAAAAACGTTAATTCACTTGAAGCCGGAATAAAAATTACAAATGGTTTGCCGGTTTCTATTTCATTCACCGGTAAAATGTATGATGCACAAAATAAATTTCTAACATACTTTCCTCCTAAATATTCTGATCAGGATACCGTATTAACAATTAACGGCGCTATTACTGATGCCAACGGAAATGTTTCAAACAAAAATGAACAAACAGTAAAAATAAAAACTAAAAAAGAAGAGATTGACAAAATAAGAGCAGCGGTTTATATGCGTGTTAATTTAAAAATAAATACTTCTGCTTCTAATAATTCACCTGTAAAACTTAAAACCACAGATGAAGTTTTAATTAACGCATTTGGTTCAACAAATTATAAAGTAAAGCAATAGGAGAGTGAAATGAAAAAGATATTTTTAATTTCGATTGCTTTACTTTCATCAACATTGATAGCACAAGGAATCGGTTCACAAGGTTCAACAGATGCTCGCTCGATGAGTATGGGAAAATCTTTTGCTTCATCCTTTGGTTTAATGTCGATCGGAAAAAATCCTGCAAATCTTTATCAAGATACTTCTTCAGTAACAGAATTTATTTTGCCATTGCCCGTTCCTAATGTTTCGTTAAGTGTTGGTTCAAATTTTATTACAATTGATGATTACAATTATTACTTCGGAACAAAGGTTATAGGAGATGATGGAAAAAATTACGGAAGAGAATTAACCGAAACAGATAAAAAAAATCTTAAAGAAATTTTTAAAGATGGTGGTTCTGTTTACTCTGATATTTCATTTCAGTTAATCGGAGTTAAAATTCAACCATCAAAAAGTTTTGGTGCTATAGGTTTTTCAATTACTGATAGATTTTCTTCAACTCTAACTTTACCAAAAAGTTTGATTGATTTGGGACTCGATGGAAACTTACCAAATCAAGTTTATAATTTCAGCGATACAAAATTCAAAGCGTGGTGGTTACGAAAAACATCTTTTACATATTCAAGAAACTTTGATTTATTAAAAGGAATTTCTGTCGGTGCTTCCGTTAATCTTGTAAGTGGTTATTTTTACATTGGAGTTGAAAAAATTAACACGGAACTAAAAACCGGTGATGCCAACATTATAACAGGTAAAGGTGATTTTCTTGCTTATTCTTCTTTCTCAAAAGATTTTAATGTTAAATACAATTTTGATAATAAACCCAAAAAAGATTTTTCATTTACTGCATTTCCAGATCCTTCCGGAAAAGGTGTTGGTTTCGACTTTGGTCTTTCTGCAAAATTAACAGAAAAATTTTCAATAGCTTTTTCAATTACTGATATTGGTTCAATTGAATGGAATAAAGATGTAGCACAGTTTTCATCTAATGCCCCAATTTATCTTGATGATATAACCGACAAAGATCAGATTGATACTCTGACTACAAGATTAACCGGAAAAAATAATGGTAAATATATAAACTCAATAAAAACCGATATGGCTACTGCATTACATTTTGCAGTTGTTTATTCCAATCGCGAAAATAATATTCGTTCATCAGGAAGAATGCTTGCTGTTTTAGAATTTCATTATGGATTTAACGAACAACCGGGAAATTACAAATCACCAAGAGTTGTAACTGGCTTAGATTATTCTCTTACAAAAGTAGTTGGATTGCGTTCCGGTTTTTCAATTGGTGGATTCGATAAATTTAGCTGGGCATTGGGTTTGGGTTTTGATTTAGGTTTATTAGAAATTAATATTGGCTCGCCTGATTTTCAAAATGTTATAAGTCCAAACTCAGCAAAAAGAGTTACACTAGCATTTGATTCAAGATGGAGATTTTAAACAGAGTTTGTAGAG
>JAOADJ010000006.1 GCA_026417375.1 Melioribacteraceae bacterium | reverse complement strand
CATCACCATAAAAATTAAAGAATATTTTTTCACCATCTGTTTCTTCCGGATTTTTAAGAGATACATCAATTTGTCCGGTAATAGATTCAAAACCATTTGCAACAGAACCAATTCCTTTTGAAACATTAATTGCCTGAATCCATGTTCCGGGTATAAATGTTAATCCAACATTGGACATTAATCCACGAATGAATGGAAGATTTTCTAAAGTTGTTTGTGTGTAAATTCCGGAAAGCCCTAACATTTCAATTTGTTTTATTCCTGTTATTGCATCTGTAAAAGAAACATCAATCGAAGGATTAGTTTCAAAACTTTCAGAAAGATTACAACATGCTGCTTTGAATAGTTCTTTATCTGTCATTATTCCTTTGTTTTCTATTGCAAGATAATCGTTAAATGTCGCGGATTGCTTTTCTGTTACATTTACACTTTGTAATTCGGTTGGTAAAATTTCAAGAATAATATTTATTTCATTTTCAGAAGCAATAGTTAAAGTATCATTTTTGTACCCAACCATGCTAAATACAAGTTGATTAGAATTTTGATTTCTGTTTATTACAAATTTTCCATTCTCGTCAGAAATTGTTCCACTATTTGATCCTAACCAATAAATGTTGACTCCAACTAATGGAGACAAGCCATTTTCATTTTTCTCACTTACAGTTCCTTTAATTTTTTCTTGTGAAAAAATTAATGAAGTAATAAAGAAAAACAAAAGTAATATGTTCTTAATTTTCATAAATAAACCTATGGATTAATGAGTTTGGGGATTATCACGATACAAACAACATTTTGGAAGTTTTGAATAAACAGCATCGTCAGCTTTATATTTTTCATTATCGTGACCAACAATAGCTACTCGGTGCATTAAAGAATCAAGTGTAATTTTATCAGATAGATATGCAACTTTTAAGATTTTACTGTTTTTATCCCAACGTGCAAATTTTACTTCTTTTATCTTCAAAGAATTTTCAATTCTTGTTTTACACATTCCGCAATTTCCAAAAACTTTAAATTCTGATTCTACAACTTTATTTTCTTGAGCAAATAAAATTGTTACTAAAAAAAATGAAATGAAAAAAAATAGATTTTTCATATTAAACTCCTTCTTAAAAAAAATATGAATATTAAATTGATTTTAATTTCTAAAACGAATTAAAATCATTTTGAATAAAAATTTTGATAGGTAATTTTTCTAAATAAGAAGAAGATGATTCTGAATTGTAATTTTTTTACCGGGTGGAAAATTATATGTTGAAATGTCAGTAAAAGAATCAGATGAAGTTTTTTCTTCAATAATAGTTGTTAATGTTGTTTCAATAATATTATCAAAAAATAAATCTGCTTTGTAAACAGGAGAGTGATAATCATTTAATTTGAAAATTTTAACTTCGTTATGACAACAACCATCATTTTCATTTTCACCGCAACAATCGCTTGGCTCTTTTGATTTTGCAGTGTAATCTAAATTAACAGATTGAACAAAATCTCCACAGAAGTGGTATGATAATGAAACACCAATCGTTGGAATTAAATAAATTATTAATAGCGATATGTAGATTAATCTTTTCACAAGCCAAAAATAGCTACAATTTTAATATTAATAAATAACTTTTTTTATCAATTTTGGTTTATTTACTTTTTCATTTGAAAAATTGATTGAGTTAAGAATTTTATTTTTTACAAATTCAATTTTGTCTTCTTTATCTGTAAAAATCTCTGCTATTAAATCACCTTTTTTTATTTTAGTTCCAATTTTAGGATAGAAAATAATTCCAGCTTTAGGATCAATTTTATCTTCAATTTTTAATCTTCCGGCACCAAGTTCTAAAGAAGCCATTCCAATTTCATAGTTATCAATTGATTTTAAATAACCACTTTTAGCAGAGTAAATTTTTTCATTGAATTTTGATTTTGGATATAAATCGGGATTTTTAATAACATTTACATCACCATTTTGAAGTTCAACAATCTCTAAAAATTTATTGAAAGCTTTTCCATTAGCAATCATTTCTTTAGAAATTTGAATTCCTTCATCAATTGTTTTTGCCTTTCTACCAATCATTATCATTGCACCGGAAAGATTTAAAGAAAGCTCAAGTAAATCGTCAACTTTTTCCCCTTGCAAAACTTTAATTGATTCCAAAACTTCAAACCAATTGCCAATATAATTGCCGAGAGGTTGATTCATATCAGTTATCATTGCAATAACTTTTTTCTTAAAAGCTTTGGCAGTATTAACAAGTGATTCAGCAAGTTGAATAGAATCATTTAATTTTTTCATAAAAGCACCACTACCAGTTTTAACATCAAGAACTAATCCATCTATTCCTTCAGCTAATTTTTTACTCATTATACTTGCAGTAATTAAAGGAATTGATTCAACAGTTGCTGTTACATCACGTAAAGCGTAGATTAATTTATCAGCCGGTGCAACTTCTTTTGTTTGACCTGCTAATACAGCACCACATTTCTTAATTATTTTTTTATAATTTGAAAGTGATAAATTGACATTAAAACCCGGGATTGATTCTAATTTGTCAAGAGTTCCACCAGTATGACCAAGTCCACGACCACTAATCATTGGAACATTTATTCCGGCTGCTGCAACAATTGGTGCAATTATTAATGATGTTTTATCTCCAACTCCACCTGTAGAATGTTTATCAACTTTTTTACCATCAATAAAACTTAAGTCAATTACTATCCCACTGTATAACATTTCATTAGTTAAATAAGCAGTTTCCTTTTTGTTTAATCCTTTTAAAAAAATTGCCATTAAAAAAGCTGAAAACTGATAATTTGGAATTTCTCCTTTAGTATAACCATTTACTAAAAAATTAATTTCTTCACTTGTTAATTGGTAACCGTTTCTTTTTTTTCTGATTATTTCAACAACGTTCATTTTAAATCCTTATTAATTCAAAAAATTATTTATGATATTTCTTGCTGAATCAACTTAACTCTATTAATTTAGAACATAAAAAAACAAAAAAAGGAAAAAATATGTTCGATAAAAATTACAATTATACTTGTGTAGAACGCTTTCTAAAATACGTAAAAATTGACACTCAATCGAATGAAGATTCAAATTCTTTTCCAAGCGATTCTAAACAATTAGAACTTTCAAAATTATTAGTTGAAGAATTAAAAGAAATTGGAATGACAGAAGTTGAAATGGATGAATTTGGTTACGTTATGGCAACTCTTCCGGCAAATAGTGAAAAAGAAATTCCAACTATTGGTTTCATAGCGCATGTAGATACTTCACCAGCTGTTACAGGAAAAAATGTAAATCCTGTAATTCATAATAATTATCAGGGTGGAGATATAATTTTACCAAACGATAATTCAAAAATTATCAAAGTTGATGAAAACCCTGAATTAAAAGATATGATTGGAATGGATATTATTACTACCGACGGCACTACTTTACTTGGCGCAGATGATAAAGCCGGAATCGCAGAAATAATTGATGCAATGAATTATTTAATCACACATCCTGAAATTAAACATGGAAAAATCAGAGTTTGTTTTACACCCGATGAAGAAGTAGGACGCGGTACAGAAAAATTTAATGTCGAAAAATTTGGAGCAAAATATGCTTACACAATCGACGGTTCAACTCGTGGTGAAGTTGAAACAGAAACATTTAGCGCTGATGCAGTAATAATAAAATTTAATGGAAAAAATGTTCATCCGGGTTATGCAAAAAACAAAATGATTAATGCAGTTAAAATTGCTTCTCATTTCATTGAACTATTACCAAAAAATTCTCTTTCACCTGAAACAACAGATAAAAGAGATGGTTATGTTCATCCAAGTTCTATTAATGGAAATGAAACTCAAACTGTAATAAAATTTATTATTAGAGATTTTGATGCAAATAAATTGAAAGAATATGAAAACTTTCTGAAAGATCTTTGTGAAAAAGCAATTGTTAACTATCCGGGATCATCTTACGATTTTGAAGTTATTGAACAATACAGAAATATGAAATATGTATTAGATCAACATCCACAAGTTGAACAATTTGCAATTGAAGCATTAAATCGTTTAGGAATAAAACCAATTCAATCTGCAATTCGTGGTGGAACTGATGGTGCAAGATTAAGTTATATGGGTTTACCTACACCAAATCTTTTTGCTGGTGGTCATAATTTTCATGGTTTTTTAGAATATGTTGCTATTCAGGATATGCAAGCAGCTGTTCAAATGATTGTTACACTAGCTCAGGTTTGGGAAGAAAAATCTTAATGAAAAGATTTAAATAAAAATTGTTAAATCTTTTTTATATGAAAAAATAAAAATGCCACATAGATTAAAGCGCGCAACCGATATTGCTTTAGTAATTAACATTACTCTTTTTATTTTAAAAAGTATAGTTGGAATTTTATCAAACTCAATAGCTGTAATTTCTGAAGCATTAAATTCATTTACAGATGTACTCGTTTCAATTGGAATTAAAATAGCTGTAAAAATTTCGCGTGATAAACCAGATCACAAACATCAGTTTGGTCATAACGCTGCTCAGCCAATTGCAGCTTTTATTCTTGCTGTGTTTGCTTTTGTTGTTGGTATAAATATAGTAGAAGAATCAATTAAAAGATTAATTGACCCGAAAGAGATAGAAATTTCTTTTTCTGTATATCTTGTTTTAATTGTAACTATTATTGCAAAAATTTTGTTGAACAGATATCAAATAAGAATTGCAAAAATGTTTAACAGCCCGGCAATTCGGGCAGCGTCTATTGACAGTATTAATGATGTTCTTGCTTCTTCAATTGCGTTAATAGGAGTAGTTGGTGCTTCTATGAAACTAAATTACATAGATAGCATTGCAGGAATTTTAGTTGCTATGTTTATTTTTAAATCAGGTTACGAAGTTGCAAGAGAAAATCTTGATTATTTAATGGGAAGATCCGCAGACCATTCACTTGATTCTAAAATTAAGGAAACAGCTTTTAAAGTAAATGGAGTAAAAGGAATTAACGACTTACGTTCCCATTATGTAGGAAATAAATTTCATATTGAAATTCACATTGAAGTTGATAAAAATATTTCTACATCACTTTCACATGATATTGGTAACGAAGTAAGATACACTCTTGAAAAAATGGATGAAGTACAAAAAGTTTTTGTGCATATTGATCCAGTTTAATTAATTAATGCAAGGAATAAAAATGGTAGAATTAAAAAAACATACACTTCGTTGTGTGTTAGATGAATCATCAAAAAAATATGGTAACCTGCCTGCCGTTTCTTTTGTGGGTAAACCTGTAATTAATTACAGAGAATTTAAAGCTAAAGCTGACGAGGTTATCAATTTTTTAAAGAGTGTAGGAATTACAAGGGGAGATAAAATTGCTATCTTAAGTGAAAACCAACCAAATTGGGGAATTACTTATTTCGCCGTTACATCAATGGGAGCTATTGCTGTTCCAATTATGACAGAATTCCATTCTGCTGAAGTTCATCATATATTAAGACATTCTGAAAGCAAAGCAATTTTTGTCTCAGCAAAATATTTTAATAAAATTGAAGAGTTCGAATCACAAGATTTACATACAAGAATTTTACTCGATGATTTTTCTTTAATTCCACCTTCAACAAAAAATGACATAATTAAAGAAGTTATAGCAGGTGCAAAGCAAGAATTTGCAAAAATTAAAGAAGCTGCACTAAAATTCGTTGGATTAATTTCTGAGGAAGTTGAAGAAAATGATCTTGCTTTAATTCTTTATACTAGTGGAACAACTGGTCATTCAAAAGGAGTAATGCTAACTCATAAAAATGTTGTTAGCGATGCAATTTCAACTTTAAATATGGTGTATGCTGATGAAAAAGATAGATTTCTTTCGATTCTTCCTTTATTTCATACGATTGAATCAACACTTGGATTAGTAATTCCAATTATGGTTGGAGCTTCAATTTATTATATTGATAAACCTCCAACACCTGCAGTATTGCTGCCGGCATTTCAGAAAGTAAAACCAACTGTAATGATTGCTGTTCCTTTAGTAATTGAAAAAATTTGTAGAAATAGAATTTTTCCGGAAATAAATAAAAAGTTTGTAGTAAGAAATCTTTATAAAATTCCTGCGGTAAGAAAAAAATTAAATCAAATTGCAGGTAAAAAACTAATGCAAACTTTTGGTGGTCAGTTAAGAATGTTTTGTATTGGTGGAGCATCTTTAGCTGAAGATGTAGAATTATTTCTTAAAGAAGCAAAATTTCCTTATGCAATTGGATATGGCTTGACTGAAACTTCACCTTTGGTTACAGGAACTTCACCGGAAAATGTAAGATTTCGTTCTTGTGGTAAACCAATGGTTTGGATGGAAGTTAAAATTGATAATCCCGATCCCAAAAATGGTGAGGGGGAAGTTTTAATTAAAGGTCCGAATGTTATGAAAGGTTACTTTAAAGACCCTGAAAAGACAAAAGAAGTTTTTACTGAAGATGGTTGGTTTAAAAGTGGAGATTTAGGTGTAATTGATAGTGATGGATTTTTATATATCAAAGGTCGTTCTAAAAATGTAATTATCGGATCAAATGGAAAAAATATTTATCCGGAAGAAGTTGAATCAATTATAAATTCATTACCATTTGTTTCCGAATCTTTAGTTATGGAAAAAGATGAAATGCTTGTTGCAAAAATTTATCCGAATTATGACGAGATTGATAAACATTTCAATATTCAAAAACTTACCGAACCAGAAGTTCGAGAAATAAAAAATAAAATTTTTGATGATTGGTTGATTCAAATAAATTCAAGAGTAAACACATTTTCAAGAATAAATAAAATTATTGAACAAACTATTCCTTTTGAAAAAACACCAACTCAAAAAATTAAAAGATTTTTATATTCAGAAAATAAAGAAACATAAACGCAATTAATTTTGTAACACAAAAGAAATTATATATTAAGGGAAAAAGATGAAGAAAAATCTATTGATAATATTGCTCATAATTAATTCTGCTTTTCTATTTGGACAAAATCCTGAATTAGTATTAAAAAAAGATCATAAAATAGATTCAACAAAAATTATTATACCTGATGAATTTTATAAAAGAGAAGAACAGGTAATAATTCAGCTTTTAAATTTTTATCACTATAAAAAACAACCATTAAATGATTCTTTATCATCACAAATTTTTGATGAATATTTAAAGTCACTTGATTTCAACAAAAGTTACTTTTTAAAATCAGATATTCAGAAATTCGAAGTCTTTAGAAATAATTTCGATGATTTTCTCAGAGAGGGAAATCTTGAAATTCCATTTTCTATTTTTAATTTATTCAAAAAAAGAGTTAATGAAAGAATTGAATACATAAAAAGTACTTTAAAAAATGAATTCGATTTTTCAATTAATGAAACATACAAACCAGACCGCGAAAAAGAAGATTGGGCAAAAGATGAAAAAGAACTTAATGAATTATGGAGACTTAGATTAAAAAATGAAGCATTAGGAATAATCTTGACAGGTAAAGATTTTCAAAAAGCTGCATCCGATTTATTAAAACGTTACCAAAATTTTCACAAAGTAATTTTACAATATGAAGCTGAAGATGTTTTTTCAATTTATATTAATTCATTTCTTCAAATCATAGATCCACACACAGATTATTTTTCCCCCGTTAATTCTGATAATTTTAATATTTCAATGAGATTATCTTTAGAAGGAATTGGAGCTCAGTTAAGACAAGAAGGTGATTACACAGTGGTTGCTTCAATTGTTCCGGGTGGACCGGCAGCAAAAAGTAAATTACTAAATGAAGAAGATAAAATAATTGGTGTTGCTCAAGGTGAAGATGGTGAAATGGTTGATGTTATTGGTTGGCGTCTTGATGACACAATTCAATTAATAAGAGGAAAAAAAGGTACTGTTGTTCGTCTTCTAATTTTAAAAAAGGAAGAAGGGGATAATGCAATTCCACGTGAAATAAAATTAACAAGAGATCAAATAAAATTGGAAGAACAAGCAGCCAAAAGTGAAATATTAAATTTTGACCATGAAGGTAAAAATTTTAAACTCGGTGTTATAAAACTTCCTTCCTTTTATACAGATTTTGAAGGACAAAGATTAAATAAACCCGATTATAAAAGCACAACACGTGATGTAAAAAATTTAATTGAAAAACTAAAACAGGAAAAAATTGATGGACTATTGATTGATTTGAGAGGAAACGGTGGAGGATCATTACAAGAAGCAATTCAATTAACGGGCTTATTTATTAAAGAAGGACCGGTTGTTCAGGTTAGAAATTCTAACAATATAATTGAAGTGAATCGGGATCCTGACCCATCAATATTTTATGATGGACCTTTAGCTGTAATTATTGATAGATTTAGTGCTTCTGCTTCCGAAATTTTTTCTGCAGCAATTCAAGATTATGGACGTGGTTTAATTATAGGAGAAAAAACATATGGCAAAGGAACAGTACAAAACCTTTATGATTTAGGAATGATGATTCGTAATAATGAAAGAAAAGCCGGACAATTAAAATTAACACAAGCAAAATTTTACAGAATTAATGGAAGTAGCACACAAAGAAAAGGAGTTACTCCAGATATACAATTTCCTTCACAATATGATGAAGATGAATTTGGTGAATCATCAAGAACAAGTGCCTTGCCATGGGACCAAATTAATACAACAGAATTTTCAAAATATATGGATTTAAGTAAAGTAATTCCTTTACTTAGCAAAAAACATGAACAAAGAACAAAGAAAGATGTTGAATATCAGTTAATAGTAGAAGAAATAAATGAAAATAAATTAGCCAGGAAGCAAAAAGAATTCTCATTAAATATTGAAATAAGAAAAGCGCAGAAAGAAGAAGCCGAAGCAAAAAAGAAAAAGAGAGATGATGAAAAAGCAAAATTATTAGGAATAAAAATAGAAGATAAAAAAGAAGTGGATAATCCAAATCAAAATTCTACAAAGAGTGATTATCAATTAAAAGAAAGTGGAAAGATATTAGCAGATTTTATTTTAGCGAAGGTTGGATAAAAAATATTTATAAAGATTAATAAAAATTTTGGAATTTAAGGGTAATGGAATTATATTTACGCCCTCAAAATTTTGATTTATTGGGGCGCGTAGCTCAGGGGTAGAGCATTTGCCTTTTAAGCAAAGGGTCGGTGGTTCGAGCCCACCCGCGCTCACACTTCTAAGCCCTTTTTCTTTTTGATTTAGGGCTTTTTTAATTATTCTTATTAAGGTCAAATGAAAAATTTTCTGATTGCAATTACGTTATTCTTTTTTATTTCCTTTGGTTTTTCTCTTTCCCAAGAAAAATTAAGATTAATGAGTTATAATATTTTAAATTATCCCAACTCAAGAAACAGTACCAGTATTACTTCAATTGAACCACATTATAAAAATATTATTAACAAAATAAATCCTGATTTATTAGTTGTTGTTGAAATGGTTCAGCAAAGCGGTGTTCAACAATTTTTAAATAATGTTTTAGGCAATGAATTTAATGCGGCAAATGTTGTTATTAGATCAACTAATAGTTCCGGTTACGATGGTAATGATTGTGCATTTTATTACAAACCTTCCAAAGTTAAATTAATTGAATCCAAAGCTATATCTGCAAGAACCAGAGTAATTTCTTCATTCAAAGTAGTCTCAAATTTTTCAAATGATACTTTAGTAATTCTTGGGGTTCACTTAAAAGCAAATGAATATAATAGCGCTGATAATAATTTATTAAATCAACAAAAAAGAACTGATGCTGTTATTTCTTTAAGAAATGAAACAGATAAATTTTTGGATGGAAAAAATTTTTTAGTGTGTGGAGATTTCAATATTTTTTCTTCAGATGAACAAGCTTTCCAAAAATTAATTGATAAATCAAAACCGGGTTACTTTATTGACTTTACTAATTCAATCGGAAATTGGAGTGGCGACCCAAAATTTTCTTCTGTTTGTACTTATTCTGCTTCAAAGCTTGATACTCGCTTAGATATGATTTTAATTTCTCAATCATTAGTTGACAAAGGTGGAATCGATTACATTAATAATTCTTATAAAATTTTTGGTAATGATGGTAATCAGTTTAATAGATCTGTTGCCAATACAAGTAATTCATGGTTTTTTAACGAACCAAGTTTAGCAGTTTCAACAACAACTGCTTCAGATCATCTTCCAATTTATGCTGATTTTGAATTTGGAGTAAAAACTGATATTAATGATTTCTTTGAATTACCTTCTGAAATAAAATTAGAACAAAATTATCCAAATCCTTTTAATCCAACTACAACAATCAAATTTAATATTGGAAATTATACTAATAACAAAGTATCAATTAAACTTTATGATGTTTTGGGAAATGAAATTTCTACATTGGTTGATGATTATAAAAAACCCGGAAGCTATGAACTGAATTTTAATGCGAAAGATTTATCAAGTGGTGTTTATTTTTATAAATTACAAGTAGGAAACTTTGTTCAAACAAAGAAGATGATTTTAATTAAATAATAATTTTCTTATTAAATTTTTATCTATTCATTTAGCCCTAGCAAATTTAACAATCTTTCATGTGCATCTTTTGGTAATTCAACATTATATTTTTTATAAAACTCAATAGTAGTTTCAACAGAATTAAAGTAATGTTTGCAATTATCACAATTTTCAAGATGAGTTTTTATTTCAATGCATTTAGGAGAATCTAATTCTTCACCAAGATTGTCACAGATATGGCTCATTACCTCTTTGCATGAAGGAAGTGGATGATTGATATTTAAATTTATATCTGTCATTAATTTATCTCCTCAGAAAAAATTTTATTTAATTCATTTCTTAAAAACGCACGTGCGCGGTGTAATCGAGATTTTACAGCTGGAATAGTTAGCTCAACAATTTTTGCAGTTTCTTCTGTGGATAATCCTTCAACATCACGTAAAAGAAAAACAATTCTATATTCAGCCGGTAATTTTTTTATCGCATCGTCAAGAATTTTTTTAAGTTCATTGTTTTCGGCAATATTATCAGGTGAAACTTTCCAATCAGCAATATTTTTTTCATCAATATCTGCATCTTCATCTTCAAATGATGCAAAACCAATATTTTTTTCTGAACGTGCTAACATTAAACAATGATTTGAAACTACACGATATAACCATGTAGAAAGTTTTGATTGCCCGCTAAATTGATTTAAATGTTTTACCATGCTTAAAAAAGTTTCCTGCATTGTGTGTTCAGCTTTTTCTTTATTTCTACAAATTTTGTAAGAAAAGTTAAAAACAGTTTGTTCATATTGTTTAACTAACTCTGTTAAAGCTTTTCTGTCACCATTTTGTGCAAGTTCTATTAATTTATTTTCTTCCATAAGTAAGATGAATTAATTAGTTATTAGATTCATTTCATTTTTCTATCATTATCTAAACTATGCCATAATAATAGTGATGCAATTGAGTAATAAGGATACCAATTATTTTTCTTGGCAATTAATTGAATTTTATTTTCATCTGGCAAAGAATTTAATTTATAATTTATCATTATTGCTTTTTTTATTCCTAAATCTCCTGTTGGTAATACATCTAATCTTCCTAAAACGAAAATTAAAAACATATGAACACTCCAAACACCAATTCCTTTTACTTTAGTCAATTCTTCTATAATTTCATCGTTGGACATTTTTGACAGACCTTTTAATTTTACTTCGCCACTTAAAATTTTGTGTGATAAATCTTTAACATATTGTACTTTTGCATTAGATAAACCAAAACTTCTGAGTGTTTGATCTTCTGTTTTAATAATTTTTTCAGGAGTAGGATTATTTTTATAAAAGTTAAATAATCTGTTCTTTATAGATCTGGCAGCCAATACAGATAATTGTTGCCCAATAATTGCTCCTAATAATAGATTAAAGTATTTTCGATGTGGAGTTAAATTTTGTTTGTTATAAGTTGAAATTATAGATGCCAGTATTTTATCGTTTTGTTTAAGATGTTCTAAACCATTTTGGAAATCTGTTTTTTTCATATAAACAAAAAATTTATTCAACATTTGGTTGATTAAAATGGAAAATCAATTAATGATTTCATTAAGTCGGAATAAGCTACTGAAAAATGTAGAAATCAATAAAATTGACCTTCGCAATATACGAGGAAAATTAATTACAATTGGAGAAGGGGAAATTTTATATCGAGAAGGTGATAAAGCAGATGGAATTTATCTCGTTGTTTCAGGGGAAATAAATCTTTTAAAGAAGAGATTATTAGGTAAATCTAAATCCTTCATATTCGGTGAAAATGAATTTTTTGGTCATGAAGAATATTTAGAAGAAACCTCACGAACTTCAACTGCAGTTGCTTTAAGAGATTCCTACTTAATATTTTTGACTAAAAATGAAATTGATTTGTTGATCAGACAAAATGAAACAATTTTATTAAATCTAAGGGAACCATCCGAAGAAACTATTTCTGAATCTTTTAATTTGCATTCAATAATTTCTAAAACAAAAGAAGAAATTAAAGTAGCTGAAAATTTAGTGGTTGAAGAAAAGCAAACTGATAATGTTGAACAAAAAAGTGATGATGATTTTTTCCAATCAATTTCTGATTCTTCAAGATCTGATATTAGTAACATAGTGCAACCTCTTGAAAAAATTGAAACAACCCAAGAGAATATTGAAGATGATCTGCAATTTGATGAATCTCTTTTTAACGAAGATGGAATTATTAAAGCAGAATTTGAAATTCCTGATGTAAATATAAATGAAGAAGATTTAAAAAAAATTGAAACTAAAGATGAAAATATATTAGACGTTAAAACTGAGCAACCAGTTGAAAAACCAAAAGAGGAAAAAACAATTGAAGATTTAGATGATGCATTATTTGCGGCGTTGAGTGGTGTTTCAAAAACTACTGATGAAAAAAAAGAATTTGAAATAAATGTTGATAAAAACATTGAGAATCTTGAAGATCAAAATTTTTTCGCTTCAATAGAAGAACCTGAATCTAATAAACAAGAAGATAGTTTTATTGAAGCATCAGAAAAAGAAAATATTTTAGAAGAAGAAGCAAGGCAATTTATTACGCAAACTAATGAAGTTGATGAGCAAGTTGAATTTGTAGAACAACTTGACACTAAAAAAGTAGAAAGTGATTTTATTCCGGTTGAAGAAAAAATTTTACAAGATAAAAGCGAAACAATAAAAACAAAATTAACAACTGACGAATTAGAAGTAATATTACGGGCAGCTGAATTATTAAATTCTACGATTAAAGTCGATGAAGTTCTCCAAAATATTGTTACTGTTGCAATGCAACTTACAAATGCCGATAGAGGAACGCTTTATATTTTAGATAAAGAAAAAAATGAATTATGGTCATTAGTTTTACATGCAAATGAAATTAAAGAAATAAGATTAAAAATCGGAGAAGGTTTAGCCGGATATGTGGCAAAAACTGGTGAAGTGTTAAATATTAAAAATGTACAAAATGATCCAAGATTTAATAAAGAATATGATAGAGCTTCTGGTTATGTTACAAAAAGTATGTTATGCTTTCCAATTAGAAACAATCAATCCCAAATATTAGGAGTAATACAATTAATTAATAGTAAAAATGGTTACTTCACAGAACGAGATGAAAATTTCTTAGCAGCGCTTTCAGTTCATGCCTCACTGGCTTTGCAAAATGCAGAATTAGTTGAACGACTATTGCAATCTGAAAGAGTTCATTCACTTGGAAAAATGGCAAACTTTTTAATTCAGGATATTAAAAAACCAATTTTGGTAAGTAAAAGATATGCTGAACATCTTTTGAGCAAAAACTTACAACCAGAAATTTCTCAAATAGTACAAATGTTACTTGATCAAATAACGCACATTGCAGATTTGGTACAAACTACTTCAAGTTATTCTGAAGGGAAAACTGTTCTCAGAACTATAAATGCAAGTTTAAATAATACGCTTGCCGATTATGCTTCGAGAGTAGAAAATTTTGTTATTGGAAAAAGTTGCAGAGTTGTAAATGAATTCGATAAAGATGTAACAATCCGTATTGATATAAAAGAGTTTTATCAATGTTATTTTCACATAATTAAAAATTCATGTGATGCAATGCCTGAAGGTGGTACTATTTATATCTCAACGAAACGAGAGGATAAAAAAGTAAAGATTATTTTTAAAGATAATGGTTTAGGTATTCCTGATTCAGTTAAAGATAAAATTTTTGATCCTTTTGTTTCTTATGGAAAAAAGGAAGGAACAGGTCTTGGTTTATCTATAACCAAAAAAATTGTTGAAGCTCATAACGGTAAAATTGAATTTGAAAGTACTTTAGGAATTGGAACAACATTCGTAATCACACTTCCGGTTGCTTCAATTTATTGATAAATATGAAATATAATTTATTAACCATTCTTGGACCAACTGCAGTTGGAAAAACCAGATTAGCCGCACTATTAGCAAATTATTTAAATGGTGAAATTATTTCTGCAGATTCTCGTCAGGTTTATGTAGGAATGGACATTGGAACAGGAAAAGATTTAAAAGATTACATCGTTGATGAGAAACAAATTCAATTTTATCTTATTGATATTGTTCATCCAAATGATGAATTCAACTTGTTTGAATTTTATAAAAAATTTTTTGAAGCTTTTCATATTATTAATTCAAAAAATAAATTACCAATTCTTTGTGGTGGAACAGGATTGTATTTGCATTCAATAATTAAGGATTACAATTTAAGTCAAGTTGATTTTAATAATGAACGAATCGAACAATTAAATAAATATGATTATGAAACTTTAAAAGAAATGTTACTGAAACTTCAACCAAAGCAACATAACAAAACTGATTTAGTAAATAAACAAAGAGTAATTAGAGCAATTCTAATTGCAGAACAAAACACTCGAAAAGAAGTTAATTATAAAACTAAAATTAATTCATTTAACATTGGTGTTTTTTTAGAAAGGGAAGAAGTAAAAAAAAGAATTACAGAAAGATTAAAAGTTCGTTTACAAAATGGAATGATTGAAGAAGTTCAAAAATTATACAACAACGGAGTTACTTTCGAAAGATTAGAACAATTTGGTCTTGAATATAAGTTTGTTGCAAAATATTTAAAAAATGAAATCAGTTATGATGAAATGTTTGAAAAATTAAATGTAGCCATTCATCAATTCTCTAAAAGGCAAATGACATGGTTTAGAAAAATGGAACGTGAAGGAATTTTAATCCATTGGATTAATGGAGCTGATTTTACCAAAGCTGTTGAACTTATTAAAAAAAGTTTTTTCTAATATGGACAAACCTAAAAGTGTAATTACTTATCAAAAAAAATTTACTAATAATAAATGGAAAGTTTTTTCATCAGTCCAAAAACTGTATGAAAATATTTTTGTAATTCCTGCAATAGCAGAATATGATAATCTTAAAAAACTGTTTACTTCAATTCTTGGAAATAATCAAAAATATTTTGATTCAACTTTATTTGTAATTGTAATAAATAATTTAAAATCAACAGATGAATTAGTAAAAGAAGAAAATCAAAAAACAATTTCATATTTCAATTCAATAATAAATAAAACTTCAATTGATGATTTGTCAGAAAAAATAATTTCGTCCAATATAAATATTGGATTAATTGACGCATCAAGTGAAAATTTGGAAATGCCGGAAAATGATGGTGGTGTAGGATTCGCAAGAAAAATAGGAATGGATTTGGCTCTTAATTATTTTGATTACTCATCTTCCAAAAAGAAAATGATTTATTGTTTGGATTCAGATTGTTTGGTTAGCAATAATTATTTGGAAACATTAATTGAAGAAGTAAATCAGAAAAACATTTATGCAGGTTACGTAGAATATGAACATCAGTTGCCGGAAGATGACGAAGAGAAAAAAGCAATTATACTTTATGAAATATTTCTTCGTTATTATGTACTTGGATTAAAATATGCAACTTCACCTTTTGCATTTGACACAATTGGTTCAACTATGTTTTGTGATTACGAACATTACATAAAGATTGGTGGAATGAATAAAAAGAAAGCAGCTGAAGATTTCTATTTTTTAGAAAAACTTGCTAAGATCATTCAAATAGAAAAAATTAATAAAACAAAAATATTTCCATCCTCCAGAAAATCATGGAGAGTTCCATTTGGAACGGGTCAACGTGTAAATAGATATTTTCAAAAAACACATAATGAAAATCTTGTCTATAATCCTCTTTCATTTGAAATATTAAAAAAATGGAATGAATTATTTTTTAATAATGAAATATTAAGTGCTGATGATTATTTATTTCATGCTGAAAAAATTGACATTCACTTAAAAAAGTTTTTAATAGAACAATATTTTGAGTCTGCATGGAATAAAATTTTAAATGAAACAAACAAAAAAGAACAAATTCAAAAACAAAAAAAATTTTGGTTTGACGGATTTAGAACATTAAAATTAATTCACTATCTGAGAGATTTATTTTATCCAATGATTGAATATGAAGAAGCAATTAATTATTTGTTTGAAAAAATGGAAATTCAATTTCAAAACAAATATGAAAAAGTGAATTGGATGCATTCATATTTGTATTTACAAAAATTAAGAGAAATTAATTTTTAACGATTTCCCAAATCCAATCTTTAATTAATTTTAATGCATCAACAGAAAAAGTAATTTCAATTTTTGCATATTCATTAACTGAACCTGTTTCACATGGCTGGAATAGATGATTTAATTTTGGCAATTCTACAATTTTATAGTTTTTATTTCCGGCTTTTATAAGTGCTTTTTCTATCTCGGGTAAATTTTGATATGGAGCCACTTGCAAATCTTTTTCTCCATTTAATGCTAAAACCGGAATTGTAATTTGTTCTAATATTGGACGAGGATCATATTTTACAAAAGTTCTGAACCATGGACTTAAAATTGATTTAATTTGTCTTTCAAAAAATTCTTTAGAGTTTTCAGGTTTCTTTTTTTCTTCTTCAGACATTTTGGAAATTTCTTCATCTCTCAGTTTTATTAATTTATTATAAATAGTTAAACTATCAGACTCACTTAAAATCAAACTATAAATTTTTTCATTTTCATTTTTAGTTTTTAAAATATCATCTTGAGAAACACCATTTGCTTTTAAAATTAGTTCAGTTTGAAGAAGTAAAATTTCTTTACCAGAAACACCTGGACCAGCAAGCAAAACAATAAATGAAACATCATTGGAATTTACTGCGCAAATTGGTGCAATTAATCCACCTTCGCTATGTCCAATTATTCCAATTTTTTTATGGTTTAATTCTTTTCTCGATTTTAAATATTCAATTGCAGAAAGAACATCTGAAGCAAAATCGAAAGTTGTGGCAGAAGAAAAATTACCTTTTGATTTTCCAACTCCACGATCATCAAATCTTAAAACAGCAATACCATTTCTGGCTAAGTAATCAGCAATTACTAAAAAAGGTTTATGCCCCATTAAAGTTTCATCTCTATCTTGTGGACCAGAGCCACTAACTAATACTACAGAAGGAAAATTATTTCCTTCTTTGGGAATTGTTAAAGTTCCTGCAAGAATAATATTAGCATCTTTGTTTTCAAAAAATATTTCTTCTTCTTTATAAGGAAATGGTGGAGATGGTAATTGTGGTCTTTTTACTTCTGTTAATTTATCAACTTTAAAAAATGTTAAAGGAAAATTATATCCACTTTGAGAAAAAGTTCCTTCAATTACTTTTTTATCTTGAGTAAACTTCCCTTCAAATTTTGCATTCAGATTTTTTATTTCAAATAATAAACTATCATTTTTAATATTAATTGTAGTTACAGAAATATTTTTTTGTCCTTGATCAGGACTATCTAAATGAGCATTAATTTTTTCATTTTCGGTTTTATAAATTTTTAATGCTAAGTTCAATTCACTATTGCCAATTTTAAGTTTTCCTTCCCACAAACTTTCATAATTAATATTTTCATTTTGTGAATAAATATTGCATGTTATAATTAATAATAAAGCTAAAAAAAATTTTTTCATTTTGTTCCTCTAAAAAGAGTATAAATTTATTTTCTTATTATAAATGTAAAATAATTAAATTTTTAAAAGTATAGCTGGTGTTTAAAAACATTATTGGAATTTATTTTTTAAATAATTAGGATATTAACTTATTTAACTGTATGTTTGTTTCTGAAAGGCAGTAAGTTTTAAAATAGTTGTAGAAGTAAACGCAATTCGATTTACCCGCAGTAATTTTTAAGCCCTGTCAAAAAAACAATAACAAATTAAAAAGGAGTTCTGTATGGCAGAGCGCAAAGTAGGTTCAGTAAAATGGTTTAATTCATCAAAAGGTTTTGGATTTATCACTCAAAATAATGGTGAAGATGTATTCGTACATTTTCAATCAATTCTTTCGAATGGATATAAATCATTAAACGAAAATGACAAAGTAGAATTTACAGTAACAAAAGGTCCCAAAGGACTTCAAGCATCTGAAGTAAAAGTAATTGGCTAAAAATTATAAATAGTATTTCTTTTACTTAATAAGAACAAAAATTAGGTTATTTAAATAAAATGACTTATGTTTGTTCTTGTAAGGCAGTAGTTTTAGAAGTAGTTGTAGAAGTAAACGCAATTCGTTTTACCCACAGTAGTTTTAAAGCCCTGTCGTTATAAAATCAACATTAACAAATTTAAAGGAGTTCTCTGATGGCAGAGCGCAAAGTAGGAACCGTAAAATGGTTCAACGCAACAAAAGGTTTTGGTTTCATCTCTCAAGAAGGTGGAGAAGATGTATTCGTACATTTTCAAGCAATTCAATCTGATGGATACAAAACATTAAATGAAAATGATAAAGTGGAATTTTCAGTTACTCAAGGTCCAAAAGGTCTTCAGGCAGCTGAAGTAAAAGTTATCCGCTAATTAAAAACAAATTATTTGTTGAAACCCCGATTCCAATCGGGGTTTTTTATTTTAAAATTTTCTCATCTACTTTTTAATTACAATTTAATATGAAAAATTTGATTATTAAATAATATTATTTTATTCTTTTTGCATCAAAATAAGGAATTAAGAAATGGAAGCTATTACTGAAAAACAGGCTAAAACTTTGAATGGTTTCTTGATGTTATTTATAATCTTATTGATTATGATTTTAAATGTTTTTTTGTTTATTAATTCTATCAACATTAATGAACCAATGCACTTAATTTTTATCATCCCGATTTTTTTATTTACTTTTATTATGCTTGGTGGATTAACCATCATTCATCCTAATGAATCGCGAGTATTAATTTTATTCGGAAGATATTCCGGTACAATTAAAGAATCTGGATTTTGGTGGGTAAATCCATTTAATGTAAAAACAAAAGTATCACTTCGTATTCATAACTTTTTAAGTGAAAAAATTAAAGTGAATGATCTACATGGAAATCCTATTGAAATAGCTGCTGTAATTGTTTGGAGAGTTGTTGATAGTGCTAAAGCAATTTTTGATGTTCAGAACTATGAACAGTTTGTATCAATACAAAGTGAAACTGCGATACGTTCGATTGCTTCTCAATATTCGTATGATAGCCATGATGAAAAAATGTCTTTAGTGGGAAATCAAAATGAAATTGCAGAAGAATTAAAACAACAAACCCAAAAAAGATTAGAGATTGCTGGAATAAAAATAGTTGAAACAAGAATAAGTTACCTGGCATATGCACCTGAAATAGCACAGGCAATGTTACGTCGTCAACAGGCACAAGCTGTTGTTGCTGCAAGAACTAAAATTGTGGAAGGTGCTGTTGGTATGGTTGAAATGGCTTTGAAAGCATTAAGTGAACAAAACATTATTCAACTTGATAATGAAAAGAAAGCAACTATGGTCAATAATTTACTTGTTGCTTTGGTTTCTGAAGTTCAGGCTCAACCAGTGATAAATACAAGTAATATTCATTAATCAGTTTATGAAAACATTAAATAATTATATTGGCGAAAAATTATTTATTCATCAAAAAGAATTTTTAAAGAGAAATTATGAATTGAAGTTAAATGATGAAGTTTTAGGGTTCATTAATATTGTGGGAATTTTTAAAAACAAAGCAAAAGTTAAAATATTTGATAAAGAATATTTTTTTATTCAACCTTCATTTTGGAGATCAACTTTAGAAGTTAAAGAACTTAATAAAGAGTTACCAATAGCAACTTATTTTTCAAAAGCATTTAGAAATTTTGGATTTATTAATTTGCCTTTAGGTGAATCATTAAAAGTTAATTTCTCACTTTTAAGTTCTCAATATGAAATAATAAATCCTTTTAACGAAGTTGTTATAAAATATTACAATAAATTTTCATTCAAATTCAGAACCGAAGTTTCAATTGAAAAAGATTCTATCTTACTTGAAAAATATCCATGGATAATTTTTATCCCGTTTTATCTTTATCAGGAAAAAAGAAAAAACTAAATGGGAGCTTGAACAAATTTAATTTTAATTATGTTATCAATAAAAAAGCAGGAACTAAATGAAAAATTCAATTAAACAAATTTTTTTAATAATCATTTTATCATATGCTTCAATTTTATCTCAAACAATTAATCTTAAAATTATTCAAACTACAGATGAACATGGGGCTTTATTTCCTTACGATTTTACAGACCAAAAAGAAGTAAAAAATTCAATTGCACAGATTTATTCTTATGTAAAACAAGAAAGAGAAAAGAAAAATCAGGAAGTAATTTTGTTAAGTGGTGGTGATATTTTGCAAGGAACACCAGTTGTTTACTATTATAATTTTGAAAGAACCAACGTTACAAATATTTTTTCTGAAGCAATGAATTTTATGAAATATGATGCAGCTGCAGTTGGTAATCATGATATTGAAACAGGTCATCCGGTTTATGATAAATTTAATAGAGAAATAAAATTTCCCTGGCTTGCTGCAAACGCAATCAGCAAAAAAACTGGAAAGCCTTATTTAAAACCATACACTGTTATTAAAAGAAAAGGATTAAAAATTGCAATACTTGGATTAATTACTCCTTACATACCACATTGGTTACCAGAAAAAATATGGAGCGGAATTGAATTTGAAGATATGGTTAAAAGCGCCAAACATTGGATAAAAATAATTAAGGAAAAAGAAAAACCAGATTTAATGATTGGACTTTTTCATTCAGGTGTTGATTATACTTACGGAAATCAATCAATTGATGATGAGAAAAACGAGAATGCTTCAAAAATTGTTGCACAAAAAGTTCCCGGATTTGATATAATATTTGTTGGGCATGATCATCATGGCTGGAATTTCAAAGAAAAATGTGTTGATGGAAATGATGTACAAATTTTAGGTGCTACAAATTCCGGACGTGATGCATCAGTTGCAAATTGTGTTTTAACTTATGATAAAACTCTAAAAAAATGGAATAAAGAAATTTCTGGTGAAATAATTGAAGCCAAAAATTTTTCTCCCGATTTATCATTAATGAAAAAATTTAATACACATTTTGATGAAGTAAAAAAATATGTTTCAAAAGAACTTGGCTTTTTTACAGAACCAATTTATTCCCGCGACGCAATTTTTGGAAATTCTTCTTTTACCGATTTAATTAACAAAGTTCAACTTGATGAAACTGGTGCTGATATTTCATTTACAGCTCCACTTTCTTTAAATGCAAAAATTGAAGCTGGAAGTGTAAACGTTGGTACTATGTTTAAACTTTATCGCTATGAAAATTTTCTTTATACAATGAGCTTAACGGGTAAAGAAGTAAAAGATTATCTTGAATATTCATACAGCATTTGGTTTAATCAAATGAAAGATGAAAATGATAATCTTTTAAAATTTAGGAAAGATGAAAATGGAAATTTGAAATATGATAACAGAAATCAAGCACCACTTTTAGAAAATCAATATTATAACTTTGATTGTGCAGATGGAATTAATTACACTGTTGATGTATCAAAGCCATTTGGTGAGAGAATAAATATTTTGTCTTTAGATAATGGAGAAAAATTTCAATTAGACAAAACTTATAAAGTAGCCGTTAATTCTTATCGTGGAAATGGTGGAGGTGGTCATTTAATTAATGGTGCAAAAATTTCAAAAGAAGAATTAAATAAAAGAATAATTAATTCTACAGAAAAAGATTTTCGTTTTTATATAATGAAATGGATTGAAAAGCAAAAAACAATTACTCCAATTAAAAGTGATAATTGGAAAGTTATACCGGAAGATTGGTGGAAAAAAGGTAAGGAAAAAGATTTTAATTTAATGTTCGGTTCAAAATAAATTAAAGTGGAAACACTTAATAATTATTTTAAGTGTTTCCCTAATCTCAAATAACATTATTTCATTTTTGGCATATCACGTACAGCAGCGTTTATTTTAATTTCACCGGCTTTTTTAAATATTAAAGACAAATTATAATTCTCACCAATTTTAATATCTTTCTTTAACCCGATTAACATTATGTGAAGATCTCTTGGTTTGAATACAACATTTGACTTAGGTGGAATAACAACAAATTTAACAGCACGCATTCCCATCATGTCTTCACTTTTCTTGTATGTTTCGTGAAGTTCAACAACTTCTGAGTTCTCAAATTTTGCAGCAATCAATGTGTCGGCTTTATCGGTTTTATTTTCTGCAATAAAAAATAATGCGCTATTTGCTCCTTTTGCATTTGGGCGTAACCAGGGATCTTTAATTTCAATTTTTGTCTGGGCAATTGTGAATGATGTTAGTATTAATAATAAAAATATTTTTTTCATTTTGATACCTAATTTAATTTTTTAATATCATTTATAATTTCATCTACGTTAACAGAGCTTCCTTTATAATTTTTAAGAATTTTATTTTCTTTATCCATCAATTGAATTCTATCTGTATGAACATAATAATAAATTTTTCTTCCATCTTTAAAAGTTGTGCTATCACTTTTAACAGCAAGGATATTTACTCTTTTCATCAATGAATCTATAACACTTTTATCGCCGGTTAAAAAAATCCAGTTCGATAAATCAAGATTTCTTACTTCAGCAAATTTTCTTAAAGTCTCTGGTTTATCTTGCAGTGGATCAAAACTTATTGAAATAAATTGAACACCATCAATTTTTTCTTTCTTTAATTTCTCCTGAATTAACCGCATGTTATTTGTTGTAAGTGGACAGATATCGGGGCAATTTGTAAATATGTATCCAATTACATTAATCTTTCCTTTTGCTACCTGCGGAAATAAAACTGAATTGTTGTTTTGATCAACTAATTCATAATTGGTTTTACTTAAATCATCAACTATTTCAAAATTGTTTGAGCATGATGAGATTAAAAAAAATAAAAGTATTAATAAAATTTTTTTCATAGTTAATTTGTTGTGTAATCAAATTTGAATTTTGTTTGAATTTTGATAAATCAGGCAAAAACTTTTTCTTTCTATTCAATTCATATTCATAAATAACTTTGCCAAGCTTTGACAAAAATGGTAACCCAATTTCAGAGTATTCATAAATTCCATCATTATAAATTTTATTTTTATTGACATGTATAGTTGCTGAAAGTAAAAACTCAACTTTGTTTTCGAAGTCCACTATATATGCTACATCTGTTAAGTAACCATATGCCAAACCAACTTTGTTAAATATTCTGAAATTATTTGGAATATTTTCTTTTGAATCACCAAAAAGAAAATATTTTACATAACTATCATAATAAGTTGAATCATAAGTTGGTTTTTTACTTTCGTGTGGAAGCATTGACATATATTTATATAAAAATTTATAATCTTCACTTGTTAGATTAAATTTTTTCTTGTTGGTTTCAGGAAAAATAATTGACATTAATAAATTATGAAGAACTTCAAGGGAAATATAATTTTTATTACTAAAATCAAATGGTTTGTTAATTAAACTATCTTTTGAGTTAAGATAACCAATCCCTTTTACTGTTCCTTTCAAATCAAAAAAATAATTTTTTTTATTATATGCTTCAGGTTGTTTAAATAAAATTTTATCTTTTTCATAAAAAATTATTGGATTTGTGTAACGATTTTCTTCAGATGATAAAGGAATAAAACGATGAACAATTTTAGCATCTTTAAAACCTTTTTTATGAAGTTGTTCGTTTATGTATTCTTGTCCCAAAAATTCATACAATCGGTTATAGGCATCGTTATCACTTACTAAAAAAATTTTTTTAACATAATTAGCAACCGATGGTAAACCATTAAAAGAAGATGTATCAATTTCTACCGGGGTTTGACTTGAACGAACACTATCAATTTTTAATGAAGTATGTTTTGTTAATCCATTAATTTTCAGATTGTTTATTTTTTCTAATGCAAGTATTGCAACAGGAAATTTTACAGTGCTTGCCGGATAAAAATATTTTTTGGGGTCAACTCTGTATTTATATGTTTTAAAATTTGGAAAGTTATTCCGATCACGATCAATTTGTGTATAAATTATTTGTACTTCAAATGTATCAATGTTTGATAAAACAGTGGAGAAATATTGCGGATTATTAACTAATAAATTTTCAATTATATTGTTTTGTGCATTTGAAAAGTTAAAAGAAATTACTAAAAAGAAAAGTAAAAGATTCTTCATATCAAAACCTTTATTCATTTTTAATTGCTTTACGAACAAAACCATCAGCTTTTATTAACCGCAGTTGAGCTTCGTTGTAATCTACGTTAGCTAAAATCATTACCAAAGCAGTCTTAACATGTCCTTTTGCTTTTTTTAAATATTCTTCTGCTTTGTCATAATTTACACCTGTAATTGTCATTACAATTCTTTTTGAACGTTCTTCAAGTTTTTTATTTGTCATTTGTAAATCGATCATCATATTTTCATAAACTTTTCCAAGTCGAATCATTGAAGCAGTTGTTAACATATTTAAAACTAATTTTTGTGCTGTTCCGCTTTTCATTCTTGTTGAACCCATTATAACTTCCGGACCTACGTCAACACAAATCGGAACGTCAACATTATCAATATTAAAAGTTGAACGTGGTGTACAAGTTATGTATAAAGTTTTAGCTCCAAGTTCTTTTGCTTTTTTTACTGCTCCGATAACATAAGGTGTTCTTCTGCTTGCAGCAATACCACAAACAACATCTTTGTTATTAACTTTAGCTTTAATAACATCATTTGCTCCATTTTCTTCATAATCTTCTGCACCTTCCTGTGCGCGAAACATTGCTTCTTTTCCCCCGGCTATGTAACCCTCAATTAATCCATATGGAGTTCCATAAGTTGGTGGACATTCAGAAGCATCTACTACACCAAGTCTTCCACTTGTTCCGGCACCAAAGTATAGTAGTCTTCCACCATTTTTAATTGCATTAACTATTATTTCAACTGCTTGTTCAATAAAAGGCAATTCTTTTTCAACTGCGAATGGAACTATTTTATCTTCATTATTAATAATTTTTAAAATTTCAGATGTAGATGCTAAATCTATATTCATCGAATTTTTGTTTCGTTGCTCTGTTGATAAAGCTGCTATTTCTTCAAATAATTTTTTTCTGTCAATCATAATTGTTATGAAGTTTAATATTTATAAAATAGTTTATGTGTATAATTAAAATATTTTTCAAAATTATTTATTTAAAAAAATACCATATCCAATTGAATAATCAAATTCAGCAATTTTGTGGAATCCATATTTTTCATAAAAGGCAATTGCATTTGTATTTCTTTTTCCAACTTCAAGATGCAAAGCATTGACATTTAATTCAATTAGTTTGTTAATAAATGAATCAATTAATTTTCTGCCAAATCCTTTTCCCTGACCTTCAGGTAAAATATCGATATGTAAATGTGCCGGATAATTTTGAAATTCCACTTTGGGTTTGTGCCCTTGATGAATTAATCTTATTATTCTTGCATCTGCAGAATTATCATTTTCATTTGGCAATGGATATTTTTTTCTTAATTCCGGAAAATATTTTTCTTCTGTTAATTCAAAAAATTTTTGTGAGTTATCAGTTCCTATTATATAACCAATCGGTTCATTGTTATAAGTAAGAATTAAAGCTAATTCAGGATGAATTAATAAATAAGGTGCTGTATAAAAACTTCCAAGCAGATTAGGATCTTTATAAATTGTAGTTGCATCGTTTCCGCTATCACCTGTCTTTAAACATATATACAAAAGTTTATCAAAATCTTCTTCAATATAATTTCTTATAAAGTAACTCATTTCAGAAAAGTTTTTTAGTCGGCACTACAAATTTTATAATATTATTACTTTTTAAACCACCCGATTGTGTAGTTGGTTTTTTCGTTTGAAATATAGATTATTCCTGTTGAAAAACAAACTTGTTTGAACAAATAATACAAAAACAAAACGAGTTTTGGAGTAATGATGAAAAAATTATTAATTATTTTTTTAGTTGTTTGTGTTTATCAGATTTATGGTCAAAATGTAAAAGTTATTGATGATAAACCTGTAACTACTTTAAAAGAAGGTAAATATTTTTATCCTATAATCTCACAAGATGGAAAACTACTTTTAATGTCGAAAGAAAATCGTGAAGGTTTATGGATTAAAGATTTATCGACTGGAAGGGTAAAAAATATTTCAAATGGAAAAGGAGCAGGTTTAGAACCGGTTTTTAATATAGAAGGAAATGAAATTCTTTTTAGAGAAGATAAAATTGTAAATGGAAAAATATTTTCAACTTTAAAGGCATATAATCTTAAAACTCAAAAAATAAATTTGAAGGAAGATAATATCCGCGATTTAAAATTCTTAAAGAATAAGAATAATGTTTCTCAATTCTATTTGAAACAAAATGAAATTCAGAAAATTTCATCAACTATAAATTTTTCAAAAACAACTTCTGAAGAAATTGCAGTAACAATTGATGTTGATAAAATTGTACTTTATCAGAATGGAGTAAAAAAATATTTAGCACCTGCCGGTGAAGGATATTATATATGGCCATCATTATCACCAGATAAAACTAAATTACTTTTTACACTTGCGGGTAAAGGTACTTTTGTTTCTGATCTGAATGGAAATATTTTGAAAAAGATTGGTTACGCTAATTACCCAACATGGTCACCAGATGGAAACTGGATTTTATTTATGAAAGATCTTGATGATGGAACTGTAATAACTTCTTCCGAAATTTATATTGCTAATATTAATACCGGCAAATATTTCAATTTAACAGAAAATCAAAATGAAATTTCTCTTTATCCAATATGGGGAATTACGAATGATGAAATTTATTATAATACTGATAGTGGTGTAATCAGAAAAATTAAAATTCAATTTGAATAATCAGGATGAATATGAGAAAATTACTTTTAATAAATTTTTTAATCTTAATTCTTACTTATAATATAAATGCACAATCATTAGCCGGAGTAAAAGTTTGTATAAATCCCGGTCATGGTGGAAACGATTCAGATGATAGATTTATTCCCGAAACCGGATTTTGGGAATCGGAAGGGAATTTGGGGAAAGGGCTTCATCTTAAAAAGTTATTAGAAAATCTTGGTGCAACTGTAATAATGACTCGTGTTCAGAACAGAAGCGTTGACGATTTACAACTTTCACAAATTGTTGCAATTGCAAATTCAAACAATGTGGATTACTTTCATTCTATTCACAGTAACGCTTCCGGAACATCTACAAAAGTAAATTATACTTTAATTTTATTTCAAGGAAGAACAACTGCACCAACCTATGCAGGTTCTTTAGTTATGGCAAATTACCTTGCTGATAATATTTTAGCAACAAACCGAACAACCAGAAAAATGGTTGCCGGCGATTTTGATTTTTATGGAACGGGTCAAGCTTATCTTGGTGTCTTTAAAGGTTTAAATATGCCCGGTACTTTATCCGAAGGTTCTTTTCACGATTATATTCCCGAAAGTTTCAGATTAAAAAATGACTACTATTTAAAACATGAAGCTTATGCAATAGCTCGTTCTTTTCTACAATATTTTAAAGGTGGTGAATTCAAAACCGGAATTATCGCAGGAATTGTTCGTGATTTATTAGAAAAAGTTCCTTCTTCCTATTCACCTCTTTCAGGTACTTACGATAATTACAAGACTATCAACAATATTAAAGTTACATTATTGCCAACAAATAAAATTTATAATGGTGATAACAATAACAATGGATTTTATTTTTTTGATGAAGTTGATCCCGGTGAATACAAATTAATTTTTGAAGCACCACAAATGAGACCAGATACTGTTACTATTGTTGCTAAAGCTAATCAATCTGTTTTCAGTGATAGATTACTTTCATTAAATCCAATTTTAGATCCGCCAAAAATATTAAGCTACAGTCCTGCAGATAGTTTAAATGAAGTAAGTAATGTTTCTAAAATTAATGTTCAGTTTGATATAAGAATGAATCCCGATGAAACACAAAAAGCATTTTCTATAACTCCAAATGTTTCCGGTAGTTTAACGTGGGATTCAGAATTTAAAATTTTGACTTTCACTCCATCTAAAGGATATACACAAGGAACAAAATACACAGTAAAAATTTCAACAACTGCAAAAACACATTTTGGAATTAATTTAACTCAAAATAAAATTTTCACTTTTAAAACCCGTTCTCAATTTAATTTAATATCAACTTATCCCAAAAATAATTTTAAAGATTTATCAACAACATTAATGTTTTCGCTTCGCTTCGATAATGCTTTAGACGGCACAACTTTGTCGGGAAAAATTTCTTTAACAGATAGTTTAGGTTCATCAATTCCTGTAACAGTAAATCAAAGTCGTTATAATGTTGGTATTATTGAATTTGAACCAAAACAACCTTTGAATTATAATTCTCTTTACCGTCTTACAATTAAAGATGGAATTGGTGATATTGAATACGTAAAAACAATCAAAACAGATGTGATAGAATTTCGCACTGAAAAAAAATTAACCTTCACAGGATTTATAGTTGATAATTTTGAAAATGAAAATAGTTGGGTCTGGCCGAATTCAAATCCTAATACAAAAGGACAGATTTTAGATCAAACTTCATTTTTTGCAACAAGCGATAAAAAAATTAATGGACAGTATTCCGGAAAACTTGAATATGCTTTTAGCGGCTCCAACGGAATTATTGAACTTGCATTAGAAAAACCTGTCAAAGTTGTAAAGTCAAATCAAAATGAATTTGGTGTTTGGGTATTTGGTGATAATTCAAAAAATATTTTGGAATATAGATTTATTCCCGAAGGTAATTCATCAACCGAAATAAAAGTTACAGTCGATTCAGTTAATTGGACTGGCTGGAAAATGAAAAAAATTAATCTCGGAAATATTTTATTTAATGGTAATATTGAATTTAAAAGTATTGATATAGTTCAAACAATTAATGGTGAAAAAAAAGGAAAAATATTTTTTGATGATTGCATTACAAATATTGTAACAGATGTAAAAAACAAATTTGAATTACCAACCGAATTTTCACTCGAACAGAATTATCCTAATCCTTTCGGTAATTCTGTAAATTCTGATAATCCTAAAACAACAATCAGATATAATATTCCAAATCAAATACATAATTCTGTTAATGATGAAAATAATTCAGGTGCAATTGATAACGATATTTATGTAACATTGAAAATTTATGACATTCTTGGAAACGAAGTTGCAACATTAGTTAATCAACATCAAAAACCGGGATTATATTCTTATGAATTAAACTCACGTAAAATTAATTTATCGTCAGGTGTTTATTTCTACAGATTAGAAGCGGGCAATTTTGTTGCAGTTAAAAAAATGATACTAATGAAATAATAATTTTTTTATTATCTGTGTCCTCAGTGTACTAAGTGGTTTAATTAAAACATGAAATTAAAATTAACAACTAATTGGCTCAATAAATAAAAAAGGAAAAGATGACAATGGCTAAAGCTAAACCTAAAAAGACAACTGAAAAGATTCCGAAACCAAAATCAAAAGTTGAACAATATTATTTAGAAATTTCCGGCAAAGAATTTATTTATAAACCAACAGAAAAAATTCCGATAATACAAGTTGATAGTTTTCCCGAATTAGGAAAATTAACAGCACTACGATTTATAGAATGGATAATTGATAATCCGGATGGAGTAATTTCATTACCAACAGGGAAAACACCCGAACATTTTATTAAATGGGTTGAAAAAATTTTAAAGGAATGGAATTCAAAAACAATTCAAAAAATTTTAGTTGATGTTGGAATTAAAAATGATAAAAAACCTTCACTCGAAAATTTACGCTTTGTTCAAATAGATGAATTCTATCCGATTGATAGCAGTCAGCATAATAGCTTTTATTATTATATCCAGAATTTTTACTTCAGACTTTGGGGTTTAAATCCTAAAAATGCAATGCTAATGAACATCAACGAAATTCCAACTGCAGAAAATGTACCTTTAAAAGAAATTTTTCCTGAACAGAAAGTTGATTTAAGCTTAAGAACAAGATGGGCTTCGAATAGATTAGAAAGATTACAAAAAGAAACAATCGAAATTGTTGATGAATTCTGTTCAAACTACGAAAGTAAAATTCGTCAATTGGGTGGAATTGGTTTTTTCCTTGGCGGAATTGGTCCTGATGGTCATATTGGTTTTAATGTTCAGGGAAGCGACCATTTTTCAACCACACGTTTAATTCCAACTAATTATGAAACTCAAGCTGCTGCTGCAACTGATTTAGGCGGTATTGAAGTTGCACGTAATAGACTTGTAATTACTATTGGTCTTGAAAC
>JAOADJ010000037.1 GCA_026417375.1 Melioribacteraceae bacterium | reverse complement strand
ATAAATATCAACTATTCTGCCATCAATAAATATTAAGAATTGGTTTGTTTTTTGCCGAAATATTAAACTTTATTTCTCATATGAAAGAAACTTAATGATAAGTTTATAATATTTGATAAATTCAACACTGTTTGTCTTATTATATTATTTCTTTAAAAAATTATCCGGAACCTGTACTGCAACAACTTTACCCTTTACTGTAGTTTCTCCATTAGCAGATACTGCAATCTCTGTAATTACTTTTCTTCCTTTTACTTCGATAATTTTTCCGCGTAATTCAAGTTCAACACCAAGTGGGGTTGGTTTAAGAAAATCAACTTGTAAAGATGCAGTTACAAATCTTAAAGCCGGCAATAAATTTGGTTCACGATTTTCAGCTTTATAGGTTGCCAGTGCTGCACTGCCAGTTCCATGGCAATCTATTAATGAAGCTATTAATCCACCATAAACAAATCCCGGTATTGCAATATGATATTCTTTGGGTGTGAAAAAGGAAATTGTTTCATCACCTTCCCAAAAACTTTTTATATGATGTCCAAATTCATTATTTCTGCCACAACCATAACAGTAACTTAATTCATCAGGATAAAAATCTTGAATTGCTTTTGAATTCATTTTTTCCTCTACCAATTTGGGATTATACATTTTTTCGATTTTAGACTTATTACTTTGTCAAAATCATATAATGTTGCATTTATAACTTTTGAATTTGATTTATGACAAGACAAACAACTTCCTAATGTTAAAATTCTTTTTTGTTCATCAACTGAAAAAGTTCTTATGTTTTCTCTTGTAGCTACATTATATTTTTTTTCTTTAAGAAATCCAATCCATGCATCTTCTGGTAAGTTATCAATTTTTGAATTTGGATAATTTGGAGTAAAAATAAAACTTCCTTTCCCGTTGGTAATTTTATATTCAAGTTTTCCTCTTCCATAACCCAATACAACCGGATTTAAATGACACTCTTGACAAGATTTTGCTTCTTTTCTAATTGTATGAGAAAATGCCGGAGCAAATAATCTTTTAAATATTGGGGATTCATTTTTTGATTTTTTAATTGTTAAAATCATTCCCGGCATTACTTCAATTATTTCTCTTTTGTTTGGGGATTGCCTGACTGCAAGTGTGGTTGTTTCTGCTAAAAGATCTTTTGGATGTTCAAGCCATTCTCCATCAGCTTCTTTATTATCAAGCAAATCAAACATAGTAGAATTTTCATCATATTCGGTATGGCAACCAATACATTGTGGAGTCCAACTATTATGGCAAGTATTACAAGATAAATCTTTGTGAGCTTTTCCTTCTGTGCAAACGAATGAAGGTTTTTTAATTTCTACTTTTTCTTTATTGTTTTTTTTAATTAAAAAAGTTTTTCCTTTTTCATAAAAAACATTTGTGTAAGGAATTTCATTTTTTGTTAATAAATAATTTCTTGAGTTATCATTAGTATTATTTAGTTCTGCAATTTTTTTTGATTCAAAATCAAATTCATTTATTTTTTTTGTTTTTGGATTGTCGATTAGATGACAATCTATACATTGAATTTGTAGTTGTTCTTCTTTATGAAGATAATAATTTCCATCTCCCATAATTTCATATGAGTTATGGCAATCAACACATAATAAACCTTTTTCAGAATGAATATCTTTTTGAATTTGTTTTACAACTCTACCATCATCTAAAACTCTAAAACCAATTTTTGATTTTACATCTTCAGGTTTATAAAGAGTTTCATGCCAGCCATCATAACTCAATGAAATTCTTCCTGAGCGGGAATGACAACCAAAGCAATGTGAATTATTAATTTTAATATCAATATTTGGGTGAAACTTTGTTAATTGTTTTGAAGAATTTTTTAATTCAAAAAGAGCATTATTAGAATAATTTAAATGACAAGCTAAACAACCACCTCCACGAGATAATTCATTAATTGGTCCTAATTCACTTTTAATGTTTGACAAATGACAAGATGCACAAAGATTTCTTAAATGCTTTTCAGCAGGTGAAAATTTTATTTCATGAATTGAGTTTTTAAATGTTGGTGATGTTGCCTCACCAAAAACCCATTTATCAACTGTTACAACACCATTCATAGTATTCATGATATTATTCTTCATTCTTGAGATCATTTGTGGATGGCAATTAGAAGAACCACAAGTAAATTCAATATCATTTAAATTTCCGGGTATTAAAATCATATTAGCGTGTGCTTCATTTTTTTCAATAGCGTTCGGATTTCCTAAATGACAAGAATAACAACCTATTTTATTTGGTGAATGAGATTCTTCAATCCCCTGAATTTCTGAATGACACGATAAACAACTTTCCTTTTGATTTATATTTTTTACTAATGATATTTTTTGCTTTTCGTCAGCTGTCAGATTTTCCAGGAAATATATTGTTAGAAAAACTACTGTTAAAGAAATTAAAGCGTGTAAGAAAAATGATAATATGATTTTATTTTTTTTATTCATTCGATTCAGATTTTAAAATATTCTTTACAATTTCATAATCTTGATTTGTGTTCATGTTTAAGAAATTAATTTCATTGAAGAATGATTGTAATTTTATGTCTAAATATTTTGTCTCAACTTTTTTGGTAAGATTTTTAATACTTGCTTTTTGTGGTTGTTCACCAATCATTTTTTCAATTTCATTTAAGATATTTTTTGAGTAAACACCACAAACATAAATCGGGTAATTTTCAACAATTGGAATAGTAATTTCAGCATTGTTGGAATTTTCAACTATATAACTTATTGAATGTTCATCTATTAATGGCATATCACAAGATATAAAAAAATTCTTTTGTGTATTTGAGTGAGCTAATCCTGAATGAATTCCAGAAAGAGGTCCATGATTTTTAAGTATATCATTAATAGTAGAATATCTAAGAAATGAATATTCAGTGTTATTATTTGTACTGATTAAAATATTTGTGAAAAGATTTTTCAGTTTGTTTAAAACAATTTCAATTATTGTTTTATTATTAACTTTTAATAATGCTTTATTTCTTCCAATTCGTTTACTTTCTCCGCCAGCTAAAACGATGGCGGAGATATTTTCGTATTTTAAGTTCATTCAGAAATTAAACATGTCTCCAGACAAAATCGCTGTAATCCAAATCTTCTTCATCAAAAGCACCACGAATCATAATTTGTTGAAGTTCTTCTCTTGTTAATCTATCGCTTAGATCAAGTTTGTCAAACAAAGTATTTATATAACCACGAACCATATAAAAACCTGCAAGAGCGAAGTAATTACTAATAACTGTAAAAAATTCTATAATTTCTTCTTTTGATTTATCATCAATTATTTCAGGATGTTCTCTCATAAAATTGTAAAATGCTTTTTTACTAATGAATAAAGCATAATTTAATTCGCTTAATGGAAATCCTTCTTTAAACCTTTCATTTCCAATGTTGCAAAAGAATTTTTCTGTTTCATCATTTTTAGCACCATTTTTTAACCAGGCTGCTAAATATGTATAAGTTGCTTCCTCTCTTTTTATAACTTTTTCAGGATCAAGTTTGTGATATGTTTTCATATATTCTGATGTTTTAACTTCATCAAAATAGGCTTCAGCAATTTTTCTTTTATTATCTTCTATTAACTGTATAAAATTATTTAATTCCATAATTCACCTTTCTTTTATTCTCAAAATACAATTTGAAAATTACATCAGCAAATTGATTTAGGAGATGTTTAAATATTCATTCCATATTTTGTATAATAAATATGTAGCCTGAACATCTTTTCCACAATAAACAGCTATATCTTCAATTAATCCTGCTTTATACATTTCTTTAACTTCCATACCTGTAATTCCTTTTGATTTTGGAGATTCAATTCCAAATGCATTGCAATAAAAGTCTAAATTGAATTTTTTTGTTAATCCATAAAAAGTTAATTGTTCTAAAAGATCAACGTGGTTAGTAGAATCAAATCTATTTTTTAAATAATTTTTTGTTGGTTTAATTTTATTGATTGCACTTCTTATCATTAAAAATGGCAAGTCAAAACTTCTTCCGTTAAAAGAAATTAATTTTTTTGTTTTTTCAGCATACATCCAAAAACTTTTTAGCATTTCAACTTCAGTCATTGATTTATAAGTAATATTTCCATCTTCATTTTTCCATTCATCTTTTTTATTACTTTCATATAATACAAGTAGCTTTTCTTTTTCAACATTCAACAAACCAATTGCAATAACTTTTGCTGTAAATGGATAAAGACTTAAATTTCTTTTAACCTCCTCTTTTAGTTTATCCTTTTTTTCTTCATCTGTTTCCATTTCTGCATATCTCAATAAAAATTCTTGTTGCGATTCTTTTAAAGAATCAAATTCACATCCTACAGTTTCAATATCAAATACAATTTCCATTTCTAATCCCCTGTTTGTTTATAATTAAACTAATAATTTTTTTGTTATCTAACACAAAATATTTATAATTACAATAAAAACGAGAAATATATGGCTACAAAAAACAGAGCTTTATTTATAGATTTGTTAAAAGGTTTAGCTCTTTTGGTAATGATTGAAGTTCATGTTTTCAATGCATTATTATTACCAGAAATAAAAAATGATTGGTGGTTTCGTTATTTAAATTTTATTAACGGTCTGGTTGCACCAGCTTTTACATTTACATCCGGGATGGTATTTGTTCTTACACTTACTAAAAAAGGAGATGAATTAAGAAAATTCGGAAAAGATTTTTGGCGAAGACTTTCAAGAATAGGAATGATTTTTTTAGCCGCATATTCACTTCATTTACCCTATTTTTCATTCAGTAAAGTTTTTATTAATACAAATTTTCAAACGTTAAATTCATTTTTTCATGTTGATGTTCTGCAGGCAATTGGATCGGGTTTATTAGTTTTGTTAATTGCACGATTAGTTTTTAAAAAAGATGAATCTTTATTTTTATTCTCTGCATTTATGACTCTGTTTGTTGTTTTCTTTAGTCCGATAGCATGGAAAATTGATTTCTTAAAATATTTACCAATTGGAATAGCAAATTATTTAAACAAAATGCATGGTTCACAATTTCCAATTTTTCCATGGTGGAATTTTATTTTTGCCGGCGCTTTTACTTCTAAATTTTATTTGATGGCAAAAGAAAAAAATCAAGAAAATATTTTTGCACGCCAACTTATTATTATTGGAACAGCATTCTTTTTTATAAGTGTCTTACTTATTAATGTTTTGTTTCCGGAAAATCTTGCTTCTATAATTCCACATCCATTTTTCTTTTTGGAAAGATTAGGAGTGATTTATGTTTTATTAGGAATTGGTTATTTATACATTGAGAAAAAAGAAAATTATAAATCTATTTTATTAGATATCAGCAGAGAATCTTTAATTGTCTATTGGTTACATCTTCAATTTTTATACAGAGATTTGTTTAATTATAAGGGAATATATAATCGCTTTAATGATAGTCTGAATTTAATTGAAGCTTCTTTAGTTACAGTTATTTTAATAATTCTAATGATTATAATTGCAAATTTCTGGGGAAAATTAAAACTTGAAAAACCAGATATTGCAAGAAACATTACTATAATTTTATTATTAAATGCATTTATAATTTTTATGTTACGTTAACAATATCAACTTCTTTCTCATAATTTTTTACTGCATCATAAAATTCTTTGGGAAGAGGAATTGATTTATTATTTCTTTTATTTATGTGAACAACAACTCCACCACCGACACAAATAATTCTTTTTGTAGAAGATTTTACAATCTTATGTTCAAAACCAAAAGATGAATTTTTAATAAAATTAATTCTGGTATAAACTATTAATTCATCATCTAAAAATGCCGGTTCAATGTAATCAGCTTCATTATGAGCCATAATGAAAAAAGAATCACCTGACAGAATTTCTTTTAACTGATATTTTTTCTGTAGGTCTTGCATATATTTTATTCTTGCATCTTCAAAATAATTAAAGTAAACAGCGTTATTACAAACACCTAAAATATCAACTTCGTGAAATCGCACTACTTCTTTAATTTTATGTTTGAATAAATTTTTTGATTTCATGTTCAATCCAATATTGTTTCTATAATTTTTATAGCTTCATTTATTTGTTCAAAAGATACATCCATGTGAGTTACAGCTCTGATTACACCAACTTTCCCGGTTCCAAAGAATAAACCTTTTTGTTTGCATCTAATCAAAAACTCATCAACTGAAATACTTTTAGGTGAAAACATTACAATATTTGTTTCAACTAAGTTTTTATTGATAATTAAATCTGAGATTTTCGAAATACCTTCAGCAAATAATTTTGCTTTTTGATGATCTTCTTTCAATCTGTTTATATTATTTTTTAAAGCATACAAACCCGCAGCCGAAAGCACACCAACCTGACGCATTCCGCCACCCCAGGCTTTACGAATGCGAAACGCCTTTTCAATTAATTCTTTTTCTCCGGCAATTATAGATCCAATTGGAGCGCCCAACCCTTTTGAAAGACAACATGAAACTGTATCAAAATATTTTGCATAATCGGCAACTGATATATTTGTTTCTACATGAGCGTTCCAAATTCTTGCACCATCAAGATGTGTATATAAATTATACTTTTTTGCTAAACTTGAAATTGCCTGAATATTTTCAATTGGATTAATTGTTCCGCCAGCACGATTATGTGTGTTTTCAATTTCTATAACTTTTGTTCTGGCCATGTAATAAGCACTTGTTGGTCTTATGAGTGGTTCAATTTGTTCATCTGTAAAAATTCCTTTTTCATTTCCATCTACAAGACTTAATTGTAATCCACTTAATGCAGCTGGAGAACCGGATTCATATTGAAATATATGAGCATCTTTTTCGCAAATAACTTCGTCACCATGTTCTGTTAAAACATTTAAACAAATCTGATTTCCCATTACACCACTCGGTACAAATAAAGCCGCTTCTTTACCTAAAAGTTCAGCAGCAAATTTTTCTAATTCATTTGTTGTTGGATCTTCTTTATATACATCATCTCCAACTTCTGCTTCATACATCGCTTTCCTCATTTCGAGAGAAGGTTTTGTAACGGTGTCACTTCTTAAGTCAATCATTTTTTTTCAATATTTTTTTTCTAAAATGTTTAATTAAATAAATTACAATTGTTAATAAAGTTATTATGACGACAAAATAAGGAATTAATAATGGAAATTTAGAATAAAAAGTTTTTTCGTAATAAATTGGAACTTGATCAACTAAAACTGTTTTTTCAAATAATCTTGTTTGTGAAATTGTTCTTCCGAAAGGATCTATTATGCAACTTATTCCTCCATTAGCAGCACGTACAACTGAACGACGATTTTCAACTGCTCTCAAAACTGAAATTTCTTTATGTTGAAACGGACCACTTGAATATCCATACCAACTATCATTTGTAACTATCGAAATTAAATCAGCACCTTTATTTACAAAATTTGCGACATAATCAGGATAGATTGATTCTATACAAATGATACCACCAATTTTTAAAACATTTAAATCAAATAAATTTTGTTCTTTACCAACATTCCAACTAGAAATTCCAACTTGCCATTTAATTAATTTTCCAAGAATTGGCAGGTATTCAACGAAAGGAACATGTTCACCAAATGGAACGAGTAAATTTTTCTGATACTTTTGAATTTCTAAAGAATAAGGTGAAAACAATAAAATAGAATTATAAGAAGTATATGCAATCTCTTGTGATTTTAATTTTTTAGCATCTTTGGGGGCTGTCTTTAAATCATAATAAATATTTATATCCGGCATCCCAGTCATTAAAAAAATGTTATGTTCATAAACAAATTTTTGAATTTTTCTTACTTGTTCATCATAACTTCCGGAAAGCAAATATACTGATAAAGCAGATTCAGGCCAGATAATTAATCTGGCTCCTTTTTTATAAGCTTGTTCACTTAAACCTAAATATAAATTTATCTGTTCATCTAAATTTCCACCGCTCCATTTATCCCAAGGATTTAAATTTGGTTGTATTAATCCTACAAAAATTTTGTTTTCATAAGTTTTTGGTTTTGAAGTTTTGATGAATCCATAAACTAATGGAATTAAAAAAAGTAAAGTTGCCGTTAAAGCATATTTGAAATTAATCTTTTTAGTAATTGATAAATCTTTCAGTGACAAATAAATAAAAATATTTATGTATAAAATGATTAACGATAAACCATAAGCACCAATAATATCTGCTATTTGAATAAACTGATTAAAATATGGAAGTGAATTTGCTAAAGTTAACCATGGAAATCTTAAATCTGTTATGCTGTATATGTATTCAAAAAAAACCCAATAAACTGGGAAAAATAGAATTGCTAATTTTTCTTTAAAAATTTTTTTAGATAAATAAAAAATTGAAATTGGAATTAAATAGAAAGCAGGATTCAGAAAAATTAAAAGAACACCGCTTATCATTAAAAAGGGATCGGCTTCTTTTGTCCAACTACCAACCCAATAGAGTGTTATTAAATTGAAGATAAAAAAAGTCAGATAAGAAACTTTGTTTAATTCATTTAATTGGTTTTTATTTTCAATAAGAAAAAAATATGGAACAAAAGAAAAGAAAATTAAAAAGGGAAAAGGAATTGGGGGGAAAGAAATTCCAATTAATATTCCACTTAAGATTAGATATACAAATTCTTTCTTTGAAATTGAAAGATATTTCATAGCTTTTCTTTTTTATTTCTTCTTAAATATTTGAAAACAAAAAAAGCAATAATGATAATTGTAATTATAATACCAATATTGGAATAAGTATTTAAATATTTATCAACTAAATGAATATTATTACCAAGTGTGATTCCGAGAAAGATTAAAATTAAATTCCAGATTAAAGAACTAATAAAAGCAGCTATAAATGAACGTAATGGTTTTAATCTATGAACTCCACAAAAGAAACTAATAACAGCACGTGTACCGGGAATAAAGCGATTAAATAAAATTAAGTTGTAACCATATTTATGAAACCATAAATCAGCTTTTTCTAAATAAACTGGTTTAATGAATTTTAATTTTCCTTTTCTAATTATATTTTCACCTGAAAATTCACCTATTAAATACATAGAAATAAAACCGATTGTACTTGCCAAAGTTGTTACAAACAAAAGAGTAAAAAAATTAACAGAAGATTTTGAAATTAAAGTTGCGCCAATAACAACCACAATATCGCTTGGTGAAGGGGGAAAAATATTTTCAATAAAAGAAAAAAAGAATAGAATTAAATAAATAACAATTGGATCTAATGTATTTATGTAAGATATAATTTGCTCGAGCATCAGGAATCTTTTTTATTTAACAGAACAATTGCATAAGCAGAACAACCTTCTTCACGTCCAACAAAACCTAAAGACTCGGTTGTTGTTGCTTTAATAGAAATTTGAGAAACAGAAATATTTAAAATATCCGAAATAGTTTTTCTCATTTGATTTATGTAAGGAGACAACTTTGGTTTTTGTAATAAAACAGTTGAATCAATATTTGAAACTTCAAATCCATTTGCGTGAATAAGTTCATCAACATGTTTTAATAATATTTTGCTATCAGCATTTTTATATTTTTCATCACTGTTTGGGAAATGTATTCCGATATCGCCTAAAGCTAAAGCCCCAAGCATTGCATCACATACAGCATGTAATAAAACATCAGCATCGGAATGCCCTAATAAACCTTTTGAATATGGAATTTCGATTCCGCCTAAAATTAATTTTCGATTTTCATCAAACTGATGAACATCGAATCCAAATCCAATTCTAAATTGTGGTATCAATATTTTATCTCAAAGCTTGTGAATTCATTTTTATATTGACTATAATTAATTGAATGTTTTTTAACAGATGCACTTCTTGGTCCAATTTTAATTACTTCATACAACTCATCAATTAAATACTTCGGACCTTCAGCAACTGTTAATACTTCACCTGTAAATAAATTTTGTGTGTATCCTTTTAATCCTAATTTAGTTGCATTTCTAAACACAAAATATCTAAATCCTACACCTTGAACTAAACCATCAATTATTATTTCTGCTCTTACATTTTCCATTTTATTTTTTTGATGATTTATCCATCACTTCCGCTGTTATTAAACCGGAAAAAATTAATACGCTACCAAACAAACCAAAATTAGTTATTTTTTCGCCAAGTAAAAAGTATGCAAATATAGCTGCAAATATAGGTTCGAAAGAATAAATTATTCCGGCAATAGTTGGTGAAACCATTTTTTGAAATTTAGTTTGCAATCCAATATTTATTAATGTTGCAAGTAAAGATGTATATAAAATTCCAAATATTAAATATTTTGTAAGTGATATATGAAATGATTCAATATTAAAACCTGAAAAAATTATTGAAGCAAAAAAACTTAAAACAGCAACAGTTGAAAGTTGAATAAGTAATAAATTCCAGAATTCATATTTTGGTGTATAAACATCTATCAAAACAACTTGAAAAGCGAAAAGTAATGCACAAACTAAAGTAAAAAAGTCACCTAAATTAAATCCTTTTCCCAACTCAAAAATAAAATTATCAATTGAAGCTCCACCGCTTGATAGAAAAATTATTCCAAGAAAAACTAAAAGAGTTCCAATCCATGCACCTTTACTTGGAAATTTTTTTTCTACAAGAATCTGAACGAATGGAATAAAAACAATTAACACTCCTGTAATAAATCCGGATTTTGTAGCCGTTGTGATTTTAAGTCCAATTGTTTGGAAAAAAAATCCACCAAACAGAAATAAGCCCAAAATTAATCCGGGTAAAAAAGCAGTTTTATTGAAAGGTATTTTTTTAAATCTAAGAATAAAAAAAAGAATTGTTGATGCAATTCCAAATCTTGATGCAATAAATAACATTGAAGAAATATCATTTAAAGATTCTTTAACAATAACAAAAGTACCGCCCCAAATTATTGTCATTAATAATAATGCTGTTTCCCCAAAGTATTTTAATTCAGTAATTTTTTTAATCTTCATTTTCAACTTTGTAACCTAAACGATTTAACATATTTGGGTTTGAACGCCATTTTTCTCTTACTTTAACAAACAGTTCAAGAAATACCTGACGACCTAAAAAATTTTCAATTTCTTCTCTCGAAATTTTTCCTAATTTTTTTATTGCTAAACCTTTTTCACCAATAATTATTGGTTTTTGTGATTCTCTTTCAACAATAATATTGGCTCTTATATAATCTTTTCTGTTCTCTCTTTCTTTGAAATCTTCAATTTCAACTTCAGTACTGTACGGAATTTCATCACGATACATTTCAAAAACTTTTTCTCTGATTATTTCTGAAACAAAAAATCTTTCATTCTCATCACTTAGTTGTTCATCCGGATAATATTTTGGATGTTCAGGTAACAGTGATACAATTTCATCAATTAATAAATTTATATTTATTCCCATTGTTGCTGAAGTAGGAATAATTTTAGTAAAATAATTTTTTTCCGAAACTATTTTTTTAAGATTATCAATTTCAGCTTCATTTGATTCATCAATTTTATTTATGACTAATATTTTATGTTGGTTAAATTCATTTAAGATTTTTTGAACTTTTTCGTCTTCAAATGTTTTTGAACCTGTTGGATCATTTTTTATATCAACAATTATTAAAATAATATCTGAATCTTTTACAGAATTGAAAACAAACTCGAGCATTCTTTCCTGTAAAAGATACTCGGGATTTAATATACCCGGTGTATCTAGAAAAATTATTTGATAATCATTAGTTGAATGAATTCCTACTATTTTTTTTCTTGTTGTTTGTGGTTTTGAAGTTGTAATTGATAATTTCGTTCCCAACATTGCATTTAGCAGAGTTGATTTTCCGACGTTTGGTTTTCCAATTAATGACACATATCCGGCTTTATGATTCATATTTTTCATTTTTTTATTGCGAAAAATAAGAAAGTTTTAACGATTACTTATTCGAAGTGAATTAATAATTCTCTAGTTTCTTTTTAAATGATTTGTGTGATTCAAAAGTATAATAAAATGCTACTAATAGAATTAAACTAATTATTGATGAGAAAAATATTACTGTTCTGTTTTTAATTACACCTTTAATCAATGGAACAAACGAAGTAATTTCCTGAACAGAATTGTTTAAAAATTTATCCACATATAAATTATTTGTATTCCAATTTCCTAAACTTATAATTAATACAATCACCATAATTATTAATAAAGAAAAAAAAGTATTCACAATTATTGGGAAGTATGATTTTTTAATTTGATTGACATTTGTTTTTAAAATTAAACTCATTAATCTTTCTGTAAATAAAGCGGGAGCTGATTCATAGCTAATTTGTCTTAATCTATTTTCAACTGCTTTAAAAGCAGTGAAATTTTCATAATTATTTTCATTCTTTAAAAGTTGTTGAAGTTCTTCAAGTTCACTTTCGGTAATATCTGAGTCGAGATATTTATTTATAAGTTCGTCAAGTCGTTTCATAAAATCTCCTTATGATAATTGTGCTTTAGCAATAAATCTTTCAATGCAATTCTTGAACGATGAAGCAAAACTTTTGTATTCACTAAAGATATTCCCATCACATTACTTATTTCATTTATTGAAAAACCATCAACATAAAAAAGTATTAGAACTATTGCGTTTTTTATTGGCAGCTTATCAATTAACTTAAGAATGTATTGATTTACATTTTCAGTTGTAGAATAAATTTCGTTATCTAATTTCACTAAATCAAAATTTTCATCAATTGAAATAAAATCTTGTTCTTCTTTTCTTTTTTTAGATGATAAAAAAGTTAATGCTGAATTGTAAGAAATTTTATATAGCCATGTTGAAAATTTACTATCTCCTCTGAAACTTGATAACGACTTATAAACTTTAAGAAAAGAATCCTGCATTACTTCTTCAGCATCCATTTCATTTTTAAGCATTCTTTTTAATAATGAAAATGTTCTATCTTTATAACGATCAACAAGTAATGAGAAATCTGACACATTTCCTTTTTTTATTGATTCAATAATATCGTTATCGGATAGATTTTTCATTTTTTTATTTAATTAGACAAATATTTTTCTTCTTTGGTTACAAACTTTATTTAAAAATAATTTTTGTTATAGCTTAGTTTAAAATATTATTTAATTTTTATTTGTAACCTTTGTTTTTAATTTGAAGTCAAATGTAGAAAACAAAATAAGGAGAAATAAAATGGAAGATACAATTGCTGTTTTTATTCCAATCATATTTATAATAGTTACTGGATTTGTAATAGTAACAATTGTTTACTTAAAATCACGTGAAAAACAGTTAATGATAGAAAAAGGACTTTCAGCAGATCAGATTGCACAATTGTTATCAGAAAAAGAACATTCGAATAAAAACAGATTTATATTATTAAAAAGTGGTATTGTGTTAATCTTTCTTGTTTTGTTTGGAATGATTGGAAATATGATTGACCGCGCATACTTTTATCAATGGAAAACATTTGAAAATGGAACAAAATATTTTTCTGATGAACCAGTTTACGCAGTTTGGATGGCATTTTTAGGATTAGGAATAGGAGCTGTTGTTGCTCATTTTGCTTCATTAAAATTAGAAAAAAGAGAAAACTAAAAATATTTACGAAGTAAGTTGATCTAGCAACTTACTTCGTCAAAAAAAATTATTTATGCTAATCCTTTTTCTTCTAACCAACGCTGAGCATCCAAAGCTGCCATACAACCAGTTCCTGCAGCAGTAATTGCTTGTCTATAAACATGATCTGCTACATCACCAGCTGCAAAAACTCCTTCAACACTTGTGTGTGTTGAACCTGGTTTAACTTTTAAATATCCGGTTTCATCCATTTCTAATTGCCCTTTGAAAATATCAGTATTTGGTTGATGACCAATTGCAAGAAAAACACCATCTAATGAAATTTCTTTTTCACTTCCATCAACTGTATTTTTCAATAAAACTCCAGTAACAAATTTTCTTCCATTCTCTTCTTTACCAATAATTTCCTTAATTGTAGCATTCATTTCGAATTTAATTTTAGGATTATTCTTAGCTCTTTCAAGCATAATCTTTGAAGCACGAAATTCAGAACGGCGATGAATGACCATTACTTCACTTGCAAATTTGGTTAAGTAATTTGCTTCTTCCATTGCAGTATCGCCACCACCAACAACAGCTACTTTTAATCCACGGAAGAAAAATCCATCACATGTTGCACATGCAGAAACTCCATATCCTTGATAGTATTTTTCACTTGGTATGCCTAACCATTTTGCAGATGCACCTGTTGCTATAATTACAGAATCAGCAGTGTAAGTTTCATTATCAGATTTTAATACAAATGGACGTTTTGAAAAATCTACTTCTGTAATATTTTTAAAAACTGATTTTGCACCGAAGCGAGATACTTGTTTTCTCATTATTTCCATCAACTCCGGACCTTGAATTCCATGTTCAAAACCGGGAAAGTTTTCTACTTCTGTTGTGATTGTTAATTGTCCTCCAGGTTGCATTCCCTCAAAAATTATTGGGTTTAAATTAGCTCTTGATGTGTATAATGCTGCTGTTAAACCTGCTGGTCCTGAACCAACAATTATTACTTTGTAATGATTATCCGACATTTTTTCTCCTTGAATTCTTTTCTAAAATTAATTGATATTAGATAAAATTTTTGGTCAAGAGATTCATTCCTTTATTAAAATAAATTCTGCGTTTCTTTTCAATCCTTTTAATTTAGCTCTTTTTATCGGACTTGTTTCAAATTTATTTTTAAATATTTCTTCATTCATATTTAATACTTCATCTAAAATTAATTCCTTATTTATCGGTTTGAAATCATCTATTTGTGATTGAAAAGAAAATTTATTATTCCATGGACAAACATCCTGGCAAATGTCACAACCAAAAATCCAATTATCAAATTTCCCTTTGAATTGATTTTCGATATTTTCTTTGTTTTCAATAGTTAAATATGAAATACATTTGTTAGAATCAACAACATAAGGTTCAACAATTGCATTCGTCGGACAAGCTTCAATGCATTTTATGCAGGTTCCACAAAAATCATTTTCAATTGTGTTATAATTAAATTCAACATTTGTTATAATATTGGCAATAAAAAACCAACTTCCGATTTTTCTTGAAATTATGTTTGAGTGTTTTCCCTGCCAACCTAATCCCGATTTAACCGCCCAAATTTTATCCATTATCGGACCTGTATCTACATAACTTTTGGATTCAAATTGAGCATCGATATTTTTTAATTGTGATTCGAGTAATTCCAATTTTTCCCAAATAACTAAATGATAGTCTTTTCCCCAAGCATATCTAGAGACTTTTCCACTATTTTCTTTTTTTTTATATTCATCCGGGAAATAATAATTCATTCCCAATGAGATTACACTTTTAGCATTTGGTAATATATTTTTAACATCAAATCGTTTATCAATATTTTTATTCATATAATCCATTTTAGCATTAAATCCTTTTTGAAGCCATAATTTTAATTTTTCAATTTCATCTTTTAATAGCTCAACTTTTGAAAAACCAACTAATTCAAAACCGAGTTCTTTTGCTAAATGAATTACATGTTCATTAGTAATAATCATTTTACCAATTCATTTTCTTTTGAAAAACTTTCACATAAACATCATTATTAATGATTTTAACTTCATAGCTATCTAATCCTTTTGCTCCAAAATTCATTTTTCCATCTCTTAGAGAAAACTGCCATCCGTGAGCTGGACATGATACTACAAAATCCTCAACATATCCATCATAAATTATTGCGGCTTTTTGATGAATGCATACGTTACTTACGGCAAACACATCATTTCCAATTCTAAAAACTGCAATATCAACATCATCAACAAAAAATCTTTTCCCAACTTTTTCTTTGAGTTCACTTATACTACAAATTTTTTGAAATCCATCAAGTTCATTCATTTGGTAACTCTATAAATTTATTTTGTGCAAAAAATCCTTTATCATTTTTTGATACAGTTGATGCAGTAAAATATGGATCATGTTCAAAAATTAACAACCAGTTTTCTTCAACTGCTTTATTTAAAACATTTTTCTTTTCTTCAATTGTTATTAAAGGTTGTAAATCATAACTCATTATGTATGGAATCGGAATTTGTGTAACGTAAGGAATTAAATCGCCGCAAAATAATATTGTTTTATTACCATCAGAAATTTTTACAAGTTGTTGTGAAAATGTATGACCATTTACAACTATAAAACTTATTTCATCATCAAATTCAGTTTCATTTGTTTGAACCAACAATCCCTCTTTTGCTAAAGGCAAAAATCTTTCTTTAATAAAACTTCCTTTATCTCTTTCTGAAGGATTAATTGCCCACTCAAAATGTTTTTGTTGAATATAATATTTTGCATTTGGATAAGCTGGAAGCCATTTATCATTTTCAAACTTTGTGGATCCACCAGTGTGGTCAAAATGAAGATGAGTTAATATAACATCTGTAATTTCGTTTGGTTCAATTTTCAAACCAGCTAATGAATTTTTTGTTTCATTTTCTTTAAGATCGTAAATGCGTTTAAACTTTTCATCCCAATAATTTCCGATACCTGTATCAATCAGAATTTTTTTGGTATCACTAATCAAAAGAAGATTTCTATCTACAAGTTTAATTCTGTTTAACTCATCTGATGGATTATTATTTTGCCAAAGTGGTTTTGGAATTATTCCAAACATTGCACCACCATCAAGAGCAAATTGATAATTCTCTATTACGTGTAAACTATATTTTCCTATTTTCATTTTAACTTATTAAGTTTAGTTTGAAAAAGTTATTTATAAGGATATACATGAAAAACAAGATATCAAATATTTCAGTTTATAATTATGTTTTAAAAATAATAAATATATCGCTACTATTTTTCCTGTTTATTTTTCCATGCAATCAACAACTTTTATCTCAAAGCAATTTTAAAAAAGATATCAAAGTAATGTCATTTAATATCAGATATGGAACAGCAAACGATGGGGAAAATAGTTGGGAATTCAGGAAAAAATTTGTTTTTGAGATAATTAAAAAATACAATCCGGATTTAATTGGATTGCAGGAAGCTTTGAAATTCCAAATTGATGAAATATTAATCGCTTTACCTGAATATAAATTTGTAGGAAATGGAAGAGACGATGGCAAAGAAGGTGGTGAATACTCTTGTATTTTATATAAAAAGAAAAGATTTGCAATTGATTCAACTGAAACTTTCTGGTTTTCAGAAACTCCTGATATCCCGGGTTCTAAACACTGGGGAAATAATTATACAAGAATTTCCACCTGGGCTAAAATTTCAGATAGATTAAACAAAAAAAAATATTATTTCTTTAATTTACATTTAGATCACGAATCACAACCTTCAAGAGAAAAAAGCACTGAATTATTAATTAAAAAAATTTCTGGATTAACAGAAAAACTTCCTGTTATAATTTCAGGTGATTTTAATTGCGGAGAAAGTAACGCAGCAATAAAAACAATTTTGCGCTTTGGCTTTAAAGATACTTATCGCCTGGTAATTTCAAGTAGTGATAATGAAGGCACATTTAATGATTTTAAGGGAATAACAAATGGTGAAAGAATAGATTATATTTTCACAACAAATGATTTTAGAACAATTGAAGCAAAAATTATAAGAGATAGTTTTAATAATAAATTTCCTTCAGACCATTTTCCAATTTATAGTAAAATCAGAATTCTTAAATAAAAAAGTCAGTCTTTGAAGCATCAAAAACTGACTATAATAAAATTCTGATTAAAAAAATTATCTGCCTAAAGAATCGAGATAATCTTTTTTAGCAAGAAGTTGCTCTTTTGATTCAACATTATTAGGATCCTGAACACAGCAATCAACCGGACAAACAGCAGCGCATTGTGGTTCATCATGAAAGCCGACACATTCAGTACATTTATCAGGAACGATATAGAAAAAATCTGCTTTTGCAAAACCAGTTGCACCACTTGGAGCAGCATCCTCTAATCCAAATGTTTTATCACCCAACTTCCATTCAGCTCCACCTTCATATATAGCTGTATTTGGGCATTCAGGTTCACAAGCACCACAATTGATGCAATCTTCAGTTATCATTATTGCCATAAAGGGCCTCCTTAGTTTTGTGAAATTTTATTTTATTATTTCAATTTTAGGAATCAAATTCCAAAAATTTATTGGATTAAATTTTCTTTTATTTTCCTTTAAATCATTTAAAAGAACCAAGATTTCTAATTTTAATTTCTCTGTATTAATATTTTTATATTCTGGAAGATAATACTCAATTTTTTTTACAAACTTTTCAAATTGACTAACAGTTCCAAAATAATTTCCGGATATTAAATGAAAACTACCAACAGAAATATGAACTAAACTTTGATAAAATTTTTTATCAATTAAATTACTTTCGAACCAAAGATCTTCAAAAAAGTCATGAGCTTCAAAAAAGTCGCAATTATTAAAAAGTTCTATACCTTGTAAAATATCTTCCAAATCGCTTGAAATAATAATAAAAGAAGGTTAATACTGCAAGAAAATGTTAATTAAAATTAAAAAAAATTTTTTTTGAGCAAAAAAAGAACAAAAAACGCTGTTTTTTAAAGAAATTACCAACTTCCGCTCGCTCCTCCACCACCAAAAGATCCACCACCGCCGCTAAAACCACCCCCACTAAAGCCACCAAAACCACCTGAAGAACCCCAACTACTTCTACCACTGCTCATTGAACTTAAAATTAACCATGGTAAAATTCCACTTCCACCACCACCTCCTCTTCCTCCTCTTCTGCTGATCAAAGATATAATTATGAATAATATAATTAAAAAGAAAAATGATATACCTTTAGTTTTTTCACTTTTCTTTTCTGCTTTATATTCACCTTTTGTAGCAGAAATAATTGCATCTATACCAGCTGTAATTCCTCCATAATAATCACCCGCTTTGAAATATGGTCTTACTTCATTTCTTAAAATTGAACTGGCAAGTGCATCAGGTAATGCTCCTTCTAATCCATATCCAACTTCAATTCTCATTTTTCTATCTTCTTTTGCAACAAAAAATAAAACTCCATTGTTATTTTTTTTAGAACCAATTTTATTTTTTGTGGCAGTTTCAAAAGTATAACTTTCTAAAGAATATCCATCCAATGTTGAAATCATTAAAAATAGGACTTGATTAGAAGTTGAATCATCAAAGGATTTTAATTTGTTTTCAAGAGTGAAAAGTTCACTACTATTTAAAGTATTGGTAAAATCATTAGCATAATTTTTAAGAATAGGAATATTAATTTGTGCAAAATTAATACTACTATTTAAAAATAAAATTATTATTATGTTAGAAATAAGTAATGATCTTTTCACTCTATACTCTTATCTATTTTAAAATTGTACTTTAGGAACCTGATCAGCCCCTTCAGCAGCTTTGAAATATTGCTTTTCTCTAAATCCACCAAAATTTGCAATTAACATTCCCGGAAATCTCTTAATTGCAGTATTATATTCCTGAACTACCTGATTAAATTTTTGTCTTTCTACGGTAATTCTGTTTTCTGTTCCTTCTAACTGAGCTTGAAGTTGTAAAAAGTTTTCATTTGCTTTTAGTTGCGGATAATTTTCAGCAACAACCATTAACCTTTGTAAAGCCCCAGAAAGACCATCCTGAGCTCTTTGAAAGCGGGCAAAAGCTTCCGGATCATCTAATTGTTCAGCGGTAATTTTAACTTGCCCAACCTTAGCACGTGCTTCTGTAACTGCTGTATAAGTTTCTTTTTCAAAATTTGCAACACCTTTTACAGTAGCAACTAAATTAGGAATTAGATCAGCTCTTCTTTGATAAACATTTTCAACTTGACTCCATGAACTTTTAACACCTTCATTCAAAGAAACAAATGAATTATATTTTCCTATAGCCCAACTTATAATTATAATTGCAAAAAATATTATAACACCCACAACACCCAACGCAATTATCCATCCTTTTTTCATTTAACCTCCTCTTATTAAGAATTAAATTAGTTAGTTAAACTTCTCATAGGAGCAGGAATTCTACCTCCACGAGAAACAAAATTTTGAGAGCTTATAGTACGAACTTCCATCACCGGTGCTAAACCGAGTAATCCGCCATAATCGACCATTTCACCTACTTTTTTTCCATAAGCAGGAATAATTCTTACAGCTGTTGTTTTATCATTTATTATTCCAATTGCTGCTTCATCTGCTATTATACCTGCAATAGTAGAAGCCGGTGTATCACCGGGAATAGCAATCATATCAAGTCCGACAGAACAAACTGCAGTCATTGCTTCAAGTTTTTCAAGAGATAAATTTCCTGCCTGAACGGCACGAATCATTCCCATATCTTCGCTTACAGGAATAAATGCACCACTCATTCCACCAACAGATGAACTAGCCATCAATCCAGCTTTTTTTACTGAATCATTTAACATTGCTAATGCAGCAGTTGTGCCAGGAGCTCCAACATCTTCAACTCCCATTGCCTTTAAAATATCTGCAATGCTATCTCCTTCAGCTGGAGTTGGGGCTAATGAAATATCAACAATACCAAATGGGACACCATTTTTTTCTGCAACTTTTCTACCTATTAATTCACCCGCTCTGGTTATTTTGAATATTGTTTTCTTAATTACTTCGGAAAGGGTTTGTAAATCAACTTTTCCTGCTTCTTTTATTGCATCCAAAACAACTCCGGGTCCACTTATACCAACATTAAGAACAACTTCTGGTTCTGTTACACCATGAAAAGCACCTGCAACAAATGGATTATCTTCAACTGCATTTGCAAACACAACTAATTTTGCACAACCTATTGAATCTTTTTCTTTTGTTAGTTCAGCTGTTTTTTTTATTACTTCGGACATTAAATTAACTGCGTCCATATTGATTCCGGCTTTTGTAGAACCAATATTAACACTTGAACAAACTCTTTTTGTTTGAGAAAGTGCAAATGGAATTGATTTTATTAATTCTCTTTCCCCGTTTGTCATTCCTTTTTGCACTAGTGCAGAAAATCCTGCTATGTAATCTATTCCTATATCTTCAGCTGCTTTATCTAATGTTTTTGCTATTTCGATAAATTCTTCGGCAGTTAAGGAATCGAATGGAATTGAAATTGGTGTAACTGAAACTCTTTTATTTGCAATTGAAATTCCAAATTGTGCTTCAACTTCTTTTGCATTTTTTACATGGTTTTTTCCATACTTTAAAATTTTGTCATAAATTTTTTGTTTTGTTATTTCAAGATTTCTATCGTGGCAATCTCTTAAACTTATTCCAAGTGTAACTGTTCGAATGTCAAAATGCTCAATTTCAGTCATTCGAATTGTTTCTAAAATTTCTGTGAATTCGTAATTCATATTTTACCGTATTTTGATTTTAAATTCTATGCATAAATCTAAATACATCTTCATGTTGAAGATATATTTTTATGTTTAATTGTTCTGCTGTTTTTCTCATTTCTTCCTGAATTTCCTTTAGATCTTTTGAAGATGATGAAATATCAAGAATCATAATTATTGTAAAAAAATCTCCTATAATTCTTTGACTTAAATCTTGAATATCGCAGTTAAAATTGCCTAAGGCAGATGTTATTGCTGCTACGATTCCGGGTTTGTTTAGACCAAACGAAGTTAATATTACTTTGCCAGAGCTTTCGTTTATTGAACTCAAGGGCACATTATTAAGTGATTCGATTTTCTTTTTTACTGCTTCTTTAATTACATCTTGAGAAACATTTGTTCCTAATTCTTCAATTGTTTCATAGGTAATTTTTCTTATTTCATTTTCAGAAAGTTTCACGGTTTTAATCCTCTATATTCTTCTTGTAAAAATTTCATTGCATTATTTGTTATTGATAAATTTTTATCGATGGTAAAATTTTCAGAATTTTCAACATTACCTTTATAAAACCTTAACCAAACTAGTTCTCCTACTATTATACCATCAAAAGCTCGTTGTTCCAAAAAGGAATTTATTGTAAAATAACCCGCAACAAGATTCCAAGCTAATGAAAGCAATCCGGATATATATTTACCTGCATAAATTTGTCCACTTCCTGGCAAAATATAAGAAATAACCTTTGCAAATGTTACAGAAAGTTTTTCTTTATTAACTTTTTTTGCAAGTAAATAAATATCTTTTCCTAAATATGTTTTGGCAAAAGTCAGTTCAGCATTATTCCAATCATCATTGAAAATATAACACCATCCTTTCCAATAATTAATTTCATCTGTTTTACTTTGAAATAAAACATCTTTTTCTAATTCATTACAAAGTTGAAAAGCTCTATCAATTGTTTTACGTAAAATATTTACTCTAATTATTTGAGTTTTTATTTCAAAAGTATTATCAAAATTTTTTGAATATTTTAATGCATCATAAAAATACTGAATTGAGTTTTCATAAAAGCCGCCATATTTATAACACAACCCGATTTTATAGTTTGTATCGAAAGAGTATTCTTTTTTTGTATCAAAATAATTAACTCTTTTATATTCAGTAATAGCATCGAAGTAATTTTTATTTTCAAACAACTTATTAGCTAAAGAATATACTTCTTCAATGGAAGTTTGAGCGAAATTATTTTCTAATAGTATTATTAGAAATAAAAACTTTGTTAAAATTATTCTCATTAAAATTCAATTTGTGGCAAAAAATAATTTCTTTGTTTAAAGAAAGATTCAATTTCATTTTGAACTTTATTTTTTGATTCATCATTAAATTTTTTAGCTGATATATATGAACCATAAATATTGCCGGCATAAAAAAGAGAAGAAATTCCGGCAAAGACCCAACCTCTGAATTGATGATTGTTTTGAAAATTATTTATTGATAAATAAAGAGAAACTGTTGTTGCAATAAAAGATATTATTCCATCTGATAATTCGCCAGTATAAATTTTTCCTGCTCCGGGAATTAATGAAGAAAATATTGCTGCTTGAATTGGATTTTTGCTCGGTGGATTTTTTTTAAGCTGATAAAAAAGGTAAAGTTTTGTTTGTAATGAATCTTCAAATGGATTCAATAATATTCCTTGCTGTGGTAAAATTTCATTATCTAAAAAGTATGATATTGAATTTAGCTTATTAACCTCATTATAAAATTTTTCCGGCAGATAAACTTTATTTTCAACTAATTTTCTGAATAATTTAAAGTCATTTTTAAGAAAATTGGATTTGAAATAAAATAATTTTGCTTCGTTTGAAAGAGAAGTAAAAAATAAGGTTTTAAAATTTTCAGAAGCTTCATCAAATCGATTTAATTTTAAGAAACTATTGGCAAATCTAAATCTGATTGTATCATTTTCAACATTTTGCAAAATTATTTTGTATTCATCAATTGCTCTCAAATAATCTGTTTCTTTATACAGATGATTTGCAAAATTTACTCTGTTTTCTAAACTGTAAATATCATTATTTACTTGAGCTAATAAATTAAGTGCAACAAAAAAACAAATAATAAATAATTTATTCTTAAGCATAGAATTCAATCAAATAAATAATTTTCAACCGGATCATAAAGTTTCTTATCAGAAATTTTTTGGTATTGCTTCAAATTTTTAATGGGATTCATATCGCGTGTAAATCTATCCATAAATAAAAGTGTGCCTGAAAAAAAATTTGTTTTTTCAACAGCTTCCACAAAAAAATTTGAACAGGATGGCGAAAATGGACAATTGTCACCATCCGGCTCACTAATTAAAAAAGTATAAACATTTTGCAGATGCGAAAAAATTGAATTTGATTTATAATCTTTTTCCTTTTGAACCACAAAAACATAATCAACAGTTTTGGGTTTCCATTTATTCATTTCAGGCTGGGCAGAAATTGAAACAAAAAGAACTGATATAAAAAATAATATCTTCATTAGTCTCTTAATAACTCTCTTGCAATAACAATTTTTTGTATTTCAGATGTACCTTCATAGATTTCTGTAATTTTAGCGTCACGTAAAAATCTTTCAACTTGATATTCACGAACGTAACCATAACCACCATGAATCTGAATTGCTTCCAATGCACATTCAACTGCAATTTTAGATGCATATAATTTTGCCATAGCTGCTTCTTTAACATATTTTTTGCCGGCATCTTTTAATGCTGCAGCTTTTAATGTTAGTAATTTAGCAGCTTCAACTTTAGTTGACATATCAGCTAATTTAAATTGTATTGCCTGATGATTTGCAATTTCAGTTCCAAAAGCTTTTCTTGTTTTGGCATATTTAATTGCAGCTTCCAAAGAACCTTCAGCAATTCCAACTGCTTGGGCTGCAATTCCAATTCTTCCACCATTTAAAGTGTTCATGGCAAAGTTAAATCCTTTACCAATTTCCCAAACAATATTTTTTTCTGGAACAACACAATTTTCAAATGAAAGTGAACAAGTATCACTGCTACGGATTCCAAGTTTATCTTCTTTTACTCCATGTGTAAAACCCGGTGTACCTTTTTCAACTAAAAATGTTGTAATTCCATGATGCCCTTTTTCTTTATCAGTTTGAGCAATTACCAAATAATAATCTGCATTAACACCATTTGTAATCCAGTTTTTAATTCCATTTATTGACCAACCACCATCAACTTTATTTGCATAAGTATGTTGTTTTGTTGCATCGCTTCCTGCTTCTGGTTCAGAAAGTGCAAATGCTCCTAATTTTTCACCGCGTGCTAATGGTTTTAAATATTTTTCTTTTATGTAATCACTTCCCCATTTTTCTAATCCATAGCAAACAAGAGAATTATTAACAGACATAATTACACCTACGCTTGCATCAACTTTAGAAATTTCAATCATTGCTAAAACATAACTTATTGTATCGAGTCCGGCACCATCATACTCTGGTGAAACCATCATTCCCATAAAGCCGAGTTCACCAAGTTTTTTAACTATTTCATAAGGAAATTCCGCATTCTTATCTCTTTCAATTGAAGTTGGGGCAATTTCACTTGTGGCGAAATCTTTTGCGGTTTGTTGAATCATTAATTGATCTTCAGTAAAATCAAAATTCATGTTTTCTCCAAAATTTTGTTTTGGGTTAATTTTTTATGCGAAAAAGTAAGGAATGATTTTTCAAAAAAAAAGTGAATTTATAATTAAAATAATTTGTTGAAATTATTTTGTTACATCTTATTGATATATTTACATTATGAAAAATGAAAAGATAGAAACATTAAAAGGTTTGACATTAAAAGAGCTGGAAGAATTTTTTTTAGAAACTGGTCAACCTAAATATAGAGCATCACAAGTTTTTAATTGGATGTACAATCATGTTGTTTTTGATTTCGATGAGATGAAAAATCTTTCTAAAGAATTTCGACATAACTTAAAAGAAAGATTTACACTTCAAACACTTCAATTGTTAGATATTCAAAGTTCACCTTCAACTCAAACAAAAAAATTTTTATTCAATACAATTGATGGTAAAAAAATTGAATCTGTTTTAATTCCCGAAGGCGAAAGAAACACTCTTTGTATTTCAACTCAGGTTGGTTGTCCACTTGATTGCAAATTTTGTGCAACCGGATTAATGGGTTATAAAAGAAATTTAACAACAGGAGAAATAGTTGATCAATATCTTTTAACAGCAAAAGAAGTTGGTAAAAATAAAATAACAAATATTGTGTTTATGGGAATGGGTGAACCACTTTTAAATTTTGAAAATACATTAAAATCAATTGAAATATTTACACATGAATTAACAAAAGGCTTAAGCAGAACAAGAATAACTATTTCTACAGCAGGAATTGCAAATAAAATTAAAGAATTAACCGAAAAGAATTACAGAATAAAACTAGCTTTGTCTTTGCATTCTCCTTTTGAAGATGTAAGAAACAAAATAATGCCAATAAATAAGAAATATTCTCTAAATGAAAATTTAATTGCTTTGAAAGAATATGCTTTAAAATCAAAAACAAGAATTACATTTGAATACACTATGTTAAAAGGCATTAATGATAGATTAGAAGATGCTAAAGAGTTAGCAAGAATTTGCTCAAAACTACCCAGTAAAATAAATATTATTCCTTTCAACAGTATAAAACACATGAATCCAACTGGAATTTCTGCCGAATTAGAGCCCACACCAATTAATGAAATTCATAAGTTTGCAGACAGATTAAGAAATTATAACATTACAGTAATGATAAGAGAAACTCAAGGTGACGATATTGCTGCTGCATGTGGTCAACTTGCTGTTAAATATAATTAACATTTTGCTTTTTAAAAATATTTATTTATTATTAGTACAAATGAAAGGAATTCAAAATGAAATTTTTAATAAAATTAATTTTTGTTTCTTTCTTTTTTCAAATCGTAACAATTTATTCACAAGAGAAAGATAAACCTAAAATTTCTTCTGTTGTAATAATGCCCTTTGATGATTACCAAGAGTATCCTTATAATCTTGATTACATACATCAATCCCTAACAATTGGTTTTTTGCAAAAAGGATTTGAAGTAGTTACTCAAGATTCAACCTGGGAAATAATATTAGACCGCGATTTAAGATTAACTAATTTGAATACATCTGATGTTGAAAAAATTGCCAAAGACATTAATGTTGATTTAATTGTCTTTGGAAGAACTTCGAATTATTCAACATACAGACAAAATGGGTTTTTCTCAATAAAACCTGATATTAAACCTATATTAATTAGAATTTATGATACTAAGAAAAAAGAAATTATTTTGTTTGAAAGATTAACATTAAATAAAACATGGGGATTGTTTACCCAATCAATCTCATATGAAAACTTTGGTGCTACTATTGCTCAACAAATAAAAAATATGGGTTATTAACAGTGAAGCATTTGAATTTTTCTTTTTTTCTTTTTTTAATATTAATTGTTGGTTGCTCAAATATTAACAATCTTAATAAAGAAAAAATTACAAGCGTAATTATAATGCCTTCTATGCCTAGAGAAAACTATCCTTTTGAATTTGATCAGGATAGAAAAATTCTGGTATGGAATTTTCAATTAAGAAAATTTAATGTTATTGAAGATGAATTAATTTGGAAACCAATAATAGAAACAGGGTTAGATTTAACAAAGCTACAAAATGCCGAGATTGTAACTATTTCCAAATTAGTAAATGTTGATTTAATTATTTCATCAAATGGTAAAAAAGTTTTTGATTGTAATAAAAAAACATTTGTAATTGATGCAAATTCATATCAAGCGACACAAGATTTAGCTCTTTATTTAAAAAGCCGTGGTTATTGATTTTCAACATAATTTTCCAAATCCTCTTTTGTATCAATGTCTTGAAGTATTTCTTTATAATTAGTCAACCAAAATTTCTTTTTTACATTATCATTATCTCGAATTAATTTCATTCTGAAATTTTTCGGAGCGTCTGATACCATTGAAATAATTTTATTATTAAAAACAACCGGGTGTCCATAAGTAAAGTTGTAAACCGGCTGAACCCATTCATAATTTTCATCTATTTGATTAATCAATTCGTAATAAAATTCCTTTGGTATTAAAGGTTGATCAACAAAATGAAAAAGAACCCAAGAAGAATTTTGAAGTACATCAATTCCTTTTTTTATTGAAGTAAACATTCCATCATAATAATTTTCATTATAAATGCAGATTACTTTTTCAGCCCATGCTGATTTTTTTTTCTTCAATAAACTTATTTCATTTTCCAAATCAACATTTCTAAATCCTGTAACAATAACCACCTTATTACAAACTAATAATAGTTTTTCAATTATAATTTCAACAAATGATTTATCATTAATTTTAATTAATGGTTTAAAGTCCCCCATTCTGCCTGAATATCCAGCAGATATTAACAAAGCATCAATGGTTTTATTCATTAAAAATATTTTTCCTTTATTTTATCTATAGAAAGAACTTCGGGTTGTTTGTTCCAAAATGATAATGATGAAACATCTTTTAATCCATTTCCGGTAAATAAGAGTAAAGAATTATCAAACTTCATTTTTTGAAAAGCTGCGAATGTTGTAGCTGATGATGGTTCAATCAGCATTCCAAACTTTTCACTTATTATTTTTTGTGCAAATAAAATTTCATTATCGTCAACTAATACAATATCACCATTTGATTCTTTAATAGCTTTTGAAGCTAGGTATAAAGCTCGTGGCGCACCGGCACAAATTGAATCTGCAATTGTATTTGCATTTTTAAATTCAAATTTTCTTTCATTATAAAATCTAAAGATTGCATCGCTTCCTTTAGCTTGAACTGAAATTAGTTTTGGCAATTGTTCTATCCATCCCAATTTTTTAAGTTCATCAAATCCTTTATATAACCCGGAAATTATCACTCCATCACCTGCAGGTATAAAAATATGATTTGGAACTTTTCCCTTGGTGGATATAAAAATATCAAAAGCAGCAGATTTTTTACCTTCAATAGTCATTGGATTATATGCAGTATTTCTATTGTACCATTTTTTCCGACCTGAAATTTCCAAACAAATATCAAATGCTAAATCATAATCTCCATCAACAACAACTAATTCAGCACCGTAAGATTGTATTTGAATTCTTTTTGCTTCGGGAATTTTTTTGGGGACAAAAATTATCGATTTTAAACCAAGCCGTGCACAAATTCCCGCTAATGATGAACCGGCGTTACCGGTTGAAGCTGCAGAAACAAAATTAATTCCAAGTTCAATTGCTTTTAACGCAACTAATGATGATGCTCTGTCTTTAAATGATAATGTCGGATTTCTGGTGTCGTCTAAAATTGCAAATTGCTTTGCTTCATAATTTTCAATTAAATAATTATTTGATGGTAAAGAAATTTTATCTAATTGATTTTTTATTTTTTTTAATCTTTCATTATTAAAATCAATTGGATACAGAAAATCATAAACCCAAAATTTTCCTGTTGGATACCTTAAAAATTCTTCTCTGCTAATTTTTTTTGCTATATCATCATAATCATATTCAATAAGTAATATTCCTTTTAATGGTGTGTTTTTTTCAACTTCACCACAATCCGGACACAAATAAATTAAATTAATTTCAACTTCCTCTTTAGAATAAATTTTTTCGCAGTCGAAACATTTATATCTGTAGTTAGACATTTTTTTCTCTAAGAATTTAATTAATATAAAAAAGGAACGTTGATACATTTAATTGAAAATAAAATCAGCGTTCCTTTTTTTATTTTTTTACATCGTTAATCCCATAATTGCTTTAGCTGTGTGCAGACGGTTTTCAGCTTCATCAAAAACAATTGAAATATTTGGATTGTCGAGTATTTCATCAGTAACTTCATTGCCTCTATCTGCCGGAAGAGCATGCATGAGCTTAACATTTTTATCAGCAAGTTTAATTCTTCTTTCGTCACATATCCAGTTCTTATATTTCTCAAGGTTCGACTTCATTTCTTTCTTGCATTCATCTTCATTCGAGAGATAATACTCTTCATCGTAATAACCAAAGCCACCCCAGTTTTTAGGAACTACAATTTGTGCACCTTCAAAAGCTTCATCCATATCATTTGTAAACTTAATACTTCCGCCACCTTCAATTGCATTCTTTTGTGCTTTTTCAACAATGTTTTTGCTTAATGGAAATTCTTTGGGATGAGCAACGGTTACATCAATTCCATAACGCGGAAATAAAAGTATTTGAGTTTGAGGAACGCTTAATGGTTTTGAGTGTGTTGTTGCATAAGCCCAGGAAATTGTTACCTTTAATCCTTTTGTGTTTCTACCAAACTTTTCAAAGATTGTCATTAAGTCAGCTAAACCTTGAAACGGATGATATACATCATCTTGCAATGACATAACAGGTTTTGTTGAGTATTGAGCAAGTTCATCCAAATATTTTTTTCCGATTCCGTAAAAACAATTACGACAAGCAATGCCGTGCCCCATTCTGCTTAAAATAATTGCTGTATCTTTAGCAACTTCGCCATGAGTAATTTGCATTTTATCTGGCGTCAGGTCGTGTGCATGTCCGCCAAGTTGTGTCATCCCGGCTTCCATTGAATTACGTGTTCTAGTTGATTGTTCGAAGAACATCATAAATAATGTTTTATATGGGAGCCATAGTGTTGGTTCTTCTTTGTAAAATTTTTCTTTTAGTTCGAATGAAGTATCAAAGACAAAATCGAGTTCTTCTTTTGTCCAGGTATCTTCTGTTAAAAAATGTTTTCCTTTGAAATGCGATTTTTCCATGTTATTCTCCTAAAATTATAGAACACAGATAGTTAAGATAATTATGATTTTTTATGTTCATTTGTAAAAACTTTTCTTTTAACTTGAGGTACTTTTCTAAAATTTAAAAGTAACCCAACTTCAATATTTGTCGCTTTTAAATAATTAACTAATTGGCACTCATGCTCTTGCATTAATGTTTCAGCTGCCTTCAGCTCTATTATAATTTTATCGTCAACTAATATATCAGCATAATATTCGCCAACTTCTTTTGATTCATAAAATACTCTTATTGGGAATTGACTTTGACAATTTAATCCAAATTTTGACATTTCAATTAACATTGCTCGTTCATAAACTTTTTCAAGAAAACCATAACCTAATTTATTATAAACATTATAAAATGCTTTTATAATTTTATCGGTAATTTCTGAATGTAAATAATTATCATTCATATTTTATCATAATAAATCATCAAAATCAGTGTTCTATTTCTTTGTCAGTTCAAACGGAAATAATGAATAAAATTTAGTTGCTTTAGCAAGATCATCTAAAACAAGTTCTTCTTTAGATGAGTGAGATAACTCCTCCTTGCCGGGAGCAAAACCAATTGTAGGAATTCCAAAATGCCCGGCTGTTGCAACACCGTTTGTAGAAAAACTCCACACACCCGTTTTTGCTTTACCAATTGATTTTTTAGATGCTCTCAACGCCGCTTCAACCAATTGATGTTTTTCATCAAACACCCATGTGGGGAAATATGCTTCTGTTGAAAATTCTGTTCCTTTCCAACTTCTTCCTTCAACTTTAGGAATAGAAACTTTTGCATCTATTTTATGCTTTTTAATAATTCCTTTTAATTCATTTATAACACTACTTTTATTTTCACCAATAGTCATTCTTCTATCAATATGTATTTCACAAAAATCTGCAACTGAACATAATGATGGAGCTTTAGATAAAACATTACTAACAGTAATTGAGCCTTTACCTAACGGAGATTTTGGGTTCAATTTTTTATCAAGTTTTTCAATGTCAGAAATTATTGGTTGCATTTTATAAATCGCATTAATTCCTTTTTGATTATGTGCACCATGTGCTGATTTGCCAGTCGTTGTTATCTTTATTTCCATTCTTCCACGTTGACCACGATATACTTTTAAATCTGTTGGTTCACCAAGAAGAACAAAATCCGGTTTAATTCCTTCGTTTTTAATAATGTGATAAAGAGGATAACCATCGGCATCTTCTTCTAAAACAGAGCCAACAACATAAATTGTAAAAGGTAAATCATCATTAAAATATTTTTTAAGAATTTTTCCTGCAATTAAATATCCCGCCATTGCTGGTTTTTCATCAACAGCTCCGCGTCCGTAAATTTTTCCATTTTCAATTATACCGCCGAATGGTGGACGAACCCAGTTTTCTGTTTCTGTTACTTTTACTGTATCAATGTGTGCATCATACATAATTTTAATCGGACCATTTCCAATCTTACCGATTGCATTTCCAAATGAATCATGATAAGCTTCATCAAATCCAAATTCTTTCATTTTAGAAATAATGAATTCGACAATTTCTTTCTCTTCACCACTATAGCTTTTTATCTGAATTAATTTTTGCATCAATGAAAAAAGATTTTCTTTTTCTTCTTCAACTGCTTTAATTATTTTTTCAATCATATTAGAACTCACGATTTTGTTAAAATATTTTTTCTTTAATTTTCAGTGCAAAAATTAAACATAAATAAAGATATTTACATCTATTAATTGGAGAATTATAATGCCTGATTTAATGAAGCCACTTTCTTTCGATTCAATAGTTTCTTGTATCATTAATGAATACAAATCACATCAAAGTATTTTTGGAATTAAAGAGATTAACTTTAGTAAAGTAATTAATGCAGGTAACAAAACTTTTCTTAATCAAAGTCTTGAATTACCAATTGGTCCAGCTGCTGGTCCTCACACACAAATGACTCAAAACATAATCTCTGCTTATTTAACTGGTGGAAGATTTTTTGAGTTAAAGACTGTTCAGAAAATTGATGAGTTAAAAATAGACCGCCCATGTATTGATGCTGAAGATGAAGGATATAATGTTGAATGGTCGCAAGAACTTAAACTAGAGCAGTCATACGATGAATATTTGAAAGCATGGATTTTAATTCACTTTATCAAAAATTATTATGAATTATCAGACAACTATGAATCTGGTTTTATTTTTAATATGAGCGTTGGTTATGACCTTGATGGAATAAAAACTGAAAGAATGGATCGATTTATTGAACAATTAAAAAATGCAGAGTTATCAAAACAATTTGTGGAATATAAAATTAACTTAATCAAGTATATCCAAAATAATTTAAGCGACAACAAAAAATTAATCGCGGCAACCGAAAATATTTCGCCAAATATTTCTAATTCGGTTACACTTTCAACAATGCATGGTTGTCCTCCTAACGAGATTGAATCGATTGTAAAATATTTAATTAAGGAAAAAGGTTTACACACTTATGTTAAATTGAATCCAACTTTGCTTGGTTACGATTTTGTTTCAAACACTTTAAAGAATCTCGGTTATAATAAAGTTTATCTCGATAAGCATTCATTTGAAAATGATTTGCAATGGAATGATGCTGTATCAATGTTACATCGCTTAAAAGGATTTGCAAAAGAAAACGGTAAAGAGTTTGGAATAAAATTATCAAACACTCTTGCAGTAAAAAATAAAAAGCAGAGAATGCCCGGCAATGAAATGTATATGTCCGGCAGAGCGCTTTTCCCTCTTACAATTAATCTTGCTTCAAATATTGCAAAACAGTTTTCCGGAGAAATTAATATTTCCTTTTCAGGTGGTGCTTCAGTAAATAATATAAACGCAATATTAGAGACTGGAATTATGCCAGTTACTTTTGCAACAGAACTTTTAAAACCGGGTGGATATAATCGACTTAAACAAATTGCAGATTTTGTAAAGGAAACTCCACATAAGACAAACAATTCAATTGATTTACAAAAATTAAAAAAGCTTGCTGAAGAATCGCTGGATAATCCACTTTACAAAAAAGAAACCAGAACAGTTGAATCGATCAAAGTTCCAGACAAACTTTATACATTTGATTGTTTTATTGCACCATGTAAAGTTGCATGTCCAATTCATCAAGATGTTCCGGAATATATACGTTTAGTTGGCGAAGGAAGATACGTAGAAGCACTGCAATTAATTACAGATAAAAACCCACTTCCACATATTACTGGTTACATTTGCGATCATCAATGTATGTATCATTGCACGCGGATTGATTATGATGAAGCAGTAAAAATCCGTGATCTAAAAAAAGAAGCCGCGTTGAATGGTTACAATGATTTTATGAAAAGTATTTCTTTCAATGAAAGGAATAACCAAATCAAAGTCGCTGTAATTGGTGCCGGTCCATCTGGTTTATCGGCTGCCTACTTTTTAGCAAAATCAGGTTTTGATGTTACAGTATTTGAAAAAAATGTGAGCGCCGGCGGAATTGTACAAAATGTTTTACCAAAATTCCGACTTCCACAATCTGCAATTGATAGTGACATAAAATTTATCGAACAATTCGGGGTAAGATTTATTTTTGGTGTAGATGAAACTTTCTCTGTAAGTAAATTAAAGAATGAAGGTTATAAATATATTTACATTGCAATCGGTGCAGAGAAATCAAACAAATTAAATATTACATCTGATAAAGAGATTCTTAATGCTATCGATTTTTTGTGGGATTATCATCACAACCCAGATATTTCATTAGGAAAGAATGTTGCGGTGATTGGAGGTGGTAATTCTGCAATGGATAGTGCTCGCGCTGCAAAACGCTGCACTGGAGTTGAGAATGTTTATTTGATTTACCGTAGGACAAAAGAATATATGCCAGCAGACCGCGAGGAGTTTGAAGCGGCACTTTCAGATGGCGTTATATTCAGAGAACTATTGCTACCTTATGATTTTAAAAATAGAAGATTAATCTGCCAGAAAATGAAATTGTCCGAACCAGAACCTGATGGACGAAGAAGTGTGGTCCCCTTTGAAGGTGAATTTGAGGAATTTGAGGTTGATTCAGTAATTTCAGCAATTGGTGAAAGCGTTGAAACTTCTATTTTAGAGTTGAACAAAATAAAAACTTTTAAAGGCAGAGCTGAAGTTAATCCATTTACCAATGAAACAAATATTGAAAATATATTTATTGGTGGTGATGCTCTTAAAGGTCCGGCTACTGTTGTTGAAGCAATTGCAGATGGAAGAAAAGTAGCGGATGCAATCTTAAAAAAAGAGAACATACATTACTCTTCAATAGATATTAATAAATACTCCCAAATAAATATGGAAGAACTTAATATTATAAAAAGAAATATTGAGTGGAGTAAAGTGGATATAACCAACGAAGCATCACGCTGCTTGAATTGTAATACGATCTGCAATAAATGTGTTGATGTTTGTCCTAATCGCGCAAATGTTGAAATCAAAATCAATCATCCGGTTTTTAAGGATTCGAATCAGATTCTTCATATTGACTCACTCTGCAATGAATGCGGTAATTGCGAAACTTTTTGTCCTCATAACGGAGCACCATATAAAGATAAATTTACTCTGTTTTCAACTCTAAAGGATTTTAATAAAAGCAAGAACGATGGATTCGTAATTACAATTGAAAATGGAAAAACGAAAGTGGTTATTAAAGCAGAAGAAAAATTTCAAGAAATTTATGAAGAAAATTTAGCTGATCTGATTTATAAGAATGGTGCAGAGAATAAACATTTGATGATGATTAATGAAGTATTAGATAATTATTCATATTTCATTTCGAAAGAACGGAGTGACTGATAAATTTTTTTAGATTTCTCGCTTCGCTCGAAATGACAAAATAAAAATGCCTGTCATTTCGAACATGAGCAAAGCGAATGTGAGAAATCTTAAAGATGTCTCTTCCAATAAATCGGGATCGACATGACAAAAATAAAAAATCCAGTCATTTCGAGGGAGCGGAGCGACTGAGAAATCTTTTTAGATATCTCACTTCGTTCGATATGACAAAATAAAATTGCTTGACATTTCGAAGGAACGGAGTGACTGATAAATCTTTTTAGATTTCTCGCTTCGCTCGAAATGACACAAAGAATAGCGTTTGTCATTTCGAACATGAGCAAGGCGAATGTGAGAAATCATTAAGTATAATACTACAGATAAATCTTGGTTAAATATTTCATAAAAAAATTAAATGAAAGAACATACCTATTACGTTTATATTCTTACTAATTGGAATAATAAAGTTATGTATGTCGGTATGACCAATAATCTGACCCGCAGAATTTACGAGCATAAAAACAAATTAGTTGATGGGTTTACATCAAAGTATAATCTTAACAAACTAGTTTATTTCGAAATTACTTCTGATATTAGAACAGCAATCGCAAGAGAAAAAGAAATCAAAAAGTGGAGAAGAGAGAAGAAAAACAAATTAGTTGAAAGTATTAATCCTGAATGGAAAGATTTATCTGATGAATTTATGAGTTAAGATTTCTCGCTTCGCTCGAAATGACAATGTTGTCTGTCATTTCGAACCCGCTTTAGCGGGTGAGAAATCTTAAATATGTCTATCTCCGTTCGACATGACATTTAATTCTTCTTTGTCATTTCGAAGAAGCGAAGTGACTGAGAAATCTTAACCTTTTAATTCTTTTGCCGAGACTTCAATTGCATCTATAATTTGTTTATATCCTGTGCAACGACACAGATTCCCGGCAATTGCATCTTTTATCTCTTCTTCTGTTGGATTAGGATTTTCAAGCAGTAATGCATAAGCGGACATAATCATTCCAGGCGTACAGAATCCGCACTGAATGGCACCAGTTTTCAAAAAATTTTCTTGAAGCGGATGAAGTTTTCCATCTTCTGAAATCCCTTCGATTGTAATTACATTACAACCATCAACTTGATATGCTAACATTAAACAACTATTAATTGCTTTACCGTCTACAATAACAGTGCATGCACCGCACTCTCCAATTGAACAACCTTCTTTTGTTCCTGTTAGATTTAACTTTTCCCTTAATAAATCAATTAATCTTATTGTTGGATCAACTTCAATTTCAATTTCTTTTTTGTTTAAGTAAAATTTTATTTTCATTTTTTTATCACAATATTATTTAACAATTGATAAAACATTTGTTGAACTACTGGTAATTTATAAGCTGATGACCATCTTAATCCGGTTATCTTTAAAATTTCTTCGCCAAGCATTTGTGAAAGATTAATTAATAAATCATTATTTATTCTTTTTTCTCTGGTAAAATTTTCAATTTCATAAAATCGTTTTCCAATTGGTGTAACAGCACCTGATGCAATTCTAATATCATCAAAAGAATTATTTTCAATTCTACATAAAACAGCTAATGTAATTCTTGAAATTGCTACGGCTCTTCTACGCCCAAGTTTATAAAAATCTCCAATAATATTTTTATCCGGAACTGGAATAATAATTTTTGAAACTAATTCACTTTTTTGCAGTTGAGTTTTATAAGGAGCTTCTAAAAAATTTTCGAGTGATATTGTTCTTTTATTTCCAAATGAAATTAATTCAAGTTCTGCATTATAAACAAGCAAAGGTGGAACTGAATCTGCACAAGGTGCATTATTTACAAAATTACCAGCAATTGTTGCTCTGTTTCTAATTTGTAAACTTCCAATTTTTGAAACTGCCTTTTTTAATAATGGTAAATGTTCATTTATAATTTTATTGTTTTCAATTTCAGAAAATGTTGTGGATGCTCCAATTATAATTTTATCATCAATTAAATCAATTTTATGAAGTTCTTCAATTTTATTTATATCAATTAATAATTCAGTATCTACAAATCTTTTTGAACCTTGAATTTTCCCAACAATTAAATCTGTTCCACCAGCTAATATTTTTGAATTGAAATTTTCAACGGCAAGTAGTTTTAAAAGCTCATCTATATTTTTAGGTGTTTCAATTTTACAATTGAGATTTATCATAAACTTCCTCTATTCAAATTTTGTGGTCGAATTTTTTTCCCAAGAACTAATTCTTCAAGATTAATAGGGAGATTAAAAAATCTTTTTCCGGTTGCATTTCTAATTGCATTTGCAATAGCCGCCGCGGTTAATTCTAAAGTTGGTTCTCCTAAAGATTTTGCACCATAACCACCATAAATATCGTTACCTTCAACAAAATATGGTTTAATTTCATCTATATCTTTTGCAGTTGGAATTAAATATTGATCGAAATTTAATTCTCTTATCATTCCATCTTCATGAGTTATTTCTTCAAAAATTCCATAACCAGCCCCTTGAGTTACTCCACCAAAAATTTGTCCTAAAGCACCAAGACGATTTATTACTGTGCCGGGATCATGAACAGCAGTTATTTTATTTAAAAAAACTTCTCCTGTTCCAATATTAACAGTAACTTCAGCAACCTGACATCCATAAACGTAAGTAAAATATGCATCCCCTTGACCATTATGTTCATTCCAATGTACCTCAGGACTTTTATAATAACCAATTGCAGTTAAGTTTTCTTTTTGTTCCAAAGCTAATTGACAAACAAAATCAAAATTTGTTAACAAACCTTTTTTTCTGGAAAAGACCAGATTTTCTCTAAAATCTATCACATCATTATCATCAAGATGAAAACCTTTTTTTACTATTTTGATTAATCTTTCTTTCAAAATCTCAGCTGCATTTTTAACTGATCCGGTTCCCATAATTGTACCACGAGAAGCAACTGTTGGTCCACTATCTTTAATTAATGATGTATTAGTTTCTAAAAACTGAATTTTATCTGGTATGATTCCAAGTGTTTCAGCAGCGGTAATAATTAATGTTGTTCTAAGTCCCTGTCCATTTTCTGCTAAACCGGTCAGCATTTTTACTAAACCATTTTTTTCAATTGACATATAACAATAAGTTTCATCTAATCCTTCAGCTCCAAGTGAACAACCTCTAAAACTAACTGCCAATCCAATTCCTTTTTGATATAATTTTTTAGGATCAATGAATTTGTTTTTTTTTAATATTGGTTTTTCAAATTCATATTCATTTAAAACTGATTTTTCTTTTTTATACTCTTTCCACTTATTAGAAAAGTTTGTTAAAGCTACTGCCTTGTTTAAAACTGTTAAAATATTTACATCATGATTTTGAAGTTTTTGACCTGTTGCTGTTACAGAGCCATTTTTATAACCATTAATTCTTCTTATTTCATCGGGTGTAATTCCAAGACGAATTGCAATTTCATCCATTAAAGATTCCTGAGCAAAGATTGGTTGTGGTGAACCAAATCCACGCATTGCACCTGTATAAGGATTATTTGTATAAACTGCCCGAACATCAGTGTGAACATTTTCAATTTCGTATGGACCTGTAGCTTGCACAACAGTTCTCCATGTTACAAAAGGACTCATTGAACAATAAGCACCACCATCAGCAAGAATATCAATCTTCATCGCTTTTATTTTACCATCTTTTGTATATCCAACTTTATAATTCAAAATGTATGGGTGACGTTTGTATGATTCTAATATTGATTCTTCCCGTGTGTATTTTATTTTTATTGGTTTATTTGTTTTTAAAGATGCAACTGCAGCTCTTGCAGAGAGTATGCACATTGTATCATCCTTTCCGCCAAAAGAGCCACCAAGTTGTGCTTGAATAACTTCAATTTTTTCTAAAGGTAAATCCGTTGCAAGAGAAACGATTCTTCTTGTAGTAAATGGATTCTGAATACTTCCTATAATTTTTATTCCGTCTTCTTTTGGGATTGCTATTACAGATTCTGGTTCAATATAAGCGTGTTCAATTAATTGTGTTGTATATGTTTGTTCTAGTATTTCATCACTTTCAGAAAATCCTTTTTCTATATCTCCTTTTCTTAATGGGTGATGAATAATTAAGTTACTTTTTTCTTCCGGATGAATTAATACTGAATCTGGATCAAGAGCTTTAGTTGGATCTGTTAATGTTGGTAATGGTGTGAAATTTACTTTTACTTTTTTTGCTAAATGTTCAAGTTTATCTTCATCTTCACCCACTATCATTGCAATAACGTCACCCGGGGTTACAACTTTTTCATTACAAAATATTGGTTGATCATGTTTTATTAATCCGACTAAATTTTTTCCTTTAACATCATTTGCAGTAATTACATAAATATCTTTTTGATTTTCAATTTCAGAAAAATCAATTGAGTTAATTTTAGCATGTGTAGCTTTAATTCTGATCATTTTAGCATAAAGCATTTCATCAAATTTATAATCATCTGCAAATTTTGCTTTACCTGTTACTTTATCAAATGCATCTTCTCTTATAACAGATTTACCAATAACAGAGAATTCCTTATTCATTTAATCCTCAACAAGTTTAATCTACTTTATTTAGTTAAAAATTTATTATATAGTTTTTCACCGGCTAAATAAATTTCATTTGAAATTAACGTTTCATCAATAAAGTTTAGTTTGCCGTTTTCAAAAATAAATTCACCATTTTGAATTACTGAATTAACTTTAGATTCTAAAATTGCATAAATAAAATGTCCCCAAAAGTTTTCTTTATTTAATGGAGTTGGTGGTGTATAATCCCAAATAATAAAATCGGCTCTGTCATTTTCATTAAGTAATGGGAAATCATCAAAATATTTTTTAACAAAATTTATTTGGTCAAAGTAAATTTTTTTAATTAAAGAAAATGATTCATTAAATGTAAATCCCTGATTTCTTGAAATAAGAAAAACTTGCTTTAAAGATTTAGCTACATTTGAATGCATTCCATCAGTTCCCATCAATAATGAAATTGCATTTGGTATTCTGTTGAAATCAATTACTCCAACTGAATTATTCATATTAGAATCGGGACAAACAGCAAGTGATGATTCAAACTCTTCAATTTTATAGAAATCATTTTTGCTTAGATGAACTCCGTGTACTAAAATACTTTTATCATTTAACAATTTGTATTTTCTTAATCTTTGAATTGGAGTAAGATTTGTAAAATCTTTACTTAATTTCACATCACTTTCATCTTCAGCAATGTGAATATGAATTCCCCAATTATCATTTAACATTTTTTTAGCTTCGAGAAGAATTTCATCTGAAAGAGTAAAGGAAGCGTGTAACCCAAGCATTGCTTTTGTATTGTTATCTGTAAAATTAGAATAAAAATTTTTGTTTTCATTTAGTCCGTTTATTGCTTTACTTGCTCCATTTCTATCTGTAGTTTCAAAACATAAAACTGATCTTAAATTATAATTCTTTAATTCATTTTTTATTAATGTTAATGAATTTTCAATTTTAGATTGTGATGAATGATGATCGAAAATATAAGTTACTCCATTCTTAATTGATTCAATTGCTGCATAATTTGCTGAAGAAATTATCATTTGTTCATCAAGTTCATTGTCAAGTTTCCACCATAAATTTTTAAGTATATTCTGAAAATCGTTAAGTGGATGATTTAATTTTAACCCCTTTGCAAGTCTTGAATAAATATGATCATGAAAATTTACATTTGGAATAGTAATTACTTTACCTAAAGCATTAAAGGAATTTTTTCCAACTTTATAAGGATTTTTAAGAAAGAGAGAAAAATTTTTGGGTCTGATTTTTTGAATTTTATTTTTTTCAATTACAATATCGCCAAAGAATGGGATTATATCTTCAGCTATTACCGGGCAAATCCATGCGTTTTCAATTAAAAATTTTTTTGATTTCATCTTTTAACTCCTATTAAAAACCCTTTTGCCAGCAACGTATGTTTTTTGAATTACACAATTAAATTTAATTCCTTCAAATGGTGTGTATTTACCTTTTGAATACATCTCTTTTGCACTAACTTTTTGAGAGTTCCATAAATCAATTAAAACAAAATCAGCATCATAGTTAATGTCTAATTTTCCTTTTCCATTAAGATTAAAAAACTCGGCAGGATTTGTTGAAAGTAATTCAATAGTTTTTTGTAATGAAATTTTGTTTTTTAAGAAACCTTTGCTAAATAAAAATTGAACCCGATGTTGAACCCCCGGAATTCCGCCATAAACTTCCCAAAAATTTTTCGATGTTTTTTCTTTTGATGGATCACAACCAGCATGATCTGTTGTTACAAATTTTATTGAATTATCTTTTAATCCTTTCCAAAGTGCATTTTTATCAATTTCATTTTTAACAGGTGGAGCAGTTTTTAAATAGTTTCTGATTTTTACATTCTGAAAATCTTTTTGTGTGAAATACAAATAATGTGGACATGTTTCTGTTGAAATCTGAATTCCAATTTTTTGTGCTTTTCTAATTTCTTCTAATGCTTTTTTAGATGAAAGATGAACTACATGAATTTTGCAATTTGTCTGTCTTGAAATTTCAATTAAATTTTTAACTGCAACAAGTTCAGAATTTACATCACGACTTTTACAATAATGTATCCATTCATTTTTATTTTGAGATTTGAATTTGTGTTCACGTGATAAAACTAATTCTTTATCTTCAGCATGAACAGCTAATATTTTTCCTGTCTGAGAAACAATATCCGCAACAATTTTAATTTGCTCATAAGTTAAATCAGAAAATGAATACATTCCCGAAACGACATAAACTTTGAAACCAACAACTCCGGCTTCAACTAAATCAAAAATATTTTTTTCAACTTCTTTTATATTAAAATTATTTCCGGGCACACCACCCCAAAAGAATGCATTAACTTTCCCTTTATTTTTAATAGCATCTAATTTGATTTTAAAATTTTCTAATGTTGTAACTGGTGGAATTGAAGTACAAGGCATGTCAATTATTGTAGTTGTTCCACCTGCTAAAGCGGCTTTTGATGCATGTGAAAAATCTTCACGAAATTCAAAACCCGGTGTATCAAAATGTACGTGTGAATCTATTCCACCGGGAATTGCAATCAAAATATTTTTTTCATCAAAAGAAAATTCTTTAGCAATTTTTTTTCTTTTTTCTTTTGTGTTTACTTCATTCCAATTAAAAGTTTTATCTATAACTGGTTTAATTTTTTTTATCGTTGAATCAAAATAAATATCAACTAGTTTTAAATCATTTTCTTTATGTGGAATAAAAACATTCTTTATTTTTTTTATGTTTTTCATCTATAAAATTCCAACCTTTGAGTTAAATTCTTCAATTAGCTTATCCCAAATTGGAATAACATTAAATCTTTCAGTCCAGTAATTTTCATCATACCATTAAGCATTTAATTCTTCAACACTTTTACCTTGTTGTTCAACCCAGGTAAAATATTTTAAGTTGTGAATTCTTTTTTTATCGACATAAGTTAATTCCTGAAAATAATCTATACTTTGTTTTTGTAATATTGAATACCAATCAATCTCTGCTTGCTTTAATGAATAATTTCCAAATGCAGAATTCATTTCTTCTAATCTTGATTTGTATAAATCAACTGAATCTGTAAAAATTGTAAATATTATATCATTCTCATTCATCTCATAATATTTAGCAAGTTTAATTGAACTAATTATATTGCTAATACCTGAGATTCCAATCCATGAAAGTTTTTTAATAATCTCATCCTGAATACCAAGATTAGATAGAAATTTCAATCCATCTTCTTCATTAAATAGTCTTAGAATTTTTAATGGCTCTTCATCATCAATAGCAACAACTGCATCTGTATTTTTAACATTGTGAACCCAGGGAATATGTTTATCACCAATACCTTCAATTCTATGAGCACCAAATCCATTCATTAATAAAGTAGGGCATTGTAATGCTTCAGAAGCAACAACTTTAATATTTGGAGAAATAGTTCTAAGATAATCACCAGCTCCTATTGTTCCTGCTGAACCAGTTGAACTTACAAATCCACTTAATCTTTGATTATCATTTTTAATTTTGTTAAAAACTTTTTCAATTTCATAACCAGTTATATTATAGTGCCAAATAGGATTTCCCATTTGATCGAACTGATTAAAAATTAAATACTCATCACTTTCTTTTTCAAGTTCATGACATTTATCATAAATTTCTTTTACATTGCTTTCACAACCATGAGTAGCATAAATTTCTGCACCAATATTTTTTAACCAATCAAATCTTTCTTTACTCATTTCTTCGGGAAGAATAGCTACTGCATGAACAGAAAGTAATTTTGAATTAAATGCACCACCGCGACAATAATTTCCTGTTGAAGGCCAAACAGCTTTATGATATTCTGGATTAAATTTTCCCGTTACTAAATATGGAACCAAACAACCATAAGTTGCACCAACTTTATGTGCACCAGTCGGAAAAAATTTCCCAACCATTCCAATAATTCTGGCTTTAACACCAGTTATTTCTTTTGGTATTTCTAAAAAATTTATTTCTCCAATTTTTCCTGTGTTGACTTCATTTCTCCAATTAATTCTGAATAAATTAAGTGGATTGGTTTCGTTCATATCAACTTTTAATAATTCATCTTGAATTTTTTGGGGAATTGTTTCAGGATTTTGGAGTTCACTAAATTTTGGTAAAACTATTTGTTGTTCTTTACATCTTTGAATTGTTTTGTTTAAATATTCTTCATTTTCAATATGCCAAGACCAGTTAGACATTACTTCTCCGGAATTTATTTACAAAATTAATTTTCATAAAGCATCATTAAAACTTTTTCGGGTGTTAATGGTGAGTTGTAAATGAAATTTATTTTTGGATTAAAAGATTTTATAGCATTAAATAAAGCAAAGTAAAAACCAATTCCATACATAAATGGTGGTTCACCAATTGCTTTTGAGTTTAACGGTCCAATTTTATCTTTGAATTCATCATTCATTAATTTTTCTTTATCATAAGGTAATGGTACAATGGTTATTTCTTTCGGAATAGCATGAATATCAGGAACTTTATAAGTTGATAATGCATCAGTTAAAAGTTTTCCTTCGTTATTCCAAATTAATTCTTCGGAAGACATCCAACCAATGCCCTGAACAATTCCACCTTCAACTTGTCCAATATCAATTTGATTATGAAATGATTCACCAAAATCGTGAACAACTTTTACAAAGTCGGTTTCGTAAGTGCCTCTTAAGCAATCTAGAGTAACTTGTATTATTGCTGTTCCATAAACATGATAAGCAAATGGATTTCCTTTATTTATCTTTGGATCAAAATAAATGTTTGGTGTTGAATGAAAAGCCTGCGCTGTAAGACTGATTCTTTTTATGTATGCTTTTCTTACTATTTCTGTAAAAGTTAAAGTTGTTGGTTCATCTTCATCAAATACTTTTTCATTTTTGAAAGTAATATTTGTCCAGTCATCTTCACCAAGTTCTTCTGCAGCAACTTTTTTTAATCTTTCCAACAAAATATTACAAGCATCAATAACTGCAAATCCATTTAAGTCCGTGCCTTTGCTTGCAGCAGTTGGAGAAGTGTTTGCAACACGAGAAGTATTAGTTGAATCTACATTAATTCTGTTTTCATCAACAGATAAAGTTTTTGCTGCTATTCTTTTTAGCTTTGCATTTACACCTTGTCCCATTTCAACTGCTGCTGTACTAACATTAATACTTCCATCTGTATAAATATGAATTAATGCAGATGCTTGATTTAAAAATGTTGTTGTAAAAGAAATTCCAAACGTAATTGGTATTATTGCCAATCCTTTTTTTACTAAAAAATTTTTTGAATTAAAAAATTCAACTTCATCTTGAAGTTTTTTCAATTCAAATTTTTCTTCGCATAGTTTAAAACTTTTAATTGCAAATGAATTTACTGCTTTTTGTCCATAAGAAAATTCATCATTTTCTTTAAGCAAGTTTTTCTTTTGAATTTCGGAAACAGGAATATTCATTTCGTTAGCGGCATGATGAATTGCAGATTCAATAACGAACATTCCTTGTGGTCCACCAAAACCTCTGAATGCAGTAAATGGAATTAAATTTGTTTTACAACTCAAGCCAGTTGCTTTAACATTAGGAATAAAATAAGAATTTGTACAATGAAAAAGAGTTCTATCAAGAATAGCTGGAGATAAATCTGCTGCTGCTCCGGCATTTTGATAAAAGGTAACTTCATATGCTAAAATTTTTCCTTCTTTAGTTAAACCAATTTTATAATCTGATGAATATGGATGACGTTTTCCTGTAATTCTTATGTCATCCTGGCGATTTAAAATTAATTTAACAGGAGTTTTTAATTTATAAGCAGCTAGAGCCGCCATACAAGCCCAAGCTGTTGCCTGATCTTCTTTACCACCAAAGCCACCACCTAATCTATGTACATTAACTTCTACTTTGTTCATTGATATGGCAAGTATTCTTGCTATTGTTCTTTGAACAGCTGTTGGACTTTGAGTAGCTGAATATATTTTCAATAATTCATTTTCTATTGGAATTGCGACAGCACCTTGAGTTTCGAGATAAATATGTTCTTGTCCACCGCTTTCAACCTTTCCTTCAAACACATAATCACATTCCTTCCATGCATTTTCTGTGTTGCCCAATTGAAAAATTCTTGGAGGAATAATAAAAGATTTTTTTTCTGCTGCTTCTCTTGGACTTAATATTGGTTTATGTTTTTCAAATTCAACATGAATTTTTTTAGAAGCTTCTTTTGCTTGTAAATATTTTTCAGCAACAACAATTGCAATAGGATGACCGACAAAATGAACTTCTTCTTCTGCAAATAAATTTTCATCTTGAATAATTCCGCCAATTTGATTTTCTCCCGGAATATCTTTGGCAGAAAAAATTCCTTTAACCCCTTTTGATTTTAACGCCTCGGAAAAATCTAATTTTAAAATTTTACCGCTTGCTATTGGTGAGTAAAAAACATAAGCAGATAAAGTGTTTTCAGGAACTTTAACATCATCAATAAAAATTGATTCGCCACGCACATGATGAACTGAATCTATATTTTTCATAGCAGTTCCTCCGCATTAATTCGTTCCGGAAAAAGTAAAATGAAATGAGCAAAAATTAGTTGCCGTAATAAAAGTCTTTTATATTCTGCAGTTCCTCTCGCATCACTAATAGGCGAAATTTCACTCATAGCAATTTTTGTTGCTTCAATTATGTTTTGATTTGTTATTTCTTTGTTTAATAAAAATTCGGAGGTGTTTTTTAAATAAAGTGGAATTGGTGCAACACCACCAGCTGAAATTCTGATTTGTTTTATAATATTTTCTTTTACTAAAATTCCAATTGATGAATTTACACTTGCAATATCTAAGTAAGTTCTTTTTGATACTTTTTCAAAATTAAACTGAAAATTTTTTGATGGTATTTCAAATGTAATTTTAGTTACAATTTCATTTTTCTTTTTGTCGAGTTGTTTGTAACCCAAATAAAATTTTTCAAGTGGAATAATTCTTTTCTTTTTTCCTTCAAGATGAATTTTAGAATTGAGTGTTAAAAGTATATTCGTAATATCTCCTATCGGAGAAGCATTTACAATATTTCCGGCAACTGTTCCTTTATTTCTAATTGGCAGTGAGCCAAATAATTCAAGATATTCTTTTACTTGTGGAATAATTTTTCTAATTACCTTTGAATTAATAAATTCTTCAATAGTAGCTGTTGCACCAATTATTATTTCATTTTCTTTCTTATAAATTTCATTTGATATTTGTTTAGTATCAATTAATATAGATTTTGTTTCAACTATTTCTTCCCATTTTTGAACATATAAATCTGTTCCGCCACCAATTACAAACTTCGGTTTATCAATTTTATTTTTATTTGATTTTATTTGTTTTAATTCTTTAGGAATAATTTTAAAATACTCTGGAATAATCTTAGCTGAAATTAATTTATCTAAGTATGTTTTCCCCTCGGAATTATTTATAATTTCAGATGTTTTAGTTAACGAGCGAATAATTCCATAGTAACCAGTACAACGACAAATGTTACCACCTAAATAATTTATTGCTTCATGTTCAACAAAATTTTTATTGTTTAAGAAATAACATGTCATTGAAATAACAAAACCTGGTGTGCAAAATCCACATTGTGTTCCACCCTCTTCAACAAGTGAATTTTGAATTGGTGTTAATGAATTATTTACTGTTAATCCTTCAACTGTAACAATATGTTTTTTATGAATTGAACCGATGGGGACTAAGCATGAATTAATTGTTTTGTATTTAATTTTGTTATCTATTAATTCACCAATCATAACTGTACAAGCGCCGCAATCACCTTCACGACAACCTTCTTTAGTCCCTGTTAACTTTATCTCTTTCCGAATAAAATCGAGAAGTACATTTGTTGGACTAGTATTTGTAGAAATTTTTTTTTGATTTAGTATAAACTCGATCATAGATATCTCTTTTTTCAACCTGGTTCTTATTTAAAGAACATTTGCATTCAAAATTAATGTTTTGCAATGCCGAAATCAAAAACTTAATTTTGCCCAACTTTATTTTGAATTTATGAATTTCAACTGGAAAACTAAGTTAATTTTATTATCAGTCAATCAATTTTTTTATCGTGCTGGTGTAAGAAGTATAATTCCTATTTTGCCTTTATTTATAAAAGATATTTCCGAGTTTAACAATAACGAAATAATTTTATGGAGCGGTTGGATTTTATCTTCTCCTTTTTTGATTTCTTTTTTTTCTACACCTTTTTGGGGAACTATAGGTGATAAAATTGGAAGAAACTATACAACATTTTTAGCGGCGTTTGGATTTGTACTTTCACAAATTAGTTTAAGTTTTAGCTCAAGTGTTACTTTTATATTAATTGCATTTTCTTTACAAGAAATATTTGGTGGAGCTTATCCATCTGCTGTTTCATTTACAACTGTTTTTTCACCAAAAGAAAAAGTTGCTGATTCATTAAGCTTTATTCAATTTTCAAATGCTTTAGGTAATATTTTAGGACCGTTATTAGGTGGATTAATTGCAGATAACTTTGGTTTTAAATATGTCTTTTTACTTTTTGCTTTTTCTGTTTTCGTTACATCTATTCCAATTTTATTATTTAAAGAAGAAGAAAACTTATCTACTGTTAAAAGATCTTCGTTGAAAAATAATTTTATGTTTTTTATAAAAAATAATCACTTGATATTAATTGCAATTTTATTACTTAGTTATACATTAAGTGTAACAATGATAAGACCAATATTTACTTTATACATTGATAATAATTTTTTAGAAGTAAAAAACTTAGCCACAATTTCTGGTTTATTATTTACATTATTTGGTTTTGCAGCTGCAATATCAAATCTTTCTTTACCTTTTCTAAAGAAATATTTTTCTCTGAAATTTATTTTAATTAACTCTCTTATTATAGCCGGATTATTTTTTGTTATTATAAATTTTACAAAAGATATTTATTTGTTTGCAACTTTTTTATTTATAATTGGATTAGCATTAGGATTTATCTTACCTATTTTATATTCTTTAATGAGTGAACAAATAAATCAAAACTTTAAAGCCGGAGTAATGGGGATTGGTTCGAGTTTTCAAATGGTAGGAAATTTAATTGGACCAACTTTGGCTGGATTAATTGTTGCTATAACAAATTTAAATTTTTCATTCATTTTTTGTGGTATAGTTTTATTAATTAGTTTGCTAATTTTCATTTATAATGGTGATAACATTGAAAAAAATAATTAAAAAACTTATTAAGAATAAAAATATTCAAGACAAGATTCGATTTGTTTATAACTCCATTAAAAGTTTAAATCCACATTTAATTAAAGAAGAAATTTCATTTAGAAAAAATGGTTTACCCGATAAACTGCCATATCCAAATTCAAAATTAATTTTTACTGTTATCGCAATTCCTTGGGTTAGTGAGTATTTTAAATCAGGAAAAATTATATATGATAATATTAGAACGAGTTTATATAAAACTAAAGTAGAATTACCACAAAATTCAAACATTTTAGATTTTGGTTGTGGATGCGGAAGATTAATTCGTCATTTTGCAACCGAAAATAATTATAATCTTTTTGGTTCAGATATTAATAATGAATTAATTAATTGGTGTAAAGTAAATTTAACTTTTGGAAATTTTTCAACTAATAATATTCTTCCTCCTACTAATTATGAAAACAATTTCTTTGATTTTATTTATGCCCGTTCTGTTTTTACACATTTGAGTGAAGATTATCAAAAAAAATGGATGAATGAAATTAAGAGAATATTAAAACCAAATGGCGTTTTCTATTTTACAACTCATGGAAAGAAAACTTTGAAAAACTTAACATCATCAGAAATAAATTTTCTTAATCAAAAAGGAATTTTTGAACATAATTATTTTGAAGAAGGTGATAATAAATTTTCGACATATCAAACATTTGAATGGACAACTCAAAATTTGTTTGATGGTTTCGAGCTTCTTTACTACGAAGAAGGACAAAATGATATTCATTTGATGCAAGATGTTTTTATTGTTAAAAAAACAAATAAATAGTTTTTATTCATTGATTTGATTAATTTTTAATTAATAATATTGAGCAGAAAAATGAATTTCAAAATTCTTCTTCTCCTTTTTTCATTTATTTACATCAACTTGTTTGCTCAAATCGACACTTTAAAATCTCCAATGATGAAAGTTATTCTTAAAGATAGTTCAGTTTATTATGGAAGAATTATTTCAAGCGAATATGGAAAACTTAATTTTATTGATAAAAATGGGATTGAATTTATAATTCCGAAAGAATCAATTCTTGAAATTTATCGAATGCAAGATTTACCAAAAGAATCACCCAAAAAAGAAATTGTAAAAGATTCAGCTAAAGTTGAAGAGAAAAAATATATTGATAAAAGTTTACACAGAATGTTTTTCTTCCCTACAGCCAATGCAATACCACATGGAGAGGGATTTATTTCATCTAATATGATTTTCTTTCCTTTTGCTGCAATAGGTTTAGCAAATATTTTTACTGTCGGTGGAGGAATTTCAATTTTACCCGGTGCAACTAACCAGATTTATTACCTTGCTCCTAAAATTACTTTTTTAAGTTATAAAAACTTTACATTTGCAACTGGGGGTTTTGTTACCAATTCTACTGATTTCTCAAAAACTAACAACAAATTTGGAATGTTATATTTAATTGGAACATACAATAAAGGAAACAATAACTTTACAGCTGGTTTAGCTTATGGATATTCTGACTCTGAATTTGATGATTCACCAATGATTTTTTTAGGGTTGCAATCTGAAATTAAAAATGGCTCTAAATTTTTAAGTGAAATTTGGATTCCCTCTTCAAAAACTTCTTTTCCAGAAATTGCTATAATATTTTTTGGTTTTCGTTTTTATAATGAAAATTTTTCAGGTGATATTGGTTTAGTTCGACCAACTAACTTTTCCAATAATGGTTTCCCTTTTATTCCCTGGATAAATTTAACTTATAATTTTACTTTTATAAAAAATGCCAAATAACAATCGGAGCTTAAAATGAAAATTACAAAAGTCGAAATTTTCAAAGCTGATATTCCATTTCACGAACCATTTAAGATTGCTATAATGGAAATACCTGCTGCTCAAAGTGTATTTATAAAAATTTCCACAGATGAAAATATTTATGGCATAGGTGAAGCAAATCCTTATTGGGGTATTACTGGAGAAACTCAATCAATAAACCTTGCTGCTGCAGTTGATTTAGCCAAAATTATTTTGGGGAAAGATCCTTTAAACATTGAAGAACGCAACAAAGAAATGCACAAATATCTTGCATTTAATTCTACAATAAGAAGTGCATTTGATATGGCACTTTATGATATTGCATCAAAAGCTGCTAATCTTCCACTTTATTCTTTTCTTGGTGGAGGAAAAAGAATTTTTTGGACTGATAATACAATTGGTCTTGATTCACCAGAACGTGTTGCACAAAAAGCAATTAAATACAAAGAGTTGGGATTTAAAGCTATTAAAGTAAAATTAGGTACTACAAAAGAACTTGATGTTGCAAGAATTAAAAGTATAAGAGAACAAATTGGTTTTGATTTACCAATTAGAGTTGATGCTAATCAGGGTTGGGACTTTCACACAGCTAAAAATACATTAAAAGCACTCGAGCAATTTGAAATTGAATATTGTGAACAACCTGTTGCACACTGGGATTATGAAAATCTAAAAAGATTGAGAGAAATAACCACTATTGCAATAATGGCAGATGAATCTTTATTCGATCATCATGATGCATTTAAACTTGCTACAAATGGATGTTGCGATTATTTTAATATTAAATTAGCAAAATCCGGTGGAATTTTTACAGCACTTAAAATAAACTCTGTTGCAGAAGCTGCCGGTATAAAATGTATGCTTGGTTGTATGACTGAAACAAGATTAGGATTAACAGCAGCTGCTCATGTAATTTCTGCATTTACAAATTTTACTTATGCAGATTTAGATGGCTATTTATTTATGAAAGAAGATCCGATAATTGATGGCGCAATTTATAACGTTGGAGAAATTAAAGTGCCTGATATTCCGGGTCATGGTGCTGATGTTGATCCTTTGTTTCTAAAAAAATGTGATAAGATTGAAATTAAATAATTATTTTTTCAATGAGATATTTAGAAAGACTATCTATGAATGTAAATCTCTTAATTTCATTATTATTTTTTATTTGTTCAGTTTTATTTGCTCAAGTTTATCCCGATCAGTTTTATGAATTAAGAATTGATTCTTTAAAAAATAAAATTGAAACTTCATCAGGTGTAAAATTAAGTAACGATGGAAAATCATTTGTTCTGGAAGACAATGTTTTAGATGGATTTATAATCTTTAAAGAACAAACTTCTCAATTTCCTTTTAATCAAGGTTTACCATCTTATAATGGAAAAGTTTATGACAACCAAAGTGGATTTAAAGTACAAATGAGATTTCCATACGGAAGTGGTTGGTCTGACTGGTTAACTGTTGGTTATTGGCAAACTAATATTTGGAATAATTATGGATTAACAGCTTTTAATGGTGGTTATATTGACGTTGATTATGTTAAACTAACTTCATACACATCGAAGTGGCAATTTAAAGTTATTCTGACAAGAAATTCACTCTCTTCAAAATCACCATCAATCCACAAGATTAGTTTTTTTGTTAATGACTCGAAAACAACAAGCAATGTAAATGTTGCACAAATTGTAAATGACAACCCAAAAGAAATTTTTATTCCCACTAGTTTTATTTATCAATATGGAGTTGATCCGGTAATCGGCAAAGATATTTGTTCTCCAACAACTGTTTCTATGATTTTAAGAAGTTATAATATTCAAGTAGATCCTTATCAGTTTGCAGTAACAACATATGATTCATATCATAAAATGTTTGGTGTTTGGCCACGTGTTGTTCAAAATGCTGCTGAATATGGATTAGATGGCGCTGTAACAAGATACAGAACCTGGAGTGAAACTCGTAAAGTTTTAGAAGCAAAAGGAAGAATTGCAATGTCTCTCGGTTCACCACTTTATCCAAACGGACACTTAGTAATGTTAGCAGGTTTTACAAACGATGGTAAAGTTATTGTGCATGATCCGGCTAAATCAAACGGTAATAGTTATATTCATGACAAAACCAATTTAACACAATCGTGGTTTGCAAAAGGTGGAATTTCATATACATTTTACAACCCAAATAATATAACTTCAGTGGAAAACATTTCAGATAAAAATATTTTTAACAGCTTTGAACTTTATCAGAATTACCCTAATCCGTTTAACCCAAGTACAACTATTTCTTATTTTTTAACTAGTCCTAATTCTGTACAATTAAAAATTTATGATGTGTTAGGAAATGAAATAACAACATTAGTTCATGAATTTCAGGAAGCAGGAAATTATAAAATAAATTTTGATGGAAGTAACTTATCAAATGGAGTTTACATTTATCGATTGATAGTTGGAAATAATTCGTTAGTCAAAAAGATGATATTAATGAAATAAATAATTATTTCGTAATAAAAATATTCTTTTAAACTTTTCTTGAAGTTTGAGGCACTATAATTTATATTTACCACCCATTTTATAGAAGTTCTTTAAAAAATGGCGAGGTAGCTCAGTAGGTTAGAGCAGTGGAATCATAATCCACGTGTCGGGGGTTCGAATCCCTCCCTCGCTACAAATTTAACGGAGTAATTTAATGTTCACATTATTAGTTACAATATCTGTAATCATAGCTGTACTTTTGGTAATAGTTGTTTTACTACAAGCAAGTAAAGGTGGCGGTTTGGCTGGTTCTTTTGGCGGTGTTGGTCAATTTGGTGCTGTTTTTGGAACAAGAAGAACTGCTGATTTCTTAAGTAAATTGACATGGTGGCTTGCAGGTACATTAATGGTTTTAGCTATTATTATTAATTTATTCTTTTTACCAGGAACAACTGATAAAAACAAAGAAAGTATTATTCAAAGCACAAAGCAAAATGTACCAACTGCTCCTGTAGTGCCAACTCAACCGGCAACACAACCAAATAAAAAATAAATTTATTTTATCAATCTCAAAAGTTCTTTCTGGTTTTTTAGAAAGATGCTTTTGAGATTTTTTGTTTTAAAAAGTGGGAAAAAATATGACACAGAAAAAATTGAAAGCCCCTGTTAAAGCTTATAATAATTTGGATTTCCTTAATTCAAAAGAAGCTAGAACACTAAGAATATTAGCTGAATTTTATGAACCAAAATCAAGATTCGATAAAAATAAAATAATAGATACAATTGTTTTTTTTGGTTCTGCAAGAATTGTTTCGAGACGCGATGCATTAAAAATGTTAAGTGATGCTAAAAAAGATAAAGGAAAAAATAGTAAAGCTGTTTTCGACAAAGCACTTAAAGCACTTGAAATGTCTCAATACTATGAAGATGCGGTTGAACTTAGTAAAAAATTAACCGAATGGAGTTCAAGTTTACCAACGAGTGGAAAAAGATTTATGATTTGTAGTGGTGGTGGTCCGGGAATTATGGAAGCAGCGAATAAAGGAGCTTATCTTGCTGGTGGTCATTCTATTGGTTTAAATATAAGTATCCCTTTCGAACAATTTGTTAATAAATATGTTGATCCAAATTTAGCTTTTGAATTTCATTACTTTTTTATGAGAAAATATTGGTTCATGTATTTAGCAAAAGCTCTAATTGCTTTTCCCGGTGGTTTTGGTACTATGGATGAAATGATGGAAGTTTTAACTTTGATTCAAACAAAAAAAGTTACTAAACCAATAAAAGTTATTCTTTATGGTGAAAGTTACTGGAGAGAAATTTTGAACTTCGATGCTTTAATTGAACATGGTATGATTAGTAAAAGTGATTTAAAATTATTCGAATTTGCTAGTTCTGTTGATTCCGCTTTTGAAAAAGTTACTACTTACCTTCAAAAACATTATTTGTCCCCTAAAAAGAAAAAATAATTAATAACCAACAGAGTTTAATATTCCAATCGGAATGTTAAACTCTGGATATTCATTCTTTACTTTTTCAATATAAATTTTTGCTCTTTCTTTTTTATTAAATTGAATTTCATAAGCCGCACGATATGTTAGCATTGTTGCAACTGTTGTTCTTATAAAATCAATGTAATTATTATTTGTTTTAGGAAATCTTAAAGTGAAATTTGGTAATGGTGCTTCATAATATTCATTTCCTTTAACGACTTTAAAAAGCAAATTGAATGGAACAACTGAATAACCTTCTGGTAAATTAAATTCACCTCTTTGTAATTCATTCTGAATAAGTTCTAATCCTAAATAACAATTTCTTTCGTTAATATTTTTTTGGATTAAATTAGTCATAACTGACTGATAATTTTTTTCAATAATTGTTGCATTATAAATTTCATCTCTTTCAAAAGGTTTAACTGATTCTTTAAAAGAATTTATTTCGTTTTCTATGCTTTTATAAACTTCATAATTATTTCTTTTCATTTGATTATAATACCATGAACGACGAAGTAATTCTTTATCTACAACAACAACATCTTTCCTGTAATTTTCAACAAACTGAAAATAGTAAGAAGCTGAAATAAAATAATCCCATTGATAAGAAAGTATAATTGAGTTTTTTTCAACACTATTTAAAATTGTTTTTGTATAATCTTCAAATATTAAAACATCACTTTGATCTGTTTTATTTTTGTTTATTATCAAAGGTATAAAAATAATTACAACAAATATTGGCACAATTAATTTTCTTAAAGTCAAAGATTTATAAAGTTTTTCATACAAATAAACAAACCCATAAGTAATCCATATTGAAAATATTATATTTGCTAATAAAAAATATGTATCAATATCTGCTATATCGTAATTAATAGAATATAAAATTGAAAACAAAAATGTTATTAAAGTTGATATAAAAATTCTTCTGTTTGTTTTTGCTAAGTTTATAAATCCGATGAACCCTAAAATTATACCTGCAAAAGTAAATTCATCGGGAAAATTTGTTATGAAATATGAAAGTTGTTTTTTCGCAGAGTCAAATGATGAAAAAAGCCAAACCTGATATTGCTTTCCGGTAAAATGTCTCCAAAAATTTTCAAAATTAATTGGGTTACCCCAATTCATTATTGGATTCTGTAAAGCTCTGAATGGTAAGTAAAGGTAAAACAATATTAATATTGGTAAAGAAATTATTATGGTTTTAAAAATTATTCTTAATGAATATGCGTTAATTTTTTCTTTGAATAAAAATAAGATTAAAGCAAAGGGAATTATTAATAATGTTGTCATATGATTTGCAAAACCAAATGCAAAACTAATCCCCACATAAATCCATTCTTTACTATCGTTTGAATAAAAAGCTTTTAGTATGAAATAAATTATGATTGTAAAAAGAAATGTTTGTAATGAATAAACTTCAACAGAAGTTGATTGTAACCAGAATGTTTTGCTAAATGCTAAAAAAAATGAACCGGCTATAACTGAAATAACTTTTTGATCTTCACTGTAATTTATTTCTTCAATTATATTTTTTTTCTTTTTGATATTCTTTTTGTTTAATTCAATTTTATTACTTAATAATAAATAGATTGACTTTATTAAAAATAAAATTGATAAGGAACACCAAATAGCTGCAAGTAAATTTGCCTGTGAAATTTTTCTTAGCCCTATTGGAATTTGTAAAAACAAATAACCCAAAATTGTAAAGAGTGGATAACCTGTTGGATGTGCTATTCCCAGTGTATATTGAACAGTTGCCAATTCACCTGAATCAATTTGTATTACACTTGGAGCTAATGTAAAAAGATATATAACAAAAACAATAAATGATGATATCGAGAAGATATTTTTTTTAATCCATTTCATAATTAAATAAATATTTTATTAAAACAGATAATGTTGAATTCTAATATGTCATTAATTTTTTTATTTAATTTTACTTCATTTTCATACTTTAGATATTTAGCAACCATTTTTTGTTCATTAACATCTGATTCTAAAATTGATTTTTTTTCATTTGAAATATTTTGATAAACAAATTCAATTTCTTTTAAGAAATAAAAGTTTTCAATTAGTTTTTTTACTACACTTTTTTTGGCAGATAATTCTTTGATTGATTTTAAATAATTTTTCTTTAAGAGATAAATGTTTTTCTCTTTCAATATTAAATATTGGAAAATGAAATCTATAGTTGTTAACCCACCATTTACATTCTTAATATTTTTTGTTTTTGTATTAGTAACTAAAATTGAATGCATATTTTTAATTTCTTTTTTTATATCATCATCTGAGAATTTATTAAGTGCTTCGATTATTAAATTCAAAAATTTAACATATAATTTTTTATCGCCACTTATAAATTTAATTTTGCTTAACGATTGAAACTCCCAGATTTTTGCTCTGTTCAACAGATACAATTCATAGTTTTCAATATCCCAAACTAGTTGTGCCTTTTTTCCTTCCGGTCGTAATCTAAAATCAATTTCAAACGGGTATAATATTTTTTTTAAATCTTGTACAAAATTCTGAAATTCAATTTCAACATTATCTTCATCATTTAAATTATTACATACAACGATTAAATCCAGATCGGAATAAATTGATAATGTTTTAGATCCCAAACTTCCTAATGCTGCCAAAAAAATATTTTTTTTAAACCATTTATTAAAATTTTTAGTTGTTTGATAAATTAAATATTCACTTAATATTTCTGAATATTTTATGCTATCAATTAGTTTTAATGAATGTTGAACTAACAAAATAAAATTAATTTCCAGAGCCGATAAATTTTCAAATTCATCTTTGTAATTTTTCATAAATACTTTTTTACTCAAAAACAATTCAGAAGCTTTTTTAGAATTAAATAAAATCTCAATTGCTTTTTTTGAATAATTACAAATTGTTAAAAACTGATATAAAAATTTTTCATTTTTAAATTCATTAAACCATATTGATGGAAACGAAACAAATTGAATAACTTTTGTAAAATTATCTAACACATAATCTGGATTTTCACATTTCGACAAATATTTATATAAATATTCCTCAATTTTTTCATAGCTTTTAATTGTGTGTGAATCAAATTCTTTTCTACCAATTATACTTTTTCCTGTTTTTAAAAATGACAAATTTGCTTCAGCTTTGATTCTATTAATAAAATTAATTTCTGTAAAAGTTGTTTCAATTCCTGAAGATAAAATTGAATTATAAATTTTTCTTACTTCATTTCTTTTTTTATCAATCTCATTTTTAAGTTGATTAACACTATCTAATTTTAAATAATTTGAAAGCCGAATTTGAGTTTCAACATCATCAGGCAATTTATGGGTTTGGGTATCATTCATAAGTTGTAAAAAATGTTCTGTCTTTCTGTAAAAAACATAATTGTTGTAAAATGTTTCATACTCTTTTTTGCTCAATAAATTATTTTCTTTTAATATATCTAGCACTTCAAGTGTATTTCCATTTCTTAATTGTTTAATTTTATTTCCATATAGAAGTTGAAGAGCTTGTATTGAAAACTCTATATCCCTAATTCCACCAACAAAAGTTTTTATATCATCTTCAAGATTGTTTTTTTCAATATTTAGCTTCATTTGCTTTATTTTATCTTTTATTGACTCCGAAATAAAACTCTGATAAACATAAGCATCCACAAATGTCTTGAACTTATTGAATAAATTTATATCACCTGAAACGTAACTTAATTTTATTAACATTTGTTTTTCCCAATCTTCACCTCTTGTTTCATAATATTTTATATAATCGTTAAGTTCTTTGCAGAGTTGTGAATATTTTCCATCTGGTCTCAATCTAAAATCAATTCTATAAATAAATCCGTTTTGAGTTATTTGTGTTGCTATATTAGTAAACAACTGAATTGTTTCAGAAAGTATTTCATGAAAATCTTTTGAGGAATTTTTCACCGAACTATTTTTATCATAAAAAATAATTAAGTCAACATCTGAACTATAATTAAGCTCATCACCTCCAAGTTTTCCCAAAGCACAAATATTAAATTTATTTTTTGGTCTTTTGATTTGATATTTGTATAAAATTTCTTCGAAGCATAATTCAAAAAGAACTGAAATTATTACTTTTGCTAAAACTGATAATTGATAAGTTATAATTTTTAAATTATGAACTTTCAAAATATCCTGAAGACCAATTTTAAGCATATATCTTTTTTTGAACTGACGAATTACTTTAACTTTTGTATCAAACTTTTTGAATTTGTTAACAGTGTTAATTAATTCTTTTTCTGTTTCATCAAAAGAAATAATTTTTTTCAAATAATCTTCATCAAAAATTTGATATAAATATTCTGGATTCTGAACAATTATGTCGGTTAAATAATTACTCGAAGAAACAATAGCTACTAAAATTTCTGCATGATGAGGATAATTAATAATTTCTTTAAGGAAAGTAACAGGGTCAAAAATAGAATTAATAACTCTATAAAAATTTCCCTGAGCAATTGAATCGAAATAATATTTGATTATTTCCTCTTCGAAAATTTCTATAACTTTATTCAAAGTATCTTCATCGACCATTCCCTCTGTCTTTGAAATTATATCATTTATCAATTTTTCAGGAAAAACTTTTTTATTCAACTCACTTTTCCATTTCTTTCTAACAAAAATAAGTTATCAAAAATAAAATTACTTTAATAAAAATCAGGAACCAAAAAGACTTCAGGTTTTTCAACTGAGTGCATGTTTCTTTGTATTTGAAACACGCTTTAATTAACTTTAGCCCGCTAATTATAGGAGTAATTGATGTTAAGTAATTTATTGAAGAAAATATTCGGAGATAAAAATGAAAAAGCAATGAAAGATTTATGGCCTTTAGTTGATATAATTAATCAGGAATATGAAAAGCTAAAAAATCTTTCAGATGATGAATTAAGAAAAAAAACACAAGAGTTTAAAACGCATATAAGCGAAGCAACTAAAGAACTTACCGATCAAATAAATGAACTAAAAATAAAACTTCAATCGATAAAAGATGCAGATGAAAAACATAAAATTCATGAGCAAATTGAAGAATTAGATGATGAATTAACTGAAAAATATGAAGAAGTTTTAAACGAAATTTTACCAGAAGCATTTGCAGTGGTAAAAGATACTTGTAGAAGATTAGTTGGAAAATCATGGGAAGTTGCAGGAACTAAAATAACTTGGGATATGATTCCATACGATGTTCAACTTATCGGTGGAATTGTTCTTCATCAGGGGAAAATTGCTGAAATGGCAACAGGCGAAGGAAAAACATTAGTTGCTAGTTTACCTTTATATCTTAATGCATTGACTGGTCGCGGTGTTCATCTTGTAACTGTTAACGATTACTTAGCAAAACGTGATAGCGAGTGGATGGGAGAAATTTTTAAATTTCATGGACTTACTGTTGGATGCATTCTCAACACAATGGATCCGGAAGAAAGAATAAAACAATACAATTGTGATATTACTTACGGAACGAACAATGAATTTGGATTTGATTACTTACGCGATAATATGGCAAGTGCAAAAGAATTTTGTGTACAAAGAGGACACAATTTTGCAATAGTCGATGAAGTTGACTCGGTTTTAATTGATGAAGCCAGAACACCATTAATCATTTCCGGTCCAGTTGATAAAGCTGAACATAAATATGATGAAATGAAACCACGTGTTGAAAGATTATTCCGCAAACAAGCAAATCTTGTTGCTTCAATTGTTAAAGAAGCAGAACAATTACTTCAAACAAATGATAATAAAGATAGAGAAAAAGCTGGCATTCTTTTATTACGCGCTCATCGTGGATTTCCAAAAAATAAATCTCTAATGAAATTACTTGCAGAACCCGAATACAAAAGATTGCTTCAGCAAACTGAACTTGAATTCTTAAGAGAAAATGCTAAACGAATGCCGGAAATTGATGAAGAGCTTTATTATGCAATTGAAGAAAAACAAAATCAAATTGATTTAACTGAAAAAGGAAGAGAAGAATTAGCTTTAGGATCGAGAGAAGGTAAAGATTTTTTTGTTATTCCGGATTTAGGAACTGAAATAAGTAAAATTGAAAACGATAAATCTCTTACACTCGAAGACAAAATAAAAAAGAAAGATGAACTCTATCATCTTTATTCAGAACGCTCTGATGTAATTCATACTATAAACCAATTATTAAAAGCTTATACACTTTTTGAAAAAGATGATGAATATGTAATTACTGAAGATGGAAAAATTGCAATTGTCGATGAATTCACTGGTCGTATTTTACCCGGAAGAAGATACTCTGACGGATTACATCAAGCAATTGAAGCTAAAGAAAATGTAAAAGTTGAAAGGGACACTCAGACTTTAGCAACCATTACACTTCAAAATTATTTTAGGTTATATAAAAAACTTGCTGGTATGACTGGTACTGCTGAAACTGAAGAAGGTGAGTTTTATGAAATTTATAAATTAGAAGTTGTTGTTATTCCAACAAACAAACCAATTGCAAGAATAGATGAAGATGATGCTATCTACAGAACTAAAAGAGAAAAATACAATGCAATTATTGAAAAGATAAAAGAACTAAAAGAACAAAGAAGACCCGTACTTGTTGGTACAACAAGTGTAGAAGTTTCCGAAACTATAAGCAGAATGTTGAAACGCCAGGGAATTGCACACAATGTATTAAATGCAAAACAACATCAAAGAGAAGCAGAAATAGTTGCATTTGCAGGTCAACCAGGAGCTGTAACGATTGCAACAAATATGGCGGGTCGTGGAACAGATATTAAACTTGGTGCCGGTGTTCGTGAAGTTGGTGGTTTATATATTCTTGGAACCGAACGACACGAAGCAAGAAGAATTGACCGTCAGTTACGTGGACGAGCAGGAAGACAAGGAGACCCCGGTACATCAAAATTTTATATTTCACTTGAAGATGATTTAATGCGTTTATTCGGAAGTGATAGAATTACAAATGTTATGAGCAAAGTTGGTATGGAAGAAGGTGAAGCAATTCAACATCCTCTTATTACAAAATCTGTTGAACGTGCACAAAAGAAAGTTGAAGAAAATAACTTCGCTATTCGTAAAAGACTTCTTGAATATGATAACGTTATGAATCAACAGCGTGAAGTAATTTATGCAAGAAGAAGACAAGCACTTGAAGGGGAAAGATTAAAAGGAGAAATATTTGAATATCTTGATGAATATGTTGATTCGTTAGTTAAAAAACATTATGATAATGGTGAAATTGAAAAATTAAGAGAAGATCTTTTACAAAATCTATTAGTTGATTTCAGAATTACACCACAAAAATGGGAAGAGCTTGGCGAAGATGGAATTAAACAAGAAATATTAAATGCAGCCAAAAATTTCTATGATAAAAAAGAAGAAATGCTTGGAAGCGATTTAATGGCTCGCCTTGAACAATTTGCAGTACTTAATGTAATTGATAATAAATGGAGAGATCATCTAAGAGAAATGGATGATTTAAAAGAAGGTATTGGACTTAGAGCATACGGGCAAAAAGATCCTTTACTCGAATACAAAGGTGAAGCTTATAATTTATTTATAACATTACTTGAAGAATTAAGAAATGAAGTAGTTACATTTTGTTTCAAATTTTGGCCACAAGCTCCCGTTGAAGTTCAAAGCAGAAGAACTGCACCAACTTCAAGATTAAATACAATAAAAGATTCTGCTGATAATTTAGGATTAAGAGCAAGTCATCCGGAAGGTGCTCAACAAAATGTTAAAGTAAAACCAGTAAGAGTAGAACCTAAAGTTGGAAGAAACGATCCTTGCCATTGCGGAAGTGGAAAAAAATATAAAAATTGCCACGGTAAATTTGAATAAGAGGATTTTATGAAAAAAATTGAAGCTATAATTCGTCCTTATAAATTAGATGATGTTAAAGAAGCTTTATTGGAAGAAGGTATAAACGGAATGACAGTAACTGAAGTTCGTGGCTATGGAAGACAAAAAGGACACAAAGAAACTTATCGTGGAAGTGAATATCAAATTGAGTTTGTGCCTAAATTAAAAATTGAAATTGTTGTTGATAATAAATTACTTGAAAAAGCAGTTGATGCAATCTTAAGAACTGCTAAAACCGGTCAGGTTGGCGATGGTAAAATTTTTATTTCTGATATTTCCGATGCAATTAGAATTAGAACCGATGAATCTGGTAAAGCTGCATTATAACTTTAACTAATCATAGGTGATCGCATAATAGTTTTTACTTTTTTTAATTATTTAGGTTGAGATATGTTTTTCAAAATTAAAAAACTAGGTGCGTCCCTAGCATTACTTTTTTTAATTTCGGGTTGTGGTCTTTATAAAGATTTTACAACATACTTTAATACTTATTACAATGCCAAAACAATTTTTGAAAGAACCGAAGAAGAAATTTTAAAACAAAAGAAAGACCCTTTTCAATTTAGAGAAGAAGTTCAAGGTGGAAGAAGTTTATTCCCAAGTAATCAAACCCAACAGTTTTCAAACGAATTAAGAAATAGCAACCAATTTTCAAATCAACAATTTGGTTCGCAATCTTCTTCTCAATTTGCAAGTGGAAATCTCTTTTCAGGTAATATTAATCAGGATTTGACAAAAGTAATTGAAAAGTGTTCTAAAATTTTACAATATGAAAAGGAATCCTCATTCTTTCCTGATGCATTATTTATGACAGGAAAAGCATTGTATTATCAACAAGAATACTCAAAAGCTCAAAGAAAATTTATTGAACTTGCTGGACTTAATACAAACAAATACAATTTGATTAATAAACTTTGGTTGGCAAAAACATATTTACAATTAAGAGATTTTGATGAAGGATTAAAGCTAATTGAAGAAGTAAAAAAAGAAGCTATTGAAAAAGAAGAAGATAAAATTTTTAATGAAGCTTCTATAACTAAAATTTCTTTTTTGCTTTTCAGAGAACAATATATTCAAGCTATTTCTGAATGCCAGATTTTCATCGATAACTCAACTGACGATGAAATGAAAGCTTTAGTTGCAAATCAAATGGGATTAATTTATTTAAAACTTAATGATGATAAAAATGCACTTCAAGCTTTTTCTTCTGTATTGAAATATGAACCAACTTTTGATGTTGAACTTCAAGCCAGATTACAATATGCAAAGCTTCTTAAAAAACTTAAAAAGGTTGATGAAAGCGAAAATGAATTAGTTAATATGAGTAATCAAGGCAAGTTTAAAAATAATCTTGATGAAATTTATAATGAGCTTTCAGAGATATATTTTGAAAAAGGAAAATATGAACGCGCAATCGATATGTTGAATTTTGTCGATTCAACTTTTAAACAACTTCCTACTTCAGGTATTGCAAGTTTAAAACTTGGGAAAATATATGAGAAAGGCATTAAAGATTATGATAGCGCATATAAATATTTTAATAAAGCTTCTTCATCATTAGCCCCACGAGAAATGAAACTTGAAGCTGGTGCAAAAGTAAAAAATTTCGAAAGATATTTCTTCTTAAAAAAAGAATTAGATGAATTAAATACTCAATTAAAATATTTATTAAATCCAAAATTATTTATTCAGGATTCAATCGATTATGCAATTGCTGAAAAAGAATATTTGGATGAAAACAAAAAGCTACTTGAATCATCCCAAAGTCAAAATCTTGGCAATGAAGATGCACAAGCAAGAGAAATTTTAAGACAACAACAAATGCAGCAACTTCAAATTCAGCAACAAAAACTTTTGCTTGAAAAACTAAAGAATAAGAGTAATGAACCTATTCCTTTGAAAACCTTAATAGCTTTAGGCAAAGCAAAAAAACCAGAAAGACCAACTGCGGATTCTTCAGCAATTACTACAGCTCTGGCAACAAACTATTTTAATCAAGGTTCACTTTTTTACTCTGAACTTGAAGAGTTGGATTCTGCACTTGTTTATTTCAACAAAGTCTTGAACGATTACAAAGATAAACCAATCATTCCACAAACTCTTTTTGCTATGGCAACCTATTATGATACAAAAAATGATACAGCCAGTGCCAACAACTATTACAAAACAATAGTTGAAAAACATAAGAAAGACAAATTGTATGAACCAGCAGCACTAAGATTGGGATTAATCAAAAAAGAAGAAAAGAAAAAAGAAGATTCATCAAGTGATCCGGCAGCTCTACCTTTTTTAAAAGCTGAAGAACTTTATTATCAGAAAAAATATCAGGAAGCAATTGATAGTTTTAAAGTAATTGCAAAAGCATTTCCAAAATCACGTTTCGGTGCAAAATCACTCTATTATACCGGATTAATTTATGAAGAGAATTTAAAGAATTATGACTCTGCTGCTGTAGCTTACGGTATGCTTTCTAAAAATTTTGCTCTTGAACCCTTAGCAAAAAATGCAATTGCAAAATATGACGAATACACAAAAGAAAAAGAAAGAATTAAAAGAGAAGAAGAAGAAAAAAAGAAAGCACTAGAACTGAAGAAACAACAAGATGAAGAAAAGAAAAAACAATCAACAGAAAAACCAATTGCTGAGACACCTATAAAACCTGAAGACAATAAAACAACAGTTGATTCTTTAAATGATGATATAAAACCACGTCCTAAAAAATCTTTTTTAGAAAGATTGAAAGCTGATACAGATTCATTGAAGAAAAAATTTATTAATGAAAATTTAACTGACACAACAAATTCTAAATCGAATAAAAAAGACTCTGTAAAAACCAAACCACCAATACCAGATTAAAATGATCTCACGGAAAAAAATTCTTGAGATGATTGAAAGTGGTGAAAGCATCAACGTTGAGTTTAAACAACGATTTTCATCGCACGAAAAAATTGCAAAAGAAATGATTGCATTTGCAAATACTCGCGGAGGATTTTTACTCATTGGAATTGATGATGATAAATCAATTTATGGAATTGAAAGTGAAAAAAGTGATACCGATTTAATTATCGAAACAGCCGAAAAATTTTGTGAACCAAAAATTGATTACTCAGTTAGCTGCATTTCAATTAATAATAAAGATATTCTTTGCGTAGAAGTTTTTGAATCTCAAAACAAACCTCATAGAATTCAAGATTATAAAAAATCACTCGATTTAAATTCCGCTCAGGTTTATGTTCGAATTAATGATAAAAGTGTTTTGGCAAGTAAAGAGATGATTAAAATTTTACAAACACAAAGCAGCGGACAATCATTAAAACATTATCAGGTTGGAAAAGAAGAAAAAATTGTTTTTGATTATTTAGATAAGCATGAAAAAATTACAGTCAAAGAATTAGGGAAAATTGCAAATATATCTGATAGAAGAGCTTCAAGAACCTTGATAAAATTAGTAAGAGCAAATTTACTTTTAATACATATTAAAGATAATGGTGAAAGCTACTTTACTTATGTTGGTTAGTTTTCATATTGTCATAAATTCTTCTCAAATCAAAAATTGATATTCCATATGCTACAGCAACATTTAAGGATTGTTTAATTCCATATTGAGGAATTTCAATTGAAAAATCACATAAGTCGAGCAATTCCTGTTGAACACCTGTTATTTCATTTCCAACAATTAAAGCAAGAGGGAAAGAATTTTCATTTAATTTATAATATGGAATACTTTTTTCTGTTAATTCTAATGCACAAATTTTAACGCCTTCCCTTTTTAATTTTTGAATTACTTCTTTTGCATCTTTTACACATTCCCATTCAACACTATCTTGCGAACCGAGTGCTGTTTTCAATACTTCTTTTTTTTCAGGAGTAGGTGTATAACCACATAAAAATATTTTATTAATCATTGCTCCATCTGAAGTTCTAAAAATAGCGCCAACGTTGTAACTACTTCTTATACTATTTAAAATTACATAAACCGGAAGTCTGTTAACTTTATTTAAAGTTTCTAATGTAGAACGGTTTTGTGAAATTTCTTCGTGTGTAAGTTTTCTCATTTTAATTTTCTTTATAAGTTAATCTAAGTCCAATAATTCCAACAACAATTAAAAAGATAAAAAATAATCTCAAAAAGTCTTTTGGTTCATCAAAAAATAAAATTCCGTAAATAGCAGTTCCAACTGCACCAATTCCAGTCCATACAGCATAAGCAGTGCCGATTGGTAATGTTTTAACACCTAACGAAAGAAAAACGTAACTTAAAATCATTGTAATAATTGTGAAGAGAGAAGGATAAAAATTTGTAAATCCGTTTGAATATTTTAATCCAACTGCCCAACTGATTTCAAAAATAGATGCAATAAAAATGTAAACCCATGCCATAATAATTTATTTTTTAATTGAGAAATAAACTGTATCAGCAATCATTGATGCAAAAACACCAATTCCATCTCCTTGAATAGTTATTTTAGGTTCATGAAAATTTCCATCAAACTCCTGAACATTTCTATAAGTTAAAGAAAACTGACGATAATTTTCATCAGCTGCATAAACTACCATTCTATATCTTCCGTAAAACCAAATAGCAGTCCATGTTATTTCATATTCATAAAAACTTCCGGAGGAATTCACATTAAAAATTTGTCTTTGTCTAAATTTAAAATTATCTAAATCTTTAATTACATCTTCTTTTTTAACTTCTCTGTAAGCATTATCATAAATAAAATTTGGTTCAGATGCATCTAACGCGACAATTGAAACAGGATAAAATGAAGTTCCTTCAGAAATCTTAAACACCAATGGCAAATTTTTTACAAAACCATTTTCATCTTTTTGCCTGTATGATAAAGTTCCTGAAACAGTTTTTTCTTTGACAATAGCAAATCCCTTTTGGGGTGTTTTAGTTTTTGATATTGCCGTTAAATTTTTACCATAAATTGTTGCATTAACTTTAAGTTGATATTCTCTGTCATATTCAATAATCAAATCGTTGGAATTATATTCATAACAAAAAGTTTTTGAATTAAATACAAGATTATATTCTTTATTTGTTTTCAAATCTGTTATTGTAACTTTGGCATCTCTTATAATTAATTCCTGTGCATTTGGAGCTGTGTTTAAAGGAAAATTTTTTGTTATGCTAATATCATTTACTTTTTGATTTGGATAAATAAATGCTTCTACAACTATTTTGGGTTCAAAAGTATCTTCAAGTTCAACTACACTTTGACCACAACTAAAAATAAAAATTGTTATTAGTAAAATTATTATTCTTTTTATAAACATAATTCTCCTAAAACTTTATAGTAATTCCAAAACTTGGCAACATTGGAAACATATTTACATTTTCAATTTTTTGTTTAACTATTCCATTTTTAATTTCATTTTTATATTGAATAAACCAAACATTTTTTCTGTTAAACAAATTAAAAACCTGAATGTAAGGTGACATCATCCAACCGTTGTATTTTATTTCGTATGTCAGACTAAAATCAAATCTTGAATAATATGGAAGTTGAAATGAATTAATTGTTGAAGGAAAAGTTGCTAATGAATTTTTGTTTTGATTCCAATCAGGAAACTGTGTAAAAAGATAAATTGAACTAGGCAGTGTAATAGGCTGACCAGAAAAAAAAGTAAAGTTTAATCCTAAAATCCATTTTTTATCTTCTTGAATATAATTTTTGTTTTTGATTTCTGTGAAAAAAGTATTTAAATCAATTGTTGAAACTAAATTAATTGCATGTGTTCTATTATGCCGGGGAATAAAACTTTTTCCTTGATTAATGCCATCAATTGTATAATAAGTGTTTGAAAATGAATATGAAACCCAACCTGTATAAGAACCAATTTCTTTTCTTAGTAAGAATTCAATTCCATACGAGTAGCCATCACCTCTTGTAAAAAGTCCTTTTTGGCTATTATAAATTGGAATATTATCACTTGTATAACCTGATGGAACAACATCAGCAACATAATTTTGGTTGTAAGAATAAATGTTTTTATATGTTTTATAATAAGATTCAAATTCCAGCTGAAATTTTTCTCCCAATGCTCTTTCATAACCAAAAATTAAATGTTTTGAACTGGAGCCATTTACAAATGAATCAGCGGTTGTCCATATGCTAACAAAAAATAATCTGGGAATTCTGTTTGCATATTGATGAAAAGAACCAGCTGATAATTTAACATTTGCATTTTCACTTAATCTATACTTTATACTTAATCTTGGATCTAAATTATTATAAGTTCTGTCGGAAACGAAATAGTCTCCTCTTAAACCAAATTCAATATTCCAAAGTGGATTAGGTTTCCATGTTGCAGATGAATAAGCTGAATACAACTTTCTTGATTTAGATGCATCAACTTTACCACCTGGAAAATCTTGCTTCAATCCTCCGTTTGCATTTTTTTGTTCAAACCCAAATTTGAAATTAAAATTTTCAGAATAGAAATATTGAATATTACCTTTAAATGTTAAGTCATTGATAATGTTATCTTCTTTTACTCCGACATCATCAAAATCGAAAAATGAATTAAAGTGACTAAATGTAATCCAAAAATTTCCAAATATGTTAGAAGCAAAAATTGATCTTAAGTTTACACTTCCGGTTTGGTTACCCCAAATGTAATCAAAGCCTAAGGATTCAGGTCTGTTTTTGTCTAATACAAAATCAAGATTATCTTTGCTGCCAAAATAACTTACACTTAATTTGTTTGAATTACTTAAGTCAAAAAAAGCTTTAAGGTTACCATCAATGAAATAATAATTAGGTACTTCGTTAATCCATTTTGCAAAAGTCTGATCAAGATATGTTCTTCTAATTGAACCAGAAATTGATCCTATATTTCCAATTGGTCCTGAAAAAGTTGAACTTAACGAAAGTAAACTTAAAGAAACTTTTCCTTCGTAGAAATTTCTGTTTCCATCATTATTTGTAACATCAATCACTGATGAAAGTCTTCCACCATATTCAGCACTAAAACCACCTTTAAAGACTTCAACTTTTTTTATTGCATCAGTATTAAAGGTTGAAAAAAGTCCAAAAGCATGTTCGGGGTTATAAACATCTGTACCATCAATCATAAATAAATTTTGGTCAGGTGTTCCGCCACGAACATAAATAGCAGATGAAAAATCTGATAAGGGCACAATTCCCGGTAAGGCTTGTAAAGTTCTCAATAAATCAGCTTCAATTACTCTTGGTACACTTTGAATTTGTTTTGATGTGAGTTCAATATTTGAAACAGGTTTATTAAAAAGTTTTTCTACAACTCTTATTGAATCTGCTTTTACTAAGATTTCTTTGCCTTGAATAACATCTTGTTCCAGATAGACATTAAGTTTTTTATCTTCATCACTTTTAAAGTTTAATTTCACTGTATAAGTTTTATAACCAACGTAACTAAAATTAACTTGATATGTACCACTATTTAATTTTGGAATAGAATAATATCCATAAACATTAGAAACAGTTCCTCTATTAATATTTTGAATGTAAATATTAGCGCCAATTAAAGTTTCACCGGTTGTTTTATCATAGACAAATCCACTTAATGAGGCATCTTGCCCAATAATTATGCTGAAGAATATAATATGGTATAAAATAATTTTTTTAATCATAATTATTAATAATGAGTTTGCAAAGCTAATTAATTGAATTGATAAAATGAGAATTTAATTTTTACCTATTTCCCTTTTATGCAACAATTTATATTCGTTATTATTTTTAATGTAACATGTAACTGTATATTTTTTATTTAACAAGCCATTAATTTCTGCATTAATAACATACGTACAAATACATTTACAAAGATTTGGGGCAACATCATCAACAAAAATTTCAATTTGAGAGTTATTTAATTTATAATTAAAAATAAATCTATTTGAATCGGGACAACAATTTCCTTTAACACAAAAATTAATTGATAGTGATTTATCAAATTTGTAATCAAAACATAAACTATCATTATTAATTTTATTTAAACCATAGTTGCGACATTTACCATCCTGATAAATTTTTACAACCGGTTCATTTTCTGTAATTTTTTCCACACATGAAACAAACCCTATAAACACTAAAAAAAGTATTTTAAGTTTCATTACAAATATTTATCTCTTTTGAATACATAATCTACAAGCCACTTTTCATCAATTTTAACAATATTTAATTTTTTCTTTTCCCCTTTATCAGTTGCCGAACATTTTTTAGTGAAAAAAATTGTTCCTTTAACTTGTGAATTATCAATTTTTATTGAATCAACAGTTGCAACACATTTACCTTCTTCTTGAGTGACATCATCTAAAGCCATTTTAGTCATCATAATTTCAATTTGTTTTTGACAATCAGCAGCTCCACAATATTTAGCTGCATCAAACCATTGCCCTTTATAAAAATATTCTAAAAATTTTTGAGCAACTTCTTCGGGGTCTGAATAATCAATTTTAATTTGTGCATAGGAAGGTATGGTATAGAGTAAAATGAAAACAAATAATTTCAAAGTTTTCATAATAAACTCCTATTTAATTAAAAGAAAAAATGATGTTAGAATTTCATTTTATCTATATGAAATATATGCAAATTTATTTTTGTTTGTTTTAATTAAAATTGAATCATATACCAAAAGTCTTAATTAAAATCAAAGTGAACTAAGTTGCATACAATTTCTCTTTTTTTTAATTTTTCGATGCCGCTGATAAAAATTCAGCGGCAATTTTTTTTGTTTAAGCAATTAAGGAGTTATAAAGTGGCAAATTTTGTTTATTTAAGTAAAGAAAGAATAAGAGAATTAGAAAAAGAACTTAATGATTTAAAAACAAATGGAAGAAAATCAATTGCTCAAAGAATTGCTGAAGCTAGATCTCATGGTGATTTATCTGAAAATGCAGAATATGATGCAGCAAAAGAAGAACAAGGTTTACTTGAGCTAAAAATTAGTAAACTTGAAGATTTACTTTCACGTGCACAAGTAATTGATATTTCAACTTTCCCAAAAGATCAGGTTCATATTTTATCTACTATAACTGTAAAAAATTTAACAAGTAAAAAAACTTTTAAATACACTCTGGTTTCTCCTGAAGAAGCTGATCTTGATAAAGGCAAAATTGCAATCTCTTCACCAGTTGGTGCTGCTTTCTTAAATAAAAAAATTGGCGATGTTGTTGAAGCAAAAGTTCCTGCAGGTATAATTAAGTTTGAGATTCTTTCAATTGAATAAATGAAAACAATTGAACAAAAAGTAATAAATTTTATTCAACTTAATGATTTAATACAAAAAAAAGATAAACTATTGATTGCTTTAAGTGGTGGTGCAGATTCTGTTTTTGCTCTCCACTTTTTTTATAAATTTAAAAAAAAATTTAATTGTTCTTTTTCTGCTGTTCATTTTAATCATAATTTGAGAGGCGTTGAATCAGATAATGATGAAAAATTTGTTAAAAATATTTGTAATAGTCTTGGTATTGAATTGTTTATTATAAAACTAAATGTTAGAGAATCTGCTAAAAAAAATAAAATGAGCATTGAAGAAGCAGCAAGAGAACTTCGCTATTTTCATTTAAACAAATTAGCTGAAGAAAATAATTTTACTAAAATTGTTACTGCACATAATAAAAATGATAATACAGAAACTATTCTACAAAATTTATTTTCTGGAACCGGTATAAAAGGATTAACTGGTATTCCAATTCAAAGAGGAAAAATAATCAGACCAATTTTATCCCTCGAAAAAAATGAAATAGTAGATTATTTAACTAAACATAAAATTCGTTTTATTACAGATTCATCAAACTTTTCAAATGAATTCAAAAGAAATTATTTAAGGAATGAAATTTTACCTTTAATAAAATACAATATAAATCCTTCAGTTGATGATGCACTTTTTAGATTCGCTAAAAATGTAAATGAATATTTTCAATTTGAAAATGTGACTTGCGAAAATTTGATTAAACACCATGTAAAATTTTTATCAGATCGAATTGAAATTTCTTTAGAGTTAAAAAATATCTATGGTTTTATACCTGGTGTTTTATTAAAAAAAATTTTTGAACAAAATTTAAATGTTAATTTTGGATATAAAGATTTTGAAAAAATAAATGATATAACCAATAAACAAAAAGGTAAATCAATTTTAATAAGAAAACACTTGCAGGCAATTAGAGAAAAAGATTCAATAATTTTAACTACCCCAAAAAAAATTAACAATGAAGAAATAAAAATTAAATTAGGTGAAAAAAAAAGATTTAATAATTATACAATTAAAATTGAGAAAGCTGATTTAAATGAAAATTTTTCTAAAAACAAAAACACAGAGTTAATTTCATTTGATGATCTTGAAGAAAATTTTTTAATCAGATACTGGAAAGATGGAGATAAATTCAAACCATTAGGTTTAAATCACTACAAAAAAGTATCTGATTTTTTAACAGATTTAAAAATTCCATCGAACCAAAAAAGAAAAATTCCTGTTTTAATAAATAGGAACAAAATTGTTTGGGTTATTGGTTTAAGAATTTCAGATGAAGTAAAAATTACAAAAAACACAAAAAGAGCAATTAAATTATGTCTGAATTAAAAAATGAAATATGGGTTGGAACAGAAAAGTTTGTTCCATTTATAACCGAGGAAGAAATTCAAAAAAGAATTTCGGAACTAGCTAAAGAATTAGAAGCCGAATACAAAACAAAACTTCCTATTTTTATTGGGGTTTTAAATGGTTCATTTATGTTTATGGCAGATTTGCTGAAAAAAGTTACTTTCAACTGCGAAATGGATTTCTTTAAATTATCAAGTTATGGTGATGAAAAAATATCATCCGGAAAAGTTAAGTTAATAAAAGATTTAAATGCTGACATAACCGATAGACATTTAATAATTGTAGAAGATATTGTAGATAGTGGTCTTTCTATTAAATACATTGAAGAAATAATTGCAAATCATAATCCTGCAAGTATGAAAGTTATAACTCTTCTACTCAAACCAGAAAGTCTCAAATATGATGTCAAAATTGACTATATTGGATTTAAAATACCGAGCAAATTTGTAATAGGATATGGTTTAGACTATGCTCAAAAGTATAGAAATTTATCATCAATTTATGTTTTAAGTGAATAATTTTATAACAAATTAAATATAGTTTTATGGAAGAAAATAACTCAAATAATCAAAAACAAAGAAAAAACTTTAACCCTCAAAAACCAGATGGTGATTTCGACTGGGGAAAAATTATAAAAACAGTTTTCAGTTGGGGAGCTGTAATAATTGCAGCAGTAATTGTAATGCAATTAATGAGAGGCGGAGTATCATCAACTGTTGATATTACATTTAATCAATACAAACAATTTCTTAACGAAGGAAAAATTAATGATGTTAAAATCATTAAATCAGACATTAATGATTATCGCCTTGAAGGAAAATTAAAAGAAAAAGAAAAAATTAGTGTCAACAACACATTTATCGATGTCAAAAATTTTTCTGTTATAATAGTTGAATCTGATATTCAAGAACAGAAGAAAATATGGGATGAAAAAGGAATAACATATACTTATGTAAAAGAATCAAATGAATGGATCTCGATCTTTCTCGGATTCATACCCTGGCTTTTACTGTTTGGTGTTTGGATTTTCTTTTTCAGAAGAATGCAAGGTGGTGCCGGTGGTGGCTCGCGTGGAATTTTTAATTTCGGTAAAAGTCGCGCTAAATTAATTTCTGAATCTCAAATTAAAGTAACATTTAAAGATGTTGCCGGTGCTGACGAAGCAAAACTTGAACTTCAAGAAATAATTGAATTTTTAAGAGAACCAGGTAAATTCCAAAAATTAGGTGGCAAAATTCCTCGCGGTGTTTTGTTATTAGGACCTCCCGGAACAGGTAAAACTCTTTTGGCAAGAGCTGTTGCTGGTGAAGCTGGTGTTCCGTTTTTCTCAATTTCTGGTGCCGATTTTGTTGAAATGTTCGTTGGTGTTGGAGCGAGTAGAGTAAGAGATTTATTTGACCAGGGAAAGAAAAACGCACCATGTATAATTTTTATTGATGAAATTGATGCAGTAGGTCGTCATCGTGGTGCTGGTTTAGGTGGTGGTCATGATGAACGTGAACAAACATTAAATCAGTTACTTGTTGAAATGGATGGATTCGAACAAAATAGTGGTGTAATTATTATTGCAGCTACCAACAGACCCGATGTACTGGATCCTGCTTTATTAAGACCCGGTCGTTTTGATCGTCAGGTTGTTGTTGACCGCCCCGATGTTAAAGGAAGAGAAGGAATTTTAAAAGTTCATACCAGAAAAATTCCACTCGAACCAGATGTTGATTTAACTGTACTTGCTAAAGGTACACCAGGACTTGCAGGTGCTGAATTAGCTAATATGGTAAACGAAGCTGCTCTTCTTGCTGCCAGAAAAAATAAAAAGAAAGTAGGAATGGATGATTTTGAAGAAGCTAAAGACAAAGTAATGATGGGTATGGAAAGAAAAAGTATGATTATTTCTGAAAACGAAAAGAAAATTACTGCTTATCATGAAATTGGTCATGTTCTTGTTGCAAAAATGATCCCCGATTCTGATCCTGTGCATAAAGTAACAATTATTCCAAGAGGAAGAGCATTAGGCGTTACAACCTATCTACCAGTTGATGAAAAACATACTTATTCAAAAAATTATCTTGAAGCAATGATAACTTATGCACTAGGTGGAAGAGCTGCAGAAAAAATTGTTTTCAATCAGCTAACAACTGGTGCCGGAAACGATATTGAAAAGGCGACAAACATTGCCCGTAAAATGGTTTGCGAATGGGGAATGAGTGAAAAACTTGGTCCATTAGCTTACGGTGCTAAAGAAGAGGAAATTTTCTTAGGTCGTGAAATCACAAAACATAAAGATTATAGCGAACAAACAGCTCAGGAAATTGATGATGAAATTAAAAAAATTGTATTAGCTGGAATGGAAAGGGCTGAAAAAATTCTTAATGAAAATATTGAACTGCTACATAAACTTTCAAAAGAACTCCTTGAACGTGAAATTCTTGATAGTGAAGAAATTGATAAGATTATGAGAGGAGAAGAACTTCCACCTGTAAAAAAGAATGGAAATGCATCTCAACAACCACTTGAAGATGAATTACCAGAACATGTAAAAAATTTACTTGAGGAAAAGAAAAAAAGAGAAAAAGAAAATTCTTCTGATTCCAATGCTTGATGAACGTGGTACAATAGATTACAAAAATGAAATTGTTAGAAAGGGAATTCATATGATTTCCCTTTCTATTCCTACAATTTATTATTTCATTACAAAAGAACTTGCCCTTTCAATATTAATCCCTTTAATGTTAATTTCATTAGCAATTGATTACGGACGTTATTATTCACCATTTCTTTCCGAAATAATTAGAAAATATTTTGGCTTTATGATGAGAAAACATGAGTGGGATCATCAAAAGAAAAATTTAAATGGTGCAACTTATGTTTTAATATCCGCTGTTTTTGTTGTAATTGTTTTTCCTAAAGTTTTTGTTGTTACTGGTTTTGCAATTTTAATAATTGGTGATATTGCAGCAGCATTAATTGGAAGAAGATTTGGAAAAAGAAAATTTTTATTTAAAAGCTTTGAAGGTACTTTAGCTTTTTTCCTTTTTTCATGTGTAGTAGTTATTCTTTCTCCTAAAATTGAAGGAAATATTATTGAATATTTTATTGGATTTATTGGTGCTGCATTTGGAGCTCTGGCAGAAAATATTTCCGGTACATGGGCTGATGATAATTTTACAATTCCAGTTACAGTTTGTAGTGTTATGTGGATTTTATATTATTTTCTGTTACCACAGATGCAACTTATTCTTCCAAATGTGCCAAACTAATTAACTTATTAATTGAATTGCTAAATTCATTTATTAATTTATTCATCAAATCTTCAACAGATAAAATTTCAGTAATTAAACCGGCACCCTGACCAACTTCCATCATTCCTTCATCTTCATTACCTTCGAATATTCCTAATCGTTCTCTTTTTTCTCCAAGTAAATTTCTTAATTCAATTTCATCAGCTCCCCTTTCTTCAGCTTTTCTTACAGTTTCACTCCAGCTATTTTTTATAACTCTCGCATTACCAATTTTTCTTAATACTAAAGTTGTTGAAGTATCAGCAGCTTTAATAATATTTCTTTTATAATTTTCATGTGCTGATGATTCTAAAGTTGCAGCAAAACGAGTTCCTATTTGCACACCTTCTGCGCCTAGCGCTAATGCAGCAGCAATTCCCTTTCCGTTTACAATTCCACCGGCAGCAATTACAGGGATATTAACATTTTCTACAACTTGAGGAATTAAACAGAAAGTTGTTATTTCATCTGGTCCATTATGTCCACCAGCTTCAACTCCTTCTGCAACAATTGCATCGCAACCAACTGATTCTGATTTTTTTGCTTGCTTTACATTTGATACAACATGAATTACTGTAATATTATTCTTTTTTAATACATCAATAAATTTTCCCGGATGTCCAGCAGATGTAAATACAATTTTTACATTTTCATCAATTACAATTTTTATTAATTCATCTGCATCTTTTCTCAGTAGTGGAATATTTACACCGAAAGGAAAATTTGTTGCTGCTTTACATTTCTGAATGTGTTCTTTCAATAAATCTGGTTTCATTGAACCAGCACCAATCAATCCTAATCCACCATTATTTGAAACAGCTGAAACTAATTTCCAGCCACTTACCCAAACCATACCACCCTGAATAATTGGATATTTAATTTTTAACAATTCTGTAATTCTATTTTTTATTTTCATATGATTCACATTTTTTATTTTCAAAAATCGTAAATGATATTAAAATAAACGAATGTTTGTTTAGCGTAAACCTATTTTATAATTTTGTATAAACTAAATAAGGATAAAATATTGATGAGGGCTATAATTCCAGCGGCTGGATTTGGAACAAGGTTAAAGCCGCACACATATTCGTTACCAAAAGTTTTACTAAATGTTGGTGGTAAACCAATATTAGGTCATATAATTGATAAGCTTTTCAGTGAGAATATTTATAATGCTACATTTGTTGTTGGATATCTTGGAGAAAAAATTGTGGAATATGTTAAGAAAGAATATCCGCAATTAAATTCAAGCTTTGTAACACAAGAAATTGCACTCGGTTTGGGTCATGCAATTCATGTTGCAATTCCAACAATAAGTAATGAAGAAATTTTTATTATTCTTGGTGATACCATTTTTGATGTTGATTTAAAAAATGTTTTAAATCAAACATATAGCTCTTTAGGAGTAAAGCTTGTTGATGACCCATCAAGATTTGGTGTTGCTGTTTGTGAAAATAATTTTATTTTAAAATTAGTTGAAAAACCAAAAACACCAATTTCAAAACTTGCTCTTGTTGGATTATATTACATAAAAAACACAAAATTATTAATTGATTCATTAAATGAACTTTTTGAAAAAGAAATTAAAACCAAAGGTGAATATCAATTAACAGATGCTCTTCAACTTATGATTGAAAAAGGTGAAAAGTTCACAACTTTTAATGTTGATGGTTGGTATGATTGCGGCAAAAGCGAGACTTTATTATCAACAAATAAATTTTTATTACAAACAAAAGGAACAAACAGAAAAGTTAAAGGAAGTATTATTATTAATCCCGTATATATATCTGAAAGTGCAGTTGTAAAAAATTGTGTAATTGGTCCGAACACAACAATTGCAGAAAATTGTATTGTTGAAGAATCAATAATAAAAAATTCAATATTATCACCGAACGCAAGAGTTGAAAAATCAATGTTAGATAATTCAATAATCGGAATGAATGCAATTATTAAAGGGAATTATAAAAAGTTAAATGCCGGTGATTCATCCGAAATAGAATTTTATTAATTAATTAAGAGGTATAAATGTCATACTTATTCACGTCCGAATCTGTTTCAGAAGGTCATCCCGATAAAGTTTGTGACCAAATTTCTGATGGTATTCTTGATGCTATTTTTAAACAAGACCCAAATGCTCGTGTTGCTTGCGAAACAATGGTTACTACCGGATTAGTAGTTGTAGGTGGTGAAGTTACAACATCAGCATATATTGATGTTCATGAAGTTGTTAGAAAAACAATTAAAAATATTGGCTACACAAAAGCAGAATATAAATTTGATGCTGATTCATGTGGTATATTAAATGCAATTCATTCACAATCACCTGATATAGCAATGGGTGTTGACAAAGGTGGTGCCGGTGATCAAGGTATAATGTTTGGTTATGCATGCGATCAAACTCCGGAATTCATGCCTATGCCAATAGTTTATGCACATAAATTGGTTAAAAAACTTTCTGAAATAAGAAAGAAAAATTTGGAATTAATGCCATATTTAAGACCTGATGCAAAATCTCAAGTTACAATTGAATATGATAACAACAACAATCCGTTAAGAGTTGATACAGTTGTAATTTCAACTCAACATGATAGTAATGTAACCCAAAAGAAAATAAAAGAAGATGTTATTGAAAACGTTATTAAAAAAGTAATCCCTGAAAAATATCTTGATAAAAAAACAAAATACTTTGTTAATCCAACCGGAAGATTTGAAATTGGTGGACCACATGGAGACAGTGGGTTGACCGGAAGAAAAATAATTGTAGATACTTATGGTGGCTGGGCTCCACATGGTGGTGGTGCATTTTCCGGAAAAGATCCAAGCAAAGTAGATAGAAGTGCTACTTACGCTGCTCGCCATATTGCTAAAAATGTAGTTGCATCTAAACTTGCAAAAGAATGTTTAGTTCAAGTTGCTTATGCTATTGGAGTAGCTCAACCCGTTTCTGTTTATGTCAACACAAAAGGAACTGGTGTAATTCCAGATGGATTACTTGGTGAATTTATTAATCAGGAAATTGACTTGACACCAAAAGGCATTATTGAACGATTACAATTAAGAAGACCTATTTACCAGAAAACTGCTGCATACGGACATTTTGGTAGAACCGAAAAAGAATTTTCTTGGGAACGTTTAGATCTAGTTCCTATGTTTAAAAAATTATTATAACAAAAAGGTAAAAAAATGAGTGAAGTAGTTGAATTACAAAAAACAGAATACAAAGTAAAAGATCTTTCTTTAGCAGATTGGGGAAGAAAAGAAATAAAACTTGCAGAAACAGAAATGCCTGGCTTAATGTCTCTGCGAAAAAAATATGGAAAAGAAAAACCACTTAAAGGAGCAAAAATTACCGGCTCTTTGCATATGACAATTCAAACTGCTGTTTTAATTGAAACATTAGTAGAATTAGGAGCAGAAGTTCGTTGGGCTAGTTGCAATATTTTTTCAACTCAAGATCATGCAGCTGCAGCTATTGCAAAAGCTGGTATTCCCGTTTTTGCATGGAAAGGTGAAACACTTGAAGAATATTGGTGGTGTACACTTCAGGCACTATCATTTCCAAATGGTGATGGACCAACTTCAATTGTTGATGATGGTGGAGATGCAACTTTATTAATTCATTGGGGCTACAAAGCTGAAAACGATCCATCTTTTTTAGATACACCATCACAATCTGAAGAAGAACAAATTATTAAAAATTTACTCAAAGAAACTTTAATAAATGAGCCGAACAAATGGCATAAAATGATTGAACATATTAAAGGTGTAAGTGAAGAAACAACAACTGGTGTTCATCGTTTATATCAAATGTTTGAAAAAAATGAATTACTCTTTCCTGCAATTAATGTTAATGATTCTGTTACTAAATCCAAATTTGACAATCTTTACGGTTGCCGAGAATCTTTAGCTGATGGAATTAAGAGAGCTACTGACATAATGCTTGCAGGCAAAGTTGTAGTTGTTGCCGGTTACGGTGATGTTGGAAAAGGTTCAGCTCGTTCGATGAGAAGTTATGGAGCCAGAGTAATTGTAACAGAAATTGATCCTATTTGTGCATTGCAAGCTGCTATGGAAGGATTTGAAGTTACAACCATGGAAGAAGCGGTAAAGGAAGGTAATATTTTTGTTACTGCAACAGGAAACTGTGATGTTATAACACTGGAACATATGATGCAAATGAAAAATGAATCAATTGTTTGTAACATTGGACATTTTGATAACGAAATTCAAGTTAATCGTCTTGAATCTTATCCGGGAATCAAAAAGGTTAATATTAAACCACAGGTTGATCAATACTTCTTCCCGGATGGACATTCAATTATTTTACTTGCTGAAGGCAGATTAGTTAATTTAGGTTGCGCAACTGGTCATCCATCTTTTGTAATGAGCAATTCTTTCACAAATCAAACATTAGCTCAATTAGATTTTTACAAGAGTAAATATCAAATTGGTGTATATCGTTTACCAAAACATCTTGATGAAGAAGTTGCTCGTTTACATCTAGAACATATTGGTGTTAAATTAACTCAGTTAACACCAAAGCAAGCTGAATATATAGGAGTTTCTTTAGAAGGTCCTTATAAACCTGAGCATTATAGATATTAATTTTTAATTGAGAACACGAATTATTAAGTAAAAAACTTGATGAATTCGTGTTCTTTTTTATGCAATTGCAAAATTTGTATTTGAAAGATCTTCTGATATTTTATTTTTCTTTTGATTAATAAGATTAAGTAATGTACGAAGTAATGAATAAATATCAGATGGTTTACTAATATAAATATCACTTCCAGCTTCAAGGGCATTAATTCTATCTCTACTTAATGCGTGAGCAGTATAACAAACAACAGGAATGTTTTTAGTTTCATTTTTGCTTTTTAATTCTTTAATTAAATCAAGACCATTTTTATTACCCTTAATCGAAATGTCCATAATTATTGCATCATATTGTTTTGTGCTTAAGAAGTGATAAAACTTTTCTTCAGAATCGCCGATATCAAGATTGAAATATCTTTGCATAAAAGTATATAAGAATTTTTGATTATCGTAATCATCTTCTATAATTAAGAGATTTGGTTTATCATCTGATTGTTTAACCATGTTTTATCTCCTTTTAAAACAACTTTAAAAGTTGTTCCCTTATTTAATTCACTTTCTACAGATATTTTTCCTTTATTTAATTCGACAAAATTTTTCACAATAGCTAACCCTAAACCAGTTCCATCAAATCTTCTGGTATATCCCATATCTTCCTGAGTAAATGGTTGAAATAATTTATCAATAAATTCCTGCGACATACCTTTTCCATTATCAATTATTTCGGTAACAATTTCTTCTTCATTTGTTTTGGAAATTTTTATTTCAACAGCTCCTTTTGATGTATATTTAATTGCATTATCAATTAGGTTAATAAAAATTTGTGAAATGGAATAATGATCTCCATAAATATAAACCGGTGGTTCAATGGTATTTATTATTTTCAAATCAATTGATTTTTCTTCTGCTAATGAAAAATATTCTAAGTGTATTGAATTCAACAAATAATATAAATCAATTTTTTCAATATGAGTTTCATATTTTCCTGCTTGAAGTTGAGACATATTAAGAAGTAAATCAAAAGTTCTATATAATCTTTTACTATTGTTTTTGATTGAGCGGAGAATACCATCATAATAATTATTATTACTACCTTTAAGTTCTTCATTTAGAATATCAGAATAACCGACAATAACATTTAAAGGAGACCTAATTTCATGGGAAATTTGTGCAAGAAAAAATTCTTTAAGTCTTTTAGCTTCTTCGGCTTTTAAAAGTGCCTCTATTAACTCATTTTCAGTTTGTTTTAGTTCTGTAATATTTCTTCCATAAACCTGGCAAATCTTAAACTTATTTGAACCGACAATAATAAATTGATAATAAAATTTTCCAATTTGAATAACATCAAGTATTGATTTTTCATTTTTAATAATATCATGAAAATCATAATTATGAGTATAAGGCAAAATTATTCTAACGTTTTCTCCTTCTAAAATTTTTTGTGGGAATAATTTGTGAGCAGAATTATTAGCTAAAATTATTTTTCCTTCTTCATCAAACCTGAAAATGGGATCAGGAGATAATGAAGCAAACAAAGCCATTAATTCAGCTTGCTGAAGTTTTAAATTTTCTTCTTCAGCAAGATGTTTTCTTCTCATGGGAATAATAATAAAGCGGTTATAAACATATATAACCGCTAGCATTGTAAACATCAAGAAAAGTCCAAACATTACAGGATTTTCTACACTAAACAATGACTGTGGATTCATCTTCTCTAACGATTGAAAAGAAGAATCCAAAGATGATTTGGGCAATACCTGTAAAAAAATAAAATAAAATTGCATTAGAAAAACCAATTATTAAGTTGGATAATTTTAGTATCACTGTTAATTCATAAAAACAAAGCATGAAGTAAAACAAATTTATTTTCTGATGATTAACGTAATGAGTAATCAAAAATTTTAAGAAAAAAATAAATATTATAATGTTTTCAGTTATGATTAAATAAAGAAAATATTCTCTTTGAATTAATGGAATTGAAATCATAAAAACTATTGGTATAAGAATCAGAATGTAGCGGAGCTTTTTTATGTTATCTTCTGAAAGCAAACTTATGATTAACAAATAAGCAAAAAGTGTTGTTAGCCAAAGTGGAATGCTTGCTTTAGCGAAATAACCATATACTACCGCAACGGGATCAATTAATGCTAATATTAAAAAGAAGTCGAAAAATTCGGTTTTATATTGACGAATAGCAGGAAGTATCCATACTATTATACCCGAAAAATATACTAACTTATATAAATCACTTATGCTTATCATTCAAAACAAACCGGTGGACAAATTGTAGAAAATTCTAAAGTTGTTGACCCTGCTGTTAGTGTTAATGTTGATTCTCTTTGTTCAATAAAAATTGGAGCAGCAGCCGAGCTTAATACTTCAATAGCTTTCTCTTTTGGATTATTTATTTGAATAGAATTATTTCCGAAAGCTGAATTTAAAAATTCAATCACTTTACTTTTACTAAAAATGTATGCTGTTTCAAGTCTTCCTAATTTTTCATTATCATCAATCAACGAAATTTTTTTCTCGTTTAGAATTAAAATTTTTCCATTCTTAATTGTGAATAATAAATAATCATCAGCTTTTTGTAATGCTTTTTTTAATACATTTGGATTAATTTGTAATGATTGTTTTACTCCTCCAAATAATTTGTTTGCTTCTTCTTTGTTAAATAATTTACCAACTTCTCCCATTCGTCCCTGAGAAAATGTTGTTGAAAATGAAATTAAAAAAATAGAAATGATTAATAAATTGATTTTGTTTTTCATATTAACTCCTGGCTGTTAGTTAATAAAAATTTTTAAGGTCGGTTTGAAAATAATAATTGAAAGTTTAAAATGAAATAAAAAAGTTAAAAGATTCCTGTTATTTTATAATTACAATATTTACAAAAGCCATTAATCAAATTATATTCTATTAAATCATGCCAGCTTCTTTTTATAATACCTTTTTTACAATTGGGACAAAAAGTTGTATGCCCTATTTCATCCCAAACATTGCCTAAATAACAAAATTTTATTCCATGTTTTATTGCAATTTCTCTTGCTTTAAAAAGGGTTTCACCTGGAGTTCTTTTTTTATCAACCATTTTGAAATCAGGGTGGAATGCAGTAAAGTGTAAAGGGATTTCATCACCAAGATTTTCAACAATCCAACCACACATTTTATTAATCTCATCTTCAGAATCATTTTCATCCGGAATTAATAAAGTGGTTATTTCAAACCATACGTTGGTTTCTTTTTTCAACCAAACTAAAGTATCTAATACCGGTTCGAGATGTGAAAAAGTTAACTTATGATAAAATTTTTCTGTGAATGCTTTTAAATCAACATTTGCCCCATCAATAAATTCAAATACTTCTTTTCTTGCTTCTTTATCAATGTAACCATTAGTAACCATAACAGTTTTTATTTTTTCTTGGCGAGCAATTTTTGATATATCAATTACATATTCACCAAATATAATCGGGTCGTTATAAGTAAAAGCAATTGATGGAGTTGAATATTTTTTAGCAAGTTCAACTACTTTTTCTGGTGTTGCAAATAATGAATTTGTGCTATCCAGTTTAGCTTTACTGATTGACCAATTCTGACAAAATTTACAACCGAGATTACATCCAGCTGTACCAAAACTTAATATTTTTGAACCTGGCAAAAAATGATTTAGTGGTTTTTTTTCAATGGGATCAATTGCAAACCCTGTTGGTCTTCCATATCCAATTGAATATAGTTTGTTGTTTATGTTTTGTCTTATGAAACAAAATCCGGCTTGTCCTTCACCAATAGTACAATATCGGGGACAAAGTGTGCAAAGTATTTTTTGATTTTCAGTATGTTTCCACCACTTTGCCAAATGATATTTTGATTGACTTAACATATTTATATTAACTCAAATCTTACCCAGTTTTCTCTAACATTTTTAATTTTTAATCCACCTTCAGTGAAAATTACTAAATCATTTTTTTCAACATAATTTTTTTCGATGATAATATTTCTTACCAATTCAGCTGCTTTATGTCTATCATTAATATCGCTACAATAAATTGAAACAACACCCCACTTTAAAGATAATTTATTCATTGTATCGAAAGAATCAGAAACAGCAATAATTAAAGCATTGGGTCTAAATTTAGAAAGTGCATTTGGTGTATTTCCTTTTGATGTAAAAGCAATAATTGCTTTTGCATTTATTTGTTTACTGATTGAACAAATTCCTTTATTCATCGAATCAAAAAGATTTTCATCAATAAATTCCGGACGCGAAAAATTTATTTCTCTTTCAAATTCAAGAGCTCTTTCTGCATTTAAAATTATTTCATGCATTAATTGCACTGCTTGTGAAGGATATTTTCCAACAGATGTTTCGGCACTTAACATAACAGCATCAGTTCCATCCCAAACAGCATTTGCTACATCAGATGCTTCTGCTCTTGTTGGTACCGGATTATTTACCATTGATTCTAACATCTGTGTTGCAGTAATTACAAGTTTCCCAACTTCATTACATCTTTTAATTATTCTTTTTTGAATTATTGGAACATCATAAGGTTTTAATTCTACTCCTAAATCTCCACGGGCAACCATAATTCCATCGGCTACTTGCAAAATACTTTCGAAATTAGTTACAGCTTCTGGTTTTTCAATTTTTGCAATAATTGGTTTATCAAAACCTTTTTCATTAAGCCATTTTCGTAAATGAAGAATATCATTTGCGCTTCTTACAAATGAAAGTGCTATGTAATCAACACGATGACGTAATGCAAATTCTAAATTATCTAAATCTTTTTGTGTTACTGATGGAGTGCTTAATTTCATTCCTGGTAGATTCATTCCTTTTTTGGATTTTAATTTTCCTCCTTCAATAATTTCACATATAACTGAATTATTGGTTTTTGAAATAACTTTTAAATGTATTAATCCATCATCAATTAAAATTTTGTTTCCAATTTCAGCATCTTGTGGAAGTAATTCATATGATGTTGAAATTTTATCTTCAGTACCAATAAAATTGTCTGTTGTAATTTCTATTGTATTACCTTTTTTAATTTCAATTTCTGGTTTTGATAATTCACCAATTCTAATTTTTGGACCTTGTAAATCGACTAATATTGGAATAGGTAAAGAATGAATTACACATAAATCATTAATTGATTTAAATACTTTTTCAAAGTAACTGAAATCTCCATGCGAAAAATTTAATCGAAAAGCGTTACAACCAGCATTAACAATTTTTTCAAGTTTTTCAATTGTATCCGTTGCCGGGCCAATGGTTGCAAGTATTTTTGTCTTAGCAATTTGTTTTCTCAATTTTATCCTCTATTGTTTTTATAATTTTTTTCTTTTTTTATTAGAATTTTTATCTGATTGTGGTTTTGTTTTTTCTTTCATACTTATTAATTCTTTTTCTACTAACGAATAAACTGTGTTTTCTTCGAACTTATTATTTTTTAATCTTACGCCACATTTAATTCCGGTTAAAATTTCTATTGCTTCTTCAACTTTAGAAACTGAATAAATATGAAACAATTTATTTTTTACTGCATCAATCACTTCATCTTTCAACATTAAATCTTTCACATTTTGAATCGGAATGATAACACCTTGTTTGCCATTTAAACCTTTCATTTTACAAGTATCAAAAAAACCTTCAATTTTTTCATTTACTCCACCAATTGGTTGAACATTTCCTTTTTGGTCTATAGAACCAGTTACTGCAATTGATTGTTTTATTGGTATTTTAGAAATACTTGATATCAACGCAGCAATTTCTGCAATTGAAGCACTATCACCATCAATCATTCCATAACCTTGTTCAAAAACTATACTTGCAGTGAAAGATAATGGAATTTCTCTTCCAAAAGTTTCTTTAAAATATCCAGTAATAATTAAAACACCTTTATTGTGAGTATTACCACTTAATCCTGCTTCTCTTTCAACATTGATAATACTTCCATTTCCTAAAGCAACAGAAGCAGTAATTCTTGTCGGTTTTCCAAAAGCATAATGTCCACTTTCATAAACTGCTAATCCATTAACAGTACCAATTTTTTCTCCTGATGTATCAATTAAAATTGTTCCATCTTTTATCATTTCTGAAACTTTAGATTCGTAAAGTCCATGTCTTTCTTTTGAGGATTCATAAGCTTCGGTTACATTAAAATCAAAAACATACTTTTGATTTTTTTGCTTTGCCCAGAATGATGATTCACGTGTTAAATCGGCAATGTATGCAAAGCGTGTGGTTAATTTATTTTTTTCACCGGCATATCTTGCACCATATTCAATAATTTTTGCAATTGCAGTTTTATCAAACTCTAAAAGATTTTCTTGTGCAATTAATTTTTTAATAACCATAGCATATTCAGTAATTGCCTTATCTGTTCTTTGCATTTCGTAATCAAAGTCTGCTTTTACTTTAAATATTTTATTAAAATCATCTTCATAAGCTGAAAGAATTGAATAAATATAATTACTACCAATTAGTATTACTTTTACATCAATATCAATTGGTTCTGGTTTCAATACACTTGGAGAGAATTGATAAACATTAGCAAAATCCTGAATTTCAAGTTGACCATAAAGAAGAACTCGTTTCAAGGTTTTCCAAACTCCCGGTTCTAAAAAAGCATCTGTTGCATTAATAATAATATAACCACCATTTGCACGTAATAATGAACCACCTTTTATTCTTGTAAAATCTGCTAACCAACCACCACGTCCATCATTAAATTTTTCAATTGTTCCAAATAAATTATTATAGGTTGGAGAAGTTTCAACAATTACAGGAACTTTTTTTTGTTGTGAGTTATCAAGAACAATATTGACTTCATATTCTTTTAGATAATCTATAATAAATCCTTCCTGAGAAGCTTCTCTTGATGGTTTTGCTCCTTTAAATACATCAAGATTTTCCAAAATGCTTTCGTGAAGTTGATCAATCCATTCTTTAATCTTGGCTGTTTTATATTTCTTTTTAAGATCTTCTAAAATTAATTTTATAAGAATATCAACTGATTCAGTTTCAAGATTATAAATTCTTTCCTGAACTTCTTGAGTATGCTTTAAGTTTTCTCTGAAAATATTTTGCAGTTCTTCCTGATATGATGCATATTTTATTATTATCTGATCTACCTGCTCATTAGTAATTTTATTTGAATGAATTAATTCAGGGAGTTGATGAATAAAATATGGCTCACCTTCAAAAACAAATAATACTTCTGGACGCACCATTGAACCATCTTTAACTTGACCCAAACTAAAATTATCTTCTTTTAGTTTATCCTCAAACTCACTTAATAATTTTTGCTGTTGTTGATTAAATTCTGTTATTATTTGTTTTTTCTTGCTTATAAATGGTTCATTAGATAAAGCAATCGGAATTTTTTCTTGTAAGAATTTTATTGTATTTGAAAGATGTTTTTTAAACTCAACAGCTTTGCCGGCAGGAAATTTCAACAATGTTGGTCTGTCTTCATCTTGAAAATTATTTACATAAGCATAATCATTCAATTTAACATTTCCGGAAGCTATTGTTTCTAACATCATTTTAATGGTTGTAAATTTTCCTGTACCTGAAAGACCCGTTATAAAAATATTGTATCCAGGACTTTTTAAATCAACTCCAACTTTTAATGCTTTTAATGCTCTTTCTTGACCAACAATTCCCTCAATTGGTTTTACATCATTTGTTGTTTCAAAATCCAATAAACTTGTATCACAAATCCATTTCAAATCTTGATGTTTTAATTCATTTCCGATTTTTGCTTTTTTAAGATTCATTTTAACATCCAAAATTTTTATGATGAATATATCTTAAATTAAACTAAAAGATTTTAGATATTCAACTTTTATAAATTAATTTATGTTTAATTTTGTAATAATTCCTTTCGTCATTTGGCGAAAAGGGTGAAATATTTTTAAAACGGAATTATAATGGAATTTCTTACCGAAAGATTATTTAACAAAATTGAACATATAAATTTATTAATTGATAAAATTAAATCTTCAGAAAAAATAATTGATGTATCAAGTTTCATTGGTGCATCTAAAAATTTATTTGTAAAAAAAATATCTTCATTTGAAAATCAAATTATATTATTATATCCATCGATTCAATTATTAAATGAAAACAAAGTTGAACTTTCAATTATTGGTTTGGAAAACCATTTAATTATAATTGACGATTTTAATTTAGAATCAATTCAAGAAAAATTAATTGATATTTCCAAACGAAATAATTTCATATTACTTTCTACTTTTGAATTACTCAATGTTAAATTGCCCTCCTCTCAAAAAATTGGTGAAACAACTACAAGAATAGAAGTTGGCGGAAATATTGGTTTTAATGATTTAATTGAGTATTTAAATTCAATCAACTACAACAGAGAAAATTATGTGGATCAACAGGGAGATTATTCTGTCCGTGGATCTATAATTGATTTCTGGTCTTTCAGTGAAAAGCATCCTTGTAGATTAGAATTCGATGGAGATTTTTTAGAATCAATCAGACATTTTGATCCTGAAACACAACGTTCTTCTGATAAAATTTTAAGCACAACACTTGCATCTTCAATTTCTGAACTTGAAAACAATGATGATATTTTTGATTATTTAAATAATCCTCTTTTGATTGTTAACAAATCCGAATTTGATAATCTTTTTGAAAATTCTATAGGTATAAATAACAAAGAAATTGATTTATCCGAATTAGATGAAGACCTTAAAAGAGAATTATATGAAAATGAAATAATTACAAAACATAGCGAGCCAATTGAAAAAAAATTTATTTATTCTTCTTCTCAGGAAATTCTCAATAAAAATGCGAGATTTATTTTTGAAAACACTTTTTCAAACGAAAACATTTTAAATCTAGAATTTTCAGACCCACCAATTATTAATTCAAATTATAATGTACTTTCAGAAGTTTTAATTGATTATTACAAAAAAGAATTTACAACAATCATAGCAGTTGAAAATGATTTACAAAAAAATAGATTAATAGAATTACTCACCGAACTGAATTTAGAACTTGATGAATTATTTACTAACGGAAAAATTAAGATTGAAACCCTTGCAATTAAAAATGGGTTCATTCATAAGAAAAGTAAAATTTTACTTTTAACAGATTATCAAATTTTTAATAAGCCATATCGAACAAAACTAAGCTCAAAAGCAAAATTCAAAAAATCAAAAGTGAAAGATTTAGCCTCGTTGAAAAGAGGTGATTATGTGGTTCATGAAAATTTTGGAATCGGACAATATGCAGGATTAGAAAAAATTAAAATTGGTGAAGTTGAACAAGAATCAATCAAAATTCTTTATGCAGAAGGTGGGGTAGTTTATGTTAATCTTAACTACTTGTCTCTTGTTAAAAAATATTCAACTCAAGAAAATGTTCAACCAAAATTAAGTGTACTTGGAAGTAATGAATGGAAATCGACTAAGAAGAAAGTTAAAGCAAAAATAATTGAAGCCGCACGTGAATTAATTACTTTATATGCCAAAAGAAAAGCTTCTCAAGGTTATTCATTTAGTCAAGATTCAATATGGCAAAAAGAACTTGAAGCTTCTTTTATGTATGAAGATACACCTGATCAAATTAAAATAACAGAAGAAGTAAAACGTGATATGGAAAACTTGAATCCGATGGATAGATTAGTTTGCGGAGATGTTGGATTCGGAAAAACTGAAATTGCAGTGCGTGCAGCTTTCAAAGCAGTTAATGATGGAAAACAAGTTGCATTGCTTTCACCAACAACAATATTAACAGAACAACATTTTAACACATTCAAAAATCGGCTTTCACAATTTCCTGTAAAAATAGAAGCTTTATCTAGATTTCAATCTCAAGCAAAACAAAAAGAAATAATTAACAATTTACTTAATGGTAAAATTGATATTGTAATTGGAACTCACCGATTATTATCCAAAGATGTTCAATTTAAAGATTTGGGTTTACTTATTATTGATGAAGAACAACGTTTTGGTGTAATGGCAAAAGAAAAATTACGTTCTTTAAAATCAAACGTTGATACATTAACACTTACAGCAACACCAATTCCTCGAACTTTGAATTTATCATTACTTGGTGCAAGAGATTTATCAATAATGGCAACACCGCCACCAAATCGTCAACCAATTTATACTAAAGTTGAAACATTCGATATTCATAAAATAAGAGAATGGATTTTATTTGAAGTACAAAGGAAAGGACAAATCTATTTTGTTCATGACAGAGTTCAATCAATTGAAAAAATTACTCAATACATTCAGAAATATGTACCAGAAATAAAAATTGGAATTGCCCATGGACAAATGAAACCCGCAGACCTTGAAAATGTGATTTACAAATTTTTAAATAAAGAATTTAACATGCTCGTTTCAACTAAAATAATTGAAAGTGGTTTAGACATTCCTAATGCAAACACAATAATTGTTAACAGAGCCGATAGATTTGGATTAGCCGAACTTCATCAATTACGAGGAAGAGTTGGAAGATCAGACCGTCAGGCTTATGCATATTTTTTAGTTCCATCATTAAATGCAATAACTAAAAAAGCTGTAAAAAGATTACAAGCAATTGAAGAATATTCTGATTTAGGTGAAGGGTTTAATCTTGCAATGAGAGATTTAGAAATTCGTGGTGCCGGTAACTTACTTGGAACAGAACAAAGTGGTTATATAGATTCTGTTGGTTTTGATCTTTATTTGAAAATGGTTGATGAAGCAGTTGAAGAGTTAAGACAAAATGAATTCAGTGAAATATTTAAAGACCTTCCAAAAACTATTGAAAGAAGCGAACCAACTCTTGACACTTTTTTTGAAATTGGAATTCCTCAAAGTTATATGCCTGATCAAGCTGATAGATTAAGTTTTTATACATCCTTATTTACATTAATAAAAATTGATGAACTTGATGAAATAATTGATGAGATGAAAGATAAATTTGGTAAACCTCCTCTTATTGTTGAAAGATTAATCAAAACAGCAGAACTTAGATATTATGCTTCTGTTGCATTATTTGAAAGAATAATTGTTCAAAAAAATAAATCAGTTATAATTTTACCAAAAGGTGAAAGAGAAGATTTTTATAAAAATAAATTTTTAATTTTACTCGAATTTATTAATAGTCATTTTTCAAAAGATGTAAAATTTATTCAACAAAAAGATTTACTAAAACTTGAAATCATTAAAAATTTCGAAAACCCGGAATTTGCTTTAGAATTTTTAATAAATTTCTGTAAACAAATTAATCAAGTAATAAAATAAAGGAGGAGTAAATGAGATTATCCACAATAATTTTTTTATTAATATTAATTGGAATAACAGGAATACAATTTATAAATGTTGAAAAAACAAACCCACCGGTTACAGCAGATTTAGATGCACCAATAGAAGTAAAAACAATTTTACAACAATCTTGCTACGATTGTCATTCCAATGAAACCAAATGGCCTTGGTATAGCAAAGTTGCACCTGTAAGTTGGATGGTTAGTAAAGATGTAGTTGAGGGAAGAGAACATCTGAATTTTTCTGATTGGGAAAAATTACTACCTGCTAAACAAAGAAAATTAAAAGAAGAAATTTGGGAAGAAATTGAAAAGGATAATATGCCAATAAGTAATTATACATTATTTCATCCATCTTCCAAATTGGATTTAATGAAAAAGCAAACAATTAAAAAATGGGCAATTGGTAATTAATGAAAACTAATGCAATAAGAATCTTAGAGTTACAAAAAATACCACATCAAACAATTGAATATTTATCAAGTGAAGATGAAATTGATGCAATTTCGGTTGCAAAAAAAATTAATGCCGAACCGGAAATTGTATTTAAAACATTAGTTGCAAGAAATGAAAGAAATGAAATTTTTGTTTTTGTTATTCCGGGCAATTTTGAACTAAATTATAAAAAAGCAGCAAAAGCATCTGGAAGCAAAAGTATAGAATTAATAAAAGTAAAAGAACTTCAACCATTAACCGGCTATATTCGTGGTGGTTGTTCTCCCGTTGGAATGAAAAAAGAATATCCAACATTTATCGATGAAACTGCTCAATTACATGATAATATATATTGCAGTGCCGGTATTCGTGGAATGCAAATATTTATTTCACCGGATAATTTGGCAAAAGTTACAAACGCAATCTTTGTTGATTTAATTTAATTTTTGTCAGAATATCATTTTTTTATAAATTTGCGACAGAAAATTAAAGAGGTTATAAAATGGCTAAACAACAAACCTTTGGCGATAAAGCTAAAAAGGTAAAATCAACTCACGTTAATGTAAAAGTTATTAAAACTGTAAAATCTGCTAATGGTACTTATAAATTTCAAGAAAAATTTGTAAAACTTGACGATATAAGTAAGATTAATACTATCAGTTAATTATTTCATTTTTCCTCCTAAAAAAAAGCTGCTAAAAAGCAGCTTTTTTAATTTTTACACTATTTAGATTTTTAAGTTATCACTTAAAAAATCAATCAGGTTTGAAAGTTACTTTACAAAAATCATCTTTTTCGATTGAATTTCACCATTATAATTTATTGTATAAAAATAAACACCGTTTGATAAGTTCATATTCAAAGCATCAAAAACAGAATTATAATTACCCGCATTCTGATATTCATTAACCAATGTTGCCACTTCTTTTCCAATCGAGTTATAAACTTTCAAAGTAACAAATCCACTTTTTTGAATCTGGTACTTTATCATTGTAGTTGGATTTTCATATTGAAATAATTTACCAAATGGATTTGGAAAATTTTGTTCTAATCTAAAATCTGTTGGTAATTCATTACTACTTTTAATAGAAGTGTTATTTAATAAAGTTCTCTTAAAAAAATTAATTACTCTATTTCTTGTTGAATCTGAATTAAATGCCCCACCACCATGACCAGCATCTTGTTGGGGAATAAATAACACATCATGATTAATCATTTTATATGCAGAATCTAATTCAACACTTTGATGAAAAGGTACGGTCATATCAACAGTACCATGCATTATTAAAATTGGAGGATCATCTTTAGACACATAAGTAATTGGACTTACTTCTTTTGCTTTTTCGATATTATCTCTTATAGCTCCACCTATTAATAATCCTTCCGGAGAAAATGGTGAACCATGATCAATAACACTTGGATAATTTACAATTGTTAAAAAATTTGTTGGACCAAACCAATCGCACACAGCTTGTACTCTACTTGAATAAGATAAATTTCCGCCAACATTACCTTCAAGATTTTTCACATCACCAGCGCTACCTAAAAGTGCAGCAAGATGCCCACCGGCAGAACTACCAAATACACCTATTTTATTAGGGTTAAAATTATATTTTGTTGAATTTGCTTTAATCCACCTTATTGCACCTTTACAATCATAAATTTGAGCAGGAAAAATTGCTTCTGTAGATAATCTATAATTAATACTAATTAATGCAATACCATGATTTAACAAAAACAATCCATTTACATTACTTTTAGAACCACCCAACCAACCACCACCATGAATCCAAACTACAACTGGAAATGGTCCTTTGCTGTTTGTGGGAATATAAATATCTAACATTTGTCTTTGGTTACCACTTCCACCATAATCAATATTTGAATATGTTGGTTGAGTTTGTGAAATTAATTTTGAAGTAACTACAAAAACAATAAATATTTTTTTAAAGATATTTTTCATTTTAACAAAATCATTTTTTTACTTTGAATATTGCCATTAAAATTTATTGTATAAAAATATACTCCGCTTGGTAAATCATTGCTTAATGCTCTAAATACTGATTTATATTCACCCGACTTTTGATATTCATCCACCAATGTTGCAATTTCTTTCCCGATTGCATCATAAACTTTTAGTGTTACATATCCATCTTTTTGAATTTTATAATTTATAACAGTTGCAGGATTTTCGGACTGAACAGCTTCCCCAAAAGGATTTGGATAATTTTGTGATAATTCAAATTCACTTGGCAATAATTTTTCATCTTCAATTTTAGTAATTGCAATAATATCTTTTAATAACCAATTGTCGGGATCTAATTCAATATCAGTTGGAATTTTATTTTTGAAATTTAAAACCCAGGCTTGTTCTTGTTGATTATTAAATAAAGTTGTATCCAACGATCCATTAATGAAACTTACTCTTACCTTAATCGGCATTATAAAATAAGATGGATTTGAATTTGCACTTTGTCTTAGTCTAAAAATCACACTATATGAATCATCATTATTTTTTTTGATACTCTTTCCAACAGTATATTTTGGATAGTTTTCACCATAAATCCATTGTTGGAAAAAATAACCCAAGTCAGTTTGAGTTACCTGTTGAGCTACTCTTTGAAAATCTTCTGTGACTGCAACACCATAAGCAAGCTTAGGATCATTTGCATATTCTTTTAATATTTTAAAAAACATTTCATCACCAACAATTCCTCTCAACATATGAAGAACAGCAGCACCTTTGTTATATGATCTTGCACTGCTAAATATTTCAGATTCGCTATTAATATTTTGAACATATATTGTTCCGGTAGCTCTTTTTGCATTTGAAAAAACTGTGCTCATTAATTGTTTAAAGTATGATACACCATAGGCATCTTCGTGATATAATTTATCAAGATACGTTGCAAATCCTTCGTTAAGCCAAATGTTTTGCCAGTCTTTACAAGTTATTTTATCTCCAAACCATTGGTGAGCTAATTCGTGGGCAATTGTACTTTCACTATTCATCGCGCTTCCACCCATAGAAGTACACGTTTGATGTTCCATTCCCCCACTCCATGAAAATTCAGCATGTGCATATTTTTCTTTTATAAACGGATACTCTCCAAATTTATCGGAAAAAAATTTCATCATGTTTTTTGTTTTGTTAAGAACTGTTTTTCTTGAATCTGTTAGTCGGGTTGGATAATTATAATGTATTATTGGAAATTTTCTTCCATCGTTATAGACAAATTCATCTTGATAAATTAAATAATCACTTACAGCAATTGATATTAAATAATTTGCTATAGGATAAGTTGTTTTCCACCAATAAGTTTTTGTACCATTAAAATTATCAATAACAGCAGTTAAATTCCCATTTGAAACAGCATATAAATTACTTGAACAAGTAATTACAATTTCTGTTGAATCAGGTTTATCTGCAGGAGTATCCTTACTGGGCCACCAATCACGGGCACCATAAGGTTGGCTTAATGATGCAATTGTTACTTTTTGAGCCCCACTATCATAAAATGAGAATGATGCACTACTTATTGTACCTGTTCCAGCAGTAGGAACACCACTGTAATAAATATCTACGGTAAATGTTTCACCTTTTGAATAATTTCTTTCCAGAGTTATTGATAATTTATGATCTACTGTTTGAACAAAACTTAAATTTGTTATTCCTGATAAGACTTTTGAAACTGCTAAATTATTTTTTAAATCAAGATAGAATAATGAAAGACTATTTACGGTTGGTTTAGCTTTAATTGTAATTTTTCCTTCTAAAAAATTTGGATTTGCTGTTACTTTCAAGTTTAATCTGTAATATGTCACATCAATATTGCTATCGCCCGGATATGTTATTTCAGATATTTTTGATAATCTATTAAATGAACTTGTTTTTGATGATGAACAAAAATCTTCACCTAAATTTTGTGGATATAAATTAATTCCGATTAATAGATTGATAATTATTATGTAAAAATTTTTCATAATTATTTCCAAAGAAAAAGTTTATTTAAATATGAAATGTTTTATAATTGTAACTAAAGTTACTATTTAATTTAAGGAATTTAAAATGAGCCGACACACTAAAATTTTTATTGGATTAATCAGCGGCGCAATTCTGGGCATTTTAATAAATTTTACTTATAAAGATTCTTTGTTTACAAATTTTATTCAAACTTATTTAACAGATCCACTAGGAAAAATATTTTTAAATTTCTTAATAATGATGGTTATTCCACTTGTATTTGCAAGTTTAGCATTAGGTGTTGCTCAAATTGGTGATTTAAAAAAACTTGGCAGAATTGGAATAAGAACAATACTTTATTTTTTTGTTGTTACAACATTTGCTGTTACAATTGGTTTAATATTAGTTAATTTAATTCGACCCGGTGATTACCTACCTCAAGAAACTAAAATTAATTTAATGGAGTCTTATAAAACACAAGCAAGCGATATAAAAGCAACTACAGAAAAAACTGAATTCGGAATTCAAACACTTGTAAATATTATACCAAGAAATCCTATTGCTGCCGTAGCAAAACCAAATCCGGATATGCTTGCTTTAATTTTCTTTTCCTTAATTGTTGGAATTGCTTTAACATTAATTGATAAAGAAAAAGCAAATACACTTATCAAAATATTAGAAGCTATTAATGATATTACTGTAAAGGTAATTAACATTGCAATGAAACTTGCTCCATATGGAGTTTTTGCTTTAATCTTTAGTGTTACATCTCGTTTTGGTTTTGATTTACTTGTTGCTTTAAGCATGTACGTTATTACGGTTTTGGTAGGTTTAATCTTACATTTTTTGGGAACATTCTCTTTGCTATTAAAATTACTTGTAAAATATAATCCCATAAAATTCTTTAAAAAAATTGAAACAGTTATTCTCACTGCATTTTCTACAAGTTCTAGCAACGCTACATTGCCAACTACAATTTCTGTTTCACAAACTAATTTAGGAATTCCACAGCAAGTTACTGGCTTTGTATTACCACTTGGTGCAACAATGAATATGAATGGGACAGCTCTATTTGAAGGTGTTACTGTTTTATTTTTAGCTCAGGTGTTTGGAGTTGAGCTTTCTTTGGGAGTTCAACTTATAGTTGTATTGATGAGTGTATTAACTGCAATTGGTTCTGCAGGAGTTCCTTCTGGTTCTATTCCTTTGCTTGTTATGGTTCTTGCAATGGTTAATGTTCCACCAGAAGGTATTGCGATAATACTTGGTGTAGATAGAATACTTGATATGTGTAGAACAGTTTTAAATGTAAGCGGAGATATTACTTGTGCTGCTTACATTGCCAAAAGCGAAGGATATACATTAAAAGAATAATTTACTATTTGATAATAGTTTTTTTCTTTGATTCATCACTTTCTTTAATTACAACAGATGCAAAAATTGAAATTGCTAAAGTGGCTATAATTACAATTAATGAAATTTGTACGGGTATGTGAACGTATCCACTTATTATCATTTTAACACCAATAAAAAACAATATAAATGATATTCCATACTTTAAGTATCTGAATAAATTCAAAATACCAACTAAAGCAAAAAAGAGAGAACGCAACCCTAGAATTGCAAAAAGATTCGAAGTTATTGCAATAAATGGATCATGAGAAATTGCAAGTACTGCTGGAATTGAATCAACTGCAAAAACTACATCTGTAGATTCAATTAATACTAAAGTTATAAAAGCCAAAGTTGCATATCTTTTACCATTAATTTTTACAAAAAAATGATCTGTATTTACATCTGTTTTAACAGGAAAAAACTTTTTAGTCAGTTTTACAAATAAATTATCATCAGGATGAATTTCTTCATTTTTGGAAAAAATCATTTTAGCCGCAGTAACTACAAGAATAAATCCAAAGACATAAATCATAAAACTAAACATCTTTAATAATTGAACACCGGCAAGAATGAAAACAATTCTTAAAACAACTGCACCAACAATTCCCCACATTAATATTCTATGTTGATGATTTTCAGGAATTTTCATTGCACCAAATATTAACAGAAACACAAAAAGATTATCAACAGACAATGATTTTTCTATTAAATATGCAGCAATATATTCAAAACTTTTAGTGTGCCCTTCGGGAAAATAGTAAAATATTAAAATAGCAAAAGCAAACCCTGCAGCAATCCAAATAACGCTCCACATAACTGCAGCTTTCATATTAATTTCACCATGATGATGGCTTGCATACATCATGTCAAGTGCGAAAACTATTATGAATAAAACAGCAAAAATAACCCAGAAAAGAAAATGTACTTCCATTTTTTCCTAAAATTTTTTGTGCAAAGATATGAACTAATGAATTGAAAAACCTAATTGATTATGGGAGATTATAAACTTAATCTCCCACATTTTATTAATTGAAAATAATTATCCCATAAAAAATGAAAGTAAAATACCAGCAGCAACAGCAGAGCCAATAACACCCGCAACATTTGGAGCCATAGCATGCATCAGTAAATGATTTTTAGGATCGTATTGTAACCCAATCATTTGAGAAACTCTTGCGCTATCTGGCACAGCAGAAACACCTGCATTTCCTATTAAAGGATTAATTTTATTTTCATCAGTTAAAAATAAATTCATAATTTTTGCGAAAATTACACCACCAAAAGTAGCTACCATAAAAGAAAAAGCACCCAGAGCAAAAATTCCAACAGATTTAGCAGTTAAAAATGTTGTTGCCTGAGTTGAAGCTCCTACAGTTAAACCAATTAAAATAGTAACAACATCAATCATTGGTCCTTTTGCTGTGTCGGCTAATCTTTTAGTAACACCACTTTCTTTTAATATATTTCCAAAAAATAACATACCAAGTAAAGGCAAAGCAGAAGGAGTAATAAAACAGGTAAGCAAAAGTCCTACAATAGGAAACAGTACTTTTTCTAATTTGCTTACCTGTCGAGGAGGCTTCATTTTTATTAATCTTTCTTTTTCAGTTGTTAACAATTTCATAATAGGCGGTTGAATAACTGGAACAAGAGCCATATAAGAATAAGCTGAAACTGCAATAGCACCTACAAGTTCAGGAGCTAATTTTGAGGCAAGAAAAATTGCAGTAGGACCATCGGCACCGCCAATAATTCCAATTGCAGCTGCCTGTTGAGGTAAAAATCCTAATAAAAGAGCAATAGTATAAGCTCCAAAAATTCCAAGTTGAGCAGCTGCACCAATCAAAATTAATTTTGGATTTGAAAGCAAGTATGAAAAATCTGTCATTGCTCCAATTCCAAGAAAAATTAATGGTGGATAAATTCCGTTACTTACACCAAAGTATAAATAATTTAATACACTTCCTTTTTCATAAATTCCAATTTGAAGATTCGCATTTTCTAAAAATGGAATATTGCCAACCAAAATTCCAAAACCAATGGGTACTAAAAGTAATGGCTCATAATCTTTTGCAATTGCAAGGTAAATAAAAACAAAAGCAACAATAATCATTATCAAATGACCAATAGTAAAATTTGCAAATGCAGTATATCTCATAAATTGATCAAAACCATGAGCTGTAAATTCAAGAAAATTTCCCATCTTTAAACTCCAATCTCGATAAGTAAATCCCCTTCCAATACACTATCACCTGGCTTTACTTTTATTGAAACAACTTTTCCATTCTTATCAGAATTAATATTATTTTCCATTTTCATCGCTTCAAGAACGAGCAACCTTTGACCAATTTTAACTTCATCTCCTACATTTACATCTATATTTAATATAACACCTGGTAATGGAGATTTAATATAACCAACTCCTTTTTGTTCAGTTGGATTACTTGTCTTTGCAATTGATTTATCAATATCTGTTGAAGGAGCAGCAACAGAACGAACAAGTTTTGGTGTTTTAGAAGTTTGGCTTTTCTTCTCAAGTTCAACTGTATATTTTTCTCCATTCACTGAAACTTCTGCAATGTTATCATCAACATTCAATATATCAACTTCGTAATCGTTACCATTAATTTTCATTTTGTATTTTTTCATAATTGTACCTTTATCTTGGAAATTGTCTTAATCCATAGATTTTTGAACTCCATGGAGAATATGTTCTTGCAACTTTATTAATTGTTAAAACTGTACTTTCTTTATCATGTAATTCTGAGAAATGAAGATGAAGTGCTAATCCAATTGCGGCATAAATTTCTTCGTTTGGATTTGTTGAAATGTTTACTTGTTTCTTTTCTTTACTTTCTTCTTTTTTAACAAGTGATATTTTTTTGTTAATTACTTTTGTAATGTTAAAGAAAATTATATAAAGTAAAAGTAAAGCAAGAAAAACAACAGACATTCCAATAAATGTTATTCCAATACCAAGTGGATCAATCTTTAAAAATTTATCAGCATTTTCATGAATTTTAGATTTAGAAAGTGAATCAACAGCTGCTGGTGTTATTTGTGCAATTAAAAAATTCATAATTGCCTCACAAAGGAATATTTGAATGTTTCTTTGGAGGATTAACTTCTTTTTTTGTTGCTAAAGATTGAAGTGCTCGAATTATTCTGAATCTTGTATTTCTTGGTTCAATCACATCATCAATATATCCATACTTTGCCGCAACATAAGGATTAGCAAATTTCTTTCTGTAATCATCTTCTTTTTGTTGAATAAATTTTGCACGTTCTTCGGGATTTTCAATAGCTGAAATTTCTTTTTGATTTAAAACTTCAACAGCTCCACGTGGTCCCATCACAGCAATTTCAGCTGTTGGCCAAGCATAGTTTATATCACCACGCAAATGTTTTGAACCCATTACATCATAAGCTCCGCCATATGCTTTTCTTAATATTACAGTAACTTTTGGAACTGTTGCTTCGCCATATGCAAAAAGAAGTTTAGCACCATGAAGAATTATTCCACCATATTCTTGAGCCGTGCCAGGTAAAAATCCCGGAACATCAACCAAAGTAACAATTGGAATATTGAATGCATCACAAAATCTTACAAAGCGAGCAGCTTTTCTTGATGAATTTATATCTAACACACCTGCCAAATAATTTGGTTGATTTGCAACTATTCCGACAGACATTCCATTAAAGCGTGCAAAACCTGTAATTATATTTGGCGCATAATGTCTGTGAATTTCTAAAAATTCATTATAATCTACAATTGCATGAATTACATCTTTAACATCATAAGGTTTGTTTGGATTTTCAGGTATTAATTCATTTAACGAATCTTCTAATCTATCAATCGGATCATCACAAACGCTAAGAGGAGGATCTTCTAAATTATTTTGAGGTAAGTAGCTCAATAATTTTCTGATTAATAAAATTCCTTCTTCTTCATTATCTGCAACAAAATGTGTAACACCCGATTTTGAACCATGAACCATAGCTCCACCAAGTGATTCTTCGTCAACAACTTCACCCGTAACTGTCTTTACAACTTTAGGTCCGGTTACAAACATGTAACTTGTATTTTTACTCATAATGGTAAAATCTGTAAGAGCAGGAGAATAAACAGCACCACCTGCACATGGACCAAAGATTGCAGAAATTTGTGGAACTAAGCCACTTGCTAAAATATTTCTTTGAAATATTTCTGCATATCCCGCTAAACTTTTTACTCCTTCCTGAATTCTGGCTCCACCACTATCATTTATTCCAATAATAGGTGCACCAACTTTCATTGCTTTATCCATAACTTTACAAATTTTTTGAGCAAACATTTCTGAAAGTGAACCACCAAAAACTGTAAAGTCTTGCGAAAAAACATAAACTAATCTTCCATCAATTGTACCATAACCAGTAACAACTCCATCAGATAAGAAAGATTGTTTATCTAAGCCAAAGTCGTGTGTTCTGTGAGAAACGAACATATCAAATTCTTCGAAGCTACCTTCATCAAGCAACATTTCAATTCTTTCGCGTGCAGTAAATTTTCCTTTTTTGTGTTGAGCTTCAATTCTTTTTTCGCCGCCGCCTAATCTTGCCTTTTCACGTAATTCCATCAACTCTTTAATTTTTTCTTCTAATGCCATTATTCACCTTTGTAGTTTTAATTTTTTTATCAACAATTATTAAATTTTTTTGATTCTTTAAAAATTTGATTTACTTATTTTCTTCTGAATTATTTTCACACAATTCTGTCAAAACACTACCTGTAGATTTCGGATGAAGGAATGCAATATTCAATCCTTCTGCACCTTTTCTTGGGGATTTATCAATTAGTTGAATACCTTTTTCTTCAACTTCTTTTAATGCTTCTGATAAATTATCAGTAGCAAAAGCAATATGATGAATTCCTTCCCCCTTTTTATCTATAAATTTTCCAATCGGACCTTCGGGATCTGTTGTTTCTAAAAGTTCAATTTTTGTTTGTCCAACTTTAAAGAATGCTGTTTTAACTTTTTGATCTTTTACTTCTTCAATACCATAACATTTCAACCCTAAAATATCTTCATAATATTTTATTGATTCTTCTAAATTTTTAACAGCTATACCTATATGTTCAATATGTGATATTTTCATTTTGTATTCCTTTTAATTAAGCAAACAATTATATAACTACATGTTCTTTATATTCACCAAATACATCTCTCATAACATTACAAATTTCACCAATAGATGCATAAACTTTTACAGCATCAATAATTAATGGCATTAGGTTTACATCAGTCTTAGCAGCAGCTTTCAATGCATTTAATTTTTCTTGAACTTCAATATTATTTCTCTCATTTCTGATTTTATTTAAGAATTCAATTTGTTCTTTTTGAACTTTCTCATCAATTTTTAATAAATCTTTCGGTTCGGGTTCATCAATTATAAATTTATTTACACCAACAATTATTCTTTCTCCTTTTTCAACTTCTTGTTGATATCTGTAAGCCGATTTTTGAATTTCAGTTTGGATGTATCCCGCTTCAATAGCATTTGCCACACCACCCATTGAATCAATTTTATTAATATACTCTTCGGCTTCCTTTTCTATTTGGTCTGTCAGAGCTTCAATATAATATGACCCGGCTAATGGATCTATAGTGTTTATTATTCCACTTTCGTAAGCAACAATTTGTTGTGTTCTTAAAGCAGTTCGAACTGAATTTTCGTTTGGAAGAGCAAGAGCTTCATCCCGGCTATTTGTATGCAAGCTTTGAGTTCCACCTAATACTGCTGCTAAAGTTTGAATTGTTACTCGCACAATATTATTATCAACTTGTTGAGCAGTTAAAGTAGATCCGGCAGTTTGAGTGTGAAATCTTAACATCATTGATTTTTCTTTTTTAGCACCAAATCTTTCTTTCATTATTTTAGCCCATAGGCGGCGGGCAGCACGGAATTTTGCTACTTCTTCCAATAAATCATTATGAGCATTAAAAAAGAAAGAAAGCTGACCAGCGAAATCATCTACATTTAATCCTGCTTTAATTGCAGCATCAACATATGCAATACCATCAGCTAATGTAAATCCAACTTCTTGCGCAGCAGTTGAACCTGCTTCTCTTATATGATAACCAGAAATTGAAATTGTATTCCACTTCGGAACTTCTTTTGAGCAAAATTCAAATATGTTGGTAATTAATCTCATTGAAGGTTTTGGTGGATAAATGTAAGTACCTCTTGCAACATATTCTTTTAATATATCATTTTGAATTGTACCAGAAATTTTATCTCTACTTACTCCTTGTTTTTCGGCAACCACAATATACATAGCAAGCAAAACTGAAGCAGGTGCATTTATTGTCATCGAGGTAGAAACTTTATCCAAAGGAATTTGATTGAATAAAATTTCCATATCTGCTAAAGTATCAATAGCAACACCAACTTTACCAACTTCACCAAGCGCCATAGGGTGATCGCTATCGTAACCAATTTGAGTTGGCAGATCGAATGCAACTGATAATCCACTTTGCCCTTGTGCTAATAAATATTTATATCGTTCATTTGATTCTTTAGCTGTACCAAATCCAGCATATTGACGCATTGTCCAAAATCTTCCACGATACATCGTTGGTTGAACACCACGTGTAAAAGGATAAGCTCCGGGAAATCCTATTTTTTCATTGTAATTTGAATTATCCAAATCAAGAGGAGTATAAATCGGATTTACTTTAGAAAATGATTGAGTTGTAAATTCTTTTTTTTGTTCCGGAAATTTTGTAATTGTTTTTTGATAAATATTTTCATTCCATAAGTTGAAAGCTTGTTGTACTTTTTGTTTAATATCTTCTAATTCCATATTTCACCTTTAAAGTGATGAATTTGTGGCAAGTAATGTGCCGTTTATTAAATATGTTTTGTGAATTTAAAAAACAAAGAATAAACGAATATTTCAAAGAATAAAGAATAAATTAAAAGAAGAAGTCAAAAAGTCTTTTCTTAAATATTGGAAATAATTTTTTGTATATGAAAATATTTTTTAAGAAAGACTTGACAAAAATATAGTTAAAGACATATTTTTACGCCCACATTTTGAATGTACTCCGCGGTAGCTCAATGGCAGAGCATGCGGCTGTTAACCGCAGGGTTGTAGGTTCGAGCCCTACCCGCGGAGCTAAACCCCGAGCTTCGGGGTTTTTTTAATTATGAAAAAATTTAATTTAACATATCGTTCTAATTCATTAAACCAAAATTGGTGGTGGTGCAATTTATATATCCTAACCCGGTGAATTAGAATTTTTTTATTTTTTTAACCCTTCTTGGATTCACCGGGAAGGGTTTTTTGTTTTAAACAATTTGGAATTATTATGGATTTAAATAAATTCAAAGAATTATCTAAACAGTATAATAAAATTCCTGTTTATGAAATTATAACCGCAGATTTACTAACTCCTGTTTTGGCGTATTTGAAAATAAAAGAAAATAATTCTTTTAGTTTTCTTCTTGAATCTGTTGAAGGTATTGGAAGATTAGCCCGATATTCTTTCATAAGTAAAAATCCATCAAAGATTTTTTTCAACAAAGGAAATAATATCACAGTAATTGAAAATCAAACAGTTATAAATATTGAACAAAATATTTTTGATTTCCTTTCGAATGAAATTTCTAAAACTGCTGATCCTAAAATTGATGAATTACCTGATTTCACTGGTGGAATTGTTGGCTATCTTGGATATGAAAATGTTTGTTTAATTGAAAATGTAATTCAGTTTACAAATGAAAATAAGAACAACATTCCAGATTCAATATTTGGAGTTTTTGATTTACTAATTGCATTCGATCATTTCAAGCATCAGATTATTTTGATAAAAAATGTTAATATTGATTCATCAAGTAATATTGAATTTTTATATTATCAGGCAAAAGATGAGTTAAAAAAACTTAGGAATGAATTAGCAAAATCGATAAATCCAAAACTACATTTTAAATCAAATTCTCCGATTGAAAATAATGATGAAGATACTTTTTTTAATTTAGTTGAAAAATGTAAACTAAATATTTTTGAAGGGGATGTATTCCAAATTGTTTTATCAAAAAGATTTTCTTCTACCTATGAAGGTGATTTGATTAATGTTTACAGAGCATTAAGAATTATAAATCCATCGCCATACATGTATTTCATGGAATTTCCAGAAAATGATTTTTATGACAAACTTACTATTATAGGAACATCCCCGGAAGATTTATTAAAAGTAAAAAATAAACGTGCTACAATTTTACCTATTGCAGGAACAAGAAGAAGAGGAAAAACAGTTGAAGAAGATTTTTCAATTGAGAATGAATTATTAAATGACCCCAAAGAAATTGCTGAACATACTATGCTTGTTGATTTAGCCAGAAATGATTTAGGAAGAGTTTGTAAAGCTGGAACAGTTCAACTAACCGAAGAAATGTCAATTCATAGATTTTCTCATGTAATGCACATTGTATCAAGAGTGAAAGGAATTTTATCTGATGATAAAAATTGTATTGATGCATTAAAAGCAAGCTTTCCTGCCGGAACTGTAAGTGGGGCTCCGAAAATAAAAGCAATTCAGTTATTAAATGATTATGAAAATTTAAGAAGAAACATTTATGCGGGAGCTGTTGGATATATTGATTTCAAAGGTAATCTTGATATGTGTATTTCTATAAGAACATTTTTTGCTAATAAAAAAAATATTTTTTGGCAAGCTGGTGCCGGTATAGTTGCTGATAGTAAACCCGAACTTGAATTAAAAGAGATTAAAAATAAATCTGCTGTTCTTATTAACGCTTTAAAATTTGCCGAGGTAATTGATGAAAATATTGGTAATTGATAATTATGATTCATTCACATATAACCTTGTTCAACTTATAGGTTATTTTGTTGATGACATAATTGTGAAAAGAAATGATAAATCTTCAATTGAAGAAATAGAATTGATTAACCCGGATAAGATTGTTATTTCTCCTGGTCCTGGTAAACCAATTGATTCCGGTATCTCTCCAAATGTGATTAAATATTTTGGAAATACAATACCAATTCTTGGTGTTTGTCTTGGTCATCAAGCAATTGCAGAAGTATTTGGAGGAAAAATTATTAATGCTCCAAATTTGATGCATGGGAAATCATCTGAAATTATACATGATGGTAAAACAATTTATAAAAATATACCTCAAAAATTTTTGGCCGGAAGATATCATTCTCTTGTTGTGGAAAAAAAATCTTTACCAAATGATTTTGAAATTTCATCTCAAACCTCAGATGAAATTATTATGGGAATCCGACATAAAAATTTTCCTATTGAGGGAATTCAGTTTCATCCCGAATCAATTATGACATTAGAAGGAAAGAACATAATTAAAAATTGGTTGGATTTATGAAAGACATTTTAGAAAAAATTATTGATGGCAATAATTTAACTTTTGATGAAGCTTATAAAGTAATGTTATCAGTTATGAGTGGAGAAGTAAATAATTCTCAAATTGCTTCTTTACTAACTGCTTTAAAAATGAAAAAGGAAACACCTGAAGAAATTGCCGGATTTATAAAAGCAATGCGAGAAAAGGTAATTCCTATCAAATGCGAAGATGATAATTTAATTGATGTATGTGGAACAGGTGGTGATTGCTCTGGCACATTTAATATTTCAACTGCGGTTGGATTTGTTGTTGCTTCATGCGGAGTTAAAGTTGCAAAACATGGTAATCGTTCTATTTCAAGTAAAAGTGGAAGCTCAGATGTATTACACGAACTTGGTGTTGATGTTCAGCTTTCACTTGAATTATCAGAGAAAGCATTGAATGAAATTGGAATTGCATTTTTATTTGCACCACTTTATCACCCGGCAATGAAGCATGTTGCACCTATCAGAAAAGAACTTGAGTTTCGTTCAATATTTAATATTCTCGGACCATTAACAAATCCAGCAAATGTTAAAAGACAATTAATAGGTACATTTAATTTAGAAACTGCAAAGCTTATGTCGGAATCTTCAAAGTATTTAGACTCCAAAAGTTTATCTTTTATTTGTACAAATAATTCCTACGATGAAATTACATTAACACATCCAACTAATGTTATAGAAACAAATGGACATAATTTCATAAATGTTTATGAATTGTCACCAGAAGAATTTGGATTCAACAAAATAAACATTGATGATATTAAAGGTGGAAGCAGTAAAGAAAATGCAAAAATAATTTTTGACATTTTTTCAGAAAAAGAAAAAACACCTTCTTATAAAGTTGTTGTTGCAAATTCAGCAATGGCATTAAAAGTTGCTGGTGTTTCTGATAATTTGAAAGAATGTATTGAAATTGCTGATGATGCTATTCAATCCGGAAAAACTTTACAAAAATTAATGCAACTGAAAGAATTTGGTGAAAAATACAAATGAATATTCTAGAAAAAATTTTAGAAGCCAAAAAAGAAGAGGTATTGAATCTTAAAAATAAATTTTCTCAAAAAAGTTTTGAAGATTCACAATTCTTTAATTGTCATAATTTTTATTTCGAAAAATCTATTTCAAAAAAAGGACAATTAAATTTAATTGCAGAAATAAAAAAAGCCAGTCCTTCGAAAGGTATAATTAGAGAAAACTTTAATCACATTGATATAAGTAAAATCTATTTTAATAATTCAGTTGACGCAGTTTCGATTTTAACAGATAGATTATTTTTCATGGGAGATATTACATTTCTAAAAGATATTGCTTCAATAAAAAAAGCTCCTTTGTTACGTAAAGATTTTATTATAGATGAAATTCAAATTTTTGAAGCAAAGTCCAATGGTGCTGATGCTATTTTATTAATTGCTGAAATTCTATCTTCTGAGCAAATAAAATATTTTACAAATGTTGCTCAGGAAATTAATCTTGATGTTTTATTGGAAATCCATTCACCGAAACAACTTGATAAAATTGATTTCTCTCTTAATAAAATTATAGGCATTAATAATCGCAACCTCGAAACATTTAATGTAAATATTAACACTACATTCGAATTGTTAAAATTAATTCCATCTGATATTATAACCGTTTCAGAAAGTGGAATCACATCCAAAAACGATATAGAGAAATTAAAATCAAAAAAAATAAATGCAGTTTTAGTTGGTGAACATTTTATGAAATCAAATGATATAGAAAAAGAATTACAATTATTTTCTAACTGGTGTAAAAATGAAAATTAAAATATGTGGAATAACAAATCTGGAAGATGCACTATTTTCTGTTGAATGTGGAGCTGATGCATTAGGTTTTGTTTTTTATAAACAAAGTAAAAGATATATTGAACCAATCAAAGCCAAAGAAATAATTTCTCAATTATCACCTTTTATTTTTTCTGTCGGTGTTTTTGTAAATGAAGACCCTGAAATTGTAAATGAAATTGCATTTCAAACAAAATTAAATACTGTTCAACTTCATGGTGATGAAGATATTAATTACATAAAAAAAATATTTGTACCAGTTATTAAAACTCTCAGAATAGATAGTAATTTTAACTGGAATATATTAGATAATTACTCAACAAATATTTTGCTCGACACATACAAAAAAAATGAATATGGAGGAACAGGAATTAAATTCGATTGGAAATTAATTCCTAAACAATTTTTAAACAGAATTATTCTTTCAGGTGGAATTGATTTAGAATCTCTCCCGATAATTATTAATGATATTAAACCTGCGGCAATTGATTTATCATCTTCAATTGAATTGCACCCGGGAAAAAAAGATCATAAAAAAGTCAAAAATTTTTTCAGCACTTATAAAAAATTAACAAAGGCACTTCAATGAAAATAAATTATAATTATCCGGACAAATCTGGAAAATTTGGTTCTTATGGAGGTAAATATGTACCTGAAACTTTAATTCATGCATTAGAAGAACTTGAAACATTATACATAAATCAAAAAAATGATAAAGATTTTTTAACTGAACTTGAATTACTTCAAAGAGAATACAATGGAAGACCAACACCATTAACATTTGCAAAAAGATTAACAGAATATTTTGGTAAAGCAAAAATTTATTTAAAGCGTGAAGATCTTTGTCACACTGGTGCACACAAATTAAACAATGCACTTGGTCAAATATTGCTTGCAAAAAAACTTGGTAAAAAAAGAATCATTGCAGAAACTGGTGCTGGTCAGCATGGTGTTGCAACTGCAACAGTTTGTGCCAAGTTTGGTTTGAAATGTGTTATTTACCTGGGAGAAGTTGATATTGAAAGACAAAAGTTAAATGTATTCAGAATGAAAATGATGGGTGCTGAAGTAATTCCAGTTACTTCAGGAAGTAAAACATTAAAAGATGCAACAAACGAAGCAATCAGAGATTGGGTAACAAATGTAAATGACACTCATTATATAATCGGCTCTGTTGTTGGTCCTCATCCTTATCCAATGATTGTAAGAGATTTTCAATCAATAATTGGAATTGAAACCAAAGAACAAATTTTATCAATTGAAAAAAGATTACCTGATTATATTATAGCATGTGTTGGTGGTGGATCTAATGCCATTGGAATTTTTTATCCTTTCTTAAATGATGATGAAGTAAACTTAATTGGTGTTGAAGCAGCTGGTTATGGAATTAATACAAATAAACATTGTGCAACATTAACACTTGGCTCACCCGGAATTTTTCAAGGAATGAAAACTTATTTACTACAAGATCATTATGGACAAATTTCTGATGTTCATTCAATTTCTGCTGGTTTGGATTATCCTGGTGTAGGACCAGAACATAGTTTATTGAAAGACATTAAAAAAGTTAAGTATGAATATTCAACTGATGAAGAAGCTTTAGAAGCAACAATTTTCCTCTCTAAGCATGAAGGAATTTTACCAGCCCTTGAAAGTGCTCATGCGGTTGCATTTCTAAAAAAATTAATTCCAAATCTTTCTAAAGATGAAATTGTAATTATTAATATTAGTGGAAGAGGTGATAAAGATTTAAATACAATAATTGATTCTTTAGGGGGAAAAATTTAATGATAAACATTTCAGAATACATTAAAACAATTAACAATAATAGAAAAAAAGCTTTGTCAATTTTTTTAACAGCTGGCTTTCCAACAAAAAAAGAATTTATAGAATTAGCTAAAAATGTTTTAGACAATGGTGCTGATTTGCTTGAAATTGGAATTCCATTTTCTGATCCTCTTGCAGATGGACCGATTATTCAAGCTTCTTCTCAAATTGCACTTGAAAACAAAATAAACATTGATGAAATTTTTGAAATGTGTTACGAATTAAAAAACTATTCAAACAAACCAATAATTTTAATGGGGTATGCTAATCCAATTTTAAAATATGGTTCAGAAAAATTTTGTAATAATGCAATAAGATCCGGAGTTTCTGGATTAATAATTCCCGATGTACCATATGAAGAATACAACTCATTTTTTACAAATGAATTTTTACATTTACAAAAAATTTTATTAACAACACCAACATCATCAAACGAAAGAATTAAAAAAATTGATGAACTAAGTGAAGGATTTGTTTATTGCGTAAGTGTAACAGGTACAACTGGAATAAGAAATAATTTTGACGAAAATACATTTAAAAATCTTGAACGAACTTATTCTCTGATTAAAAAAAATAAAATGATGATTGGATTTGGAATATCAAATGCAGAAAATGTTAAATCACTTGCTCCTTATTGCGATGGAGTAATTGTTGGAAGTGCAATTATAAAAATGATTTTAAATAAAAAAGAAATGAGTGAAATAAATTCATTCATCTCAAGCTTGAATGATTCGTGTTCTTATTAATATAGACATTTAATAATTTTTATTGTTAAAAGTGTTGCACTAAAGTGAAACATAACATATTTTAGCTTTGTGAAAAACGAAAAGAAATATAGAAAGATTTTTTTTATAAAAATTATTTTCAATCTTTCTTTGAAAAATTAAGTCAAAGAGTTAAAGATAAGATTATTTGGACATTTGAATTAATTGAAGATATTAAAATAGTGCCAAGAAACTATATAAAACACATTGAAAACACAGATGGATTATATGAAATTAGAGTTCAAATTGGGAGTGATATTTACAGGATTTTTTGCTTCTTTGAAAAGGAAAAAATTATTGTAGTTACAAGTGGATTTCAAAAAAAATCACAAAAGACTCCACATAAAGAAATTAAGAAAGCAATAAAAATTAAAATGGAATATGAAAATGAAAAATAAAAACATTATTACTTTAGAAGAATTCAAAGGAAAAAACTATGGAAAGCGTGGAACTAAAAAACGTGATGAATTAGAAAAAGGGTACAAAAATTTTAAAATAGGTTATTTACTTCACCAAGCAAGAATTCAAAAGGGTTTAACTCAAGATGAATTGGCAAAAAAAGTAGGAACCTCGAAATCATATATTTCTAAAATTGAAAATAATATTAAAGAAGTACGGTTTTCAACTTTAGAAAAAATAATTCAAAATGGTCTTGGTGGTCAATTGGAAGTTTCTATTAAATTATAGAAGCTTCCTTCTTCACCCATATACTCATTATATAAATAATAGATTTTTAACGTTCTACTCTTCCTGAGCCACCACTTTTTACAAGCTTTTCAACTTCGTCAACAGAAACTAAATTGAAATCTCCGGGAATAGAATGTTTTAAACAACTGGCAGCAACAGCAAATTCAAGGGCATCTTTTGAATTGTTTTTTTCTAATAACCCATAAATCAATCCACTTGCAAAAGCATCTCCACCACCAACACGATCAACAATATCAATTTCATATTTTTTAGAACGATAAGGTTCTTTACAATCTTTATCATCTAAAAGTAAAGCACTCCATCCATTTTTTGTTGCTGAATAACTTTCTCTTAAAGTAATGGCAACGGTTTTGAATCCGTAAGTTTCTTTCAATTTTTTTGCAACATTAAAGTAACCTTCTTCACTTAATTTGCCTGCATGAATATCAGTTTCATCAGCTTTCAATCCTAAACTTTTTTCAGAATCTTCTTCGTTTGCAATACAAACATCAACATATTTCATTAATGGTTTCATTACTTCCTGGGCTTCTTGTTCGCTCCACATTTTAGCTCTGAAGTTCAAATCACAACTTATTATTACATTTTTCTTTTTTGCTATTTCACATGCAAACTTCAATGTTTCCTGAGCATCTTTTCCGATTGCAGGAGTAATACCAGTCCAATGAAACCAAATTGCATTTTCAAAAACTTTTTCCCAATCAACTTCATCTTTTTTCATTTTTGAAATAACAGAATTTGCACGATCATATATTACCTTACTTGCTCTTTGGCTTGCTCCTGTTTCTAAAAAATAAATACCAATTCTTTCACCACCACGAATAATAAAATCATCTTTAACACCAAAACTTCTTAAATAATTTATTGCAGATTGACCTATTTCATGTTTGGGTAATTTTGTTACAAAGTATGAATCAAATCCATAATTAGATAAAGAAACAGCAACGTTGGCTTCTCCACCTCCAAATGTTACGTCAAAATTTTTTGTTTGAACAAACCGTGTAAAACCGGGAGTTGAAAGTCTTAACATAATTTCACCAAATGTTACAATTTTCTTTTTCATTTTATCTCCTATTGATTAACGACCCATCCAACCGCCATCAACGGTTACAACACTTCCGTTTAAATAATTAGAAGCATCACTGCAAAGAAAAACTACAGTTCCCATTAAATCTTCGGGAGTTCCCCATCTGCCTTGAGGAATTCTATCAAGAATAGCTTTATTTCTAACAGGATCTTCCCGTAGTGCTTTAGTATTATCTGTTGCAATATAACCCGGAGCAATTGCATTTACAGTTACACCTTTACTTGCCCATTCATTTGCAAAAGCCATTGTTAATTGTTTTATTCCACCTTTACTTGCTGCATAACCAGGAACTAAAATTCCACCTTGAAAAGAAAGTAAAGATGCAATGAAAACAATTTTTCCATAACCACGTTCAACCATTTCTTTTCCAAACTCTCGGGTTAAAATAAACTGAGCTGATAGATTAACTTCAATTACTTTATCCCAATATTCATCTGGGTGTTCAGCTATTGGTTTACGTAAAATAGTGCCGGCATTATTAACAAGAATATCAACTTTGGAAAAATCTTTTTTTACTTGTTCAATAAAATTGTAAAGATCTTTCCTATCAGAAAAATCGCACACATAACCTTTAAATTTGCTGCCAGCATCATTAATAATTTTTTCTGTTTCTGAAAAATCCTGTTCGTATGATGCGCTTATAATAATATCTGCTCCTGCTTCAGCTAAAGCTTTTGCATAGTATTGCCCAATACCTTTATTAGCACCGGTAACAATTGCTGTTTTTCCTTTTAAACTAAATTTATCTAAAATCATTTAACCTCCATTTATTTCAAATCTTTCATAGAGATAGCATCCATATCATCAAACACCTGATTTTCACCCCCCATTGCCCAAATGAATGAATAGCTTTCAGTTCCACAACCAGCATGCATAGACCAACTTGTTGAAAGCACAGCTTGCCGATCACGAATTATGATGTGTCTTGTTTCTTGAGCTTCACCCATCAAATGAACTACAAATGCTTCTGGTTTTAAGTTGAAATACATATAAACTTCGCTTCTTCGTTGATGTGTATGTGGTGGCATTGTATTCCAAACACTCCCATCTTCAAGTTCTGTTAATCCCATTACTAATTGACAGGTTGGAAATTTTTCTGGCAAAATATATTGATGAATTGTTCTTTTGTTTGATGTTTCAACTGAACCGAGATGACGATGAATTGCATCTTCATATTTTACATGTTGAATTGGGAATTCTTTATGTGCCGGATAACTTACAAAGTAAAACTGAGCAGGATTATTATCATCTTCACTTTTAAATTCAATTTCTTTTGAACCTTTTCCGATATATAAAGCATCTTTGAAGTTCATTTGATATTCTTTTCCATCAACAACAACAAAACCATTTTTCCCGATGTTAATAATTCCAAGTTCTCTTCTTTCACAAAAATATTCTGCAGCCATTTCCTTTTTAGTAGCAGTAAGTTTTAATGATTTCCCAACCGGAACAGCACTTCCTGTTATTGAACGGTCAACATCAGAATAAACCATTGGTATTTCATTAATCTGAAATAAATTTTCTATGAGAAAAGATTTTCTCAATTCATCAGTTGATAATTTTTTAAATCCATGTGGATCTGGTGAATAACGAACTTGCATACAAACCTCTTAAAATTTTTCAAGCCAATTTAATAAAATTTCAAGCCACTTTTTTAATGAAGTAGCGCTGTTTGCAAGTGAAAACCCATGTCCACCTTCTTCAAAAATGTGCAGTTCTGCTTTTATTTTATTTTTAGTTAATGCTTCATAAAACAAAATAGAATTTTCTGCTGGAACTGATTTATCATCTTGAGCATGAAAAATGAAAGTTGGTGGTGTTTTTTCGCTTACATAAAGTTCATTAGAAAAATATTTTACCATTTCAGTTGATGGCCGATTTCCGATTAAAAACTTTCTTGATCCTTTGTGTGTAAATTCTTCTTTGAATGTAACAACTGGATATGCAAGAATCATAAAATTTGGTTTGTCATCAACAAAGTCAATTGAATCAACCTTTTCATGAAAGCTATTTCCATATCGAGTTCCAAAAGTTGAAACGAGATGACCTCCAGCAGAAAAACCCATTATACCAATTTTATTTTTATCGATTTTCCATTTGTCTGCATTAGCTCTTACTAACCTTACTGCTCTTTGCAAATCAATAAGTGGAACAAATTCTTTTTTATTCATAGTTGTAGAATCGGGCAATCTGTATTTCAATACAATTGCAGTGTATCCATTAGAAGAAAGCCATCTTGCAACATCAATTCCTTCCCAGTCATAAGCAAGAACTTTATAACCGCCACCAGGACAAATTATAACAGCTTTTTTGTTCGAACTTCTTTCGGATGGTGAAAAGATTTCTATTGAGGGCACATTAACTTTTGCAATTATTTTGATGTTGTTTGGTTCATAAACTTCATCTTCGATTTTGTTTTGATATGGAATTTTACTTTCCCATAATTTTAATATTTGATATTGCGAGTAAATATTATAAGACGAGATACAAACAACAATTATTGTAAGAATTGCAATTTTCATTTTATTTCTCAGGTAATATTTTATTTACCGAATACAAATTTAGGAAAGATATTTTTATTTGAAGCACGAATATATCTTATACTTACTTGTGTAGTTTTATATTCTTTATTATATAATTCGCTTTTAACTAAAAAATTATCTTCATAATCTGGCAAAGCTATTTCGAAAAGTGTTTGTTTCCTTTCAAATTCAGTCAATATAATATTAAAAGATTTTTGATTAACTATTTTATTTTGCGTGTTAATTAATGAAATTTTAACGTTACCACTTTTTAACGAATCAGTATCATTTACTGCAATAAGGTTAATTTTAATTTTTTCTTTCGGTTTATAAAAAACTGGATTTTTTAAGTAACGACCATCTTCAAGATCAATAAAAGTAGCAAATGGTCTCATGGAATTTGCTTGGGCAAATAGTGGTTCTTTGGGTATTAGTTTTGTTATTTCTGATTCAAACCAATCACCAGTGTAACCATTATTATTAGATAAATAACTAAATGATAAAACACCAGCAAAATATTTACTAGCACGTAGGAATTCAGTTTCAATGTTAAGTATGTATGATTGAAAATTTTCTCTTTCTTCTTTAGATGCATTTTGACCTAAGTAATAATCATAAATATCTCTGTAAGAATATAATTGTGTACCATCCATTTCAAAATATTCATAATTTTTTGTAAATGGAATTACATCATCTGTTCTAAATTCTCCATAAGTTCTAATGGCTGAACGAGTTCCTTCTCTATTTTGCCAAAACCAACCATATTCATTTAATAGCAATGGAATAGTGGAGTTTTTATATTCATCAAGTAAATTATAATTATTTTGTAGCGACCCAAATCTATATTTGTTTCTTTGAGTAGTAACATAATTATCATTAACCCACCAACCATGACCGAGCGAATACCAATGAATTTCTTTCATTTCAAGATTAAGTTTGCCATCAAAGCCAGTCCAGCCAGCATCCCAAATTCTTGTGTTATCAATTTTTTTAAGTTCTGGTATTAATTCTTTCACAATAAAATCATTGACATTTTCATTTAGCGCATCCCAAATTACTATTGATGGATGATTTGCATCGTTCCAAATCCAATTAGTGAATTCTTTTTTTAGTTCTGAATTTTCGCCACGTAAATTCCACATTGGATATTCATTTTGAAGTAAGATTCCATATTCATCAGCGAGATCATACCAAAAGTCTGGAAGCAATCCAAGACTAATTCTTAATGTGTTCCATCCAAATTTTTTAGGTAAATCAATAATTAATTTTTTTACCCATTCTTTATTCCAAGGTAAATCTGCTCTCTCTTTATCTTCCAAGAATCTATTAAGTGTAATTGTTGAACCAGTCAAAAAAATTCTTTTACTATTTAAAGTGAAATAATTTTCTTTTGATTTAAATTCTCTTATTCCAAATCTTTTTACATCCACATCACTTAAATAGGGTTGAAATGATGCTGTTCTTTTTATTTCTTGATTTCCATAATTCTTGAATTCAACTGAATCAATAATAATTTTAGATTCAATCGAATATAAATTTGGTGTAACTGTATTCCATAATTTTAGATTTTCAAAATCAATTTCATTATGTAGTTCTTGAGTTTTTGTTGATTGTATTTTGCTTTTTACTTCAAATGAATATAAAGTATTTCCTTTTTCTTTTATTTCTGATTTTACAGTAAAAAATGTATTTGTTAATTCAAGATCTCTATCAAACCTATCACTCAGATTTTCTATCAAATATTTTACTATTAATTTTTTCTTTTCGAGATATGGAAGAACAATCTGATTTTTAATTTTAATTTCATTTGTTACTTTAATAAAGATAACATCCCAAATACCGGGAATGTATGCAATTTTTTCTCTGTCAACACCAGTTGCTGCTTCTTTCGGTAAAAATGAAATATCAGCAACTCTTACTAACAATTCATTTGTTTCATTTAGTCGAATAAACTTTGTTATATTAATTTCAATAGGTGTTGTTGATTGTAAATAAGTACCGCAATCAAAACCGTTCAAATATACTTGAGTGTAGTAACTACTCTTTAAAATCTTTAATGAGTAAAACTTTCCTTTTAGAGAATTACTTATGTTAAAATTAAATTTATACCAATAATATCTCGGTTTATTTTTGCCATTAAATATTTCCTCATAGAAAGGCAATTTTGGTTCTGCGAAATCAACTAATCCCGGTACTTTAATTTTATATTCAAATTTTTCTGGTGGAAAAGATTTATATGTTGGTTGAAAATCTACAATTCCATTAAGTTTTATTGTATCACCAATTTGAGAAAAGACTAATGAGTGAATTATTAAGACAGATATATAAAAGATTTTTTTTATCATAACTTTATGTTCAATTCATTAACGCCATTTTTAATTTTATAAACTTTATTTTTATAGATAAAAGAAGCCGTTATGTTGTTTGGTATATCAATCATTACCTTTAATTGAGAATTTTCTTTAGAATACTTTACAGAAATAAATTCATTTCTTATTGGATATTTTGCTTCAACAAATTTTAGATTGCCTAAATTTGGTTCAATATTAAATTCGTTAAACCCAATTTTAGTTGGATAAATACCAACTATTGTATGCAAGAAATCAAATCCGGGACTTGCACTCCATGCATGGCAATCTGAACGAGGATTAATATCTGTTTCACCAAAAGTTGTCATTCCTTGTGAAATCATATTTTGCCATGGTTGTAAAAGTGTTGTATATGTATTTCCATTCTTTGTTTTTTGTAATGCTCTAAAAAGGTAGAATCTGAAATAAATACTTGCTTGAATTAATGATTTATCATTCAGAATTTTTTTCATTAACTCTTTTTGTTTTGGCTTATCAACCGCATCAGAAAGAATTGCAAATATATTTGTATGCTGAGAATAGATGTTTTCATCAATAGTTTCAGCAAAAAGATTTTTTTTATTGTCATAAAATTTTTCGTTTATTTTTTTCTTTAACTTCTTGTAAAGCTTTTCATATTTTCTAAATGAGTCAAGTTCATTAAAGTACTTAGAAATTTCAGTAGCATTTTTTAATGCTAATAATAATTGCATTGAAACATTTGCTGAATAAGAATCATCTGCACCGGGTGGAATTCCATTTGGGAAACCATCTGTCCAATCTGTAAAATTCCACCATGTTAAATTTGTTGGTAATCCGGTAGAATCAATTTTCTGAATAAACCAATTTAAAACTGAATTCATCCCGGGTAAAAACTTTTTAATAAAATAAGGTTCATTGCCATAATACAAATAATCATGCAACATATTTACCCACATCAATGAATAGGTTGGAATTATTTGAACGATGTATGAAGGATATCTACTTTGTGTTAAGCCTTCTGGTATTCTCGATTGGTCAAATTGTTCAAGTGCCTTTTTGAATAAACCTTCATCGCCAGTCATATATTTAGCAACAAGTGCTTCTATGCGTGTATCACCAATGTATTGAAGTTGTTCGTAGTATGGATCAATAAAAGTATCATCAGAGGAATTTTTTATTGTCAGCCATGATACATCCCAAATTTTATTTAGTAGCGCATCATTAGTTTTAAATTCAGCTACTTGTTTGTAAGGATATCCAGTATAAACATTGTAAAAATCTTCTATAATTAATTCATCATCTTTCGTTTGAATATCAAGTTGAACAAAGCGAAAAGTTCTTTTGCCGAAAGGTTTGAAAGTAATGGATTCATTTTTTCCTTCTGGGAATAAAATATCATAATAGCCAAATATTTCTTTATTGGTACAATCGTTTCTGTTCCCTTTTAAATCAACGAATAATAGATTACCATCTGTTACTTTTTCATTCTCGTTTATCTTTTTGAATAATGCTTCTGAGTATGTTATTTTAATTTTGCTTCCAGCTCCATTTCGAAAAGTCAATTCTGGATAGCCAGTAGTGTGATAAGTCATATCAAATAGTATTGTAGCATTTGATTTTTTTTTAACTACAATGTTTTTACCAACATTAATTGTATCAACAAGAGCATTTTTATTGTAAACAAATTTTTTAAAGTATTCTTTTTCTTCTTTTAAATATGGAATATTTCTTTCAACCAAAAACCAAGTGCTTCCGTAAAGAAAACCTTTGCCTACAGCAAATTCAACAGTTGCTCTTCGTGCATTTTGCCAAATTGTATCATTATAATTTATTTGATTCCAATTTGATGGGAAATGTTTGTAATCAATTAATTCACCCGGACCAGCTGCATAATATGTTTTTAATGAATCTGGTGTGAATGGAATGTATGAATAAGCATTATTCTTAGTTACCTTCCAATTTGTTTGTCCAGTATTGAGGTTTGCTAAAGATGTATCTTTACTTTGAAGAATGAATGCTGTTTGAAATGTTTGTTGCGCTGCTCTTCTAAATTCCCCAAAATTAATTACTTCAACTGCAATTACATTTTTCCCAATTTGTAAATATTTTGAGATATCATACGTATCATAGAAATAATTATTGATATCTCCAGTTGCTGGACCAAAGCCAACATAATTTCCATTGACAAATAATCTATATTTATTATCAGCAGAAGTGTAAATTAAAAATTCATGAGGCACTTCTGTTAAATGAAAATCTTTCCTAAAAAAAAATACACCAAAATCAAGTGTAGATTCTGTTGGATGTGTTATCCATTGCGCAATCCAAGCATGTTTTAATTTTGTGTAATCTTTTCCTTGATAATTAATCTTAACATCACTTTCTTGAGCAACCGTGTTTATATAAATAACAAAAAGAAATATTATTAGTTTTTTCATATTTAGTTAGTAAAATATTTGTGTATTATTTTTTTTAGTTGTTCTTTATCATTCTTAAGTAAAGCATAATTTTTCAAATCTTGGAATAGATAAAATTTCAACCAGTATGAATTATTATACTTTTCCCATATTGATTTGCTTTCTAAGAAATATGCATCCCAGTTTGTGTTTATTCCAATTGACTTAGCAAACTTTAAGTATTCAATTGCATCCTTCCAATTTTTATTTGCTAAGTCCACAAACATTTTTTTGAAATCTGAGTAGATAAATTTATCAATAGCAATAAGATTATTTTTAATTTTAATTGTATCAAAGCTGTAATTTTCATCAATTACTTTATCTCCGTTAAAATCAAATTCTATATAATCAAAATAACCATCATTGTTTTTATCATGATATAAAACAAGTGGAGCATTTTCTGGATTAGTTAAATGTTTGATAGTTGGTTGAAGATTATTACCACCACGCCAACCGCCCCAATTCTGAAAATATTTTGCATCATAATCAATTCTCCAAGCACCTTTTTCCGCACCATATAAATGTATTTTATTATCAATACTTGAAATGTATAATTGTCCTTTACCAGAAAAATCTAAATCCCATTCACCTCTATCGCCAGCTGGATCAGCTTGAGGGTTATTATCTATACCACCATTATGTTCTCCAATTAGGTAAGGATCTTTAGGTTCATATAGTTCAACACGTTCCCATCTGTTGCAATCATCATCTTCATCAAAAGTAAACCATACTTGATCCCATTTTCCTCTTGTAAAGATAAATGGATATGCTTTTTCTCTGCTTGTAAATATTAGTTCATCAAGTTTTCTAATTCTGTCATCAATAAAAAATTTGTTTGCTTCAGCAATTCCTTTCAATGACTTGAATTTTTGAACTTGATCAGAATAATCGAATCCATCGCCAATAAATCTTAAGGATAAATCAAAATCAAGTTCATTATCTGGATTAGAATCATTATCAATATCAACACTAATTCTTACATCTTTTATTTTACCAGTTAATTTTACACTTCTTGTTTCAATATTTGTATCAATGTTTTTCAGAAGTATTGGTTCATCAATATATCGAATAACCATTTCTGATAAACCATCATTATCAAAGTCGTAAAAATGAAATGGATTTTCCCAATTATATCTTAAGTCCTCAATATTAAAAGTATTTGTATGAATTTTTAGAAAAGTTGAATTCCCATTGTAATCGGGATAGAATTTAGATGTCTTGCTAATTTTCCAACCTTCAAGAGCTAAGCTGTTCCAATCAACATAATTATAAATTCCATCCTTATCGTAATCAATAAACCACCAATAATGAGCTTGCCATAAACCTTTATCATCTTTATCAGAGTAATCATAATAACCAACTAAATCAGCTTTTCCATCTTTATCTTCATCATTAAAATCTATTATTAGATCATTCCAAGCACCGTAAAGACCATCTTTATTTCTATCAATCATTAAACAATCAGAATCTGTATCACCTTCAACATCAGTAATTTTCATATCATCATCATCATCAATCCATTGAATATGCACTCCATCAATTGTAATATATTTCATTACATCTGGATCACCATCATTATCTAAATCTATAAACTCAATATCACTAATTGATTTTGGTAACAATGGTTTGAACTTTTTGATTGAATAAAACTGAATATTTTGAGAAGAAATGTTGGTGTTTGCTATTATGAGTGAAAATAAGACTAATGTTATTTTTTTTATCATTTCATTAACACTATTTTTTTTGATGTATTAAAGTTTTTGTATGAAAAATTTATAAAATATATTCCCGATGCTAATTTGTTGGCATCAAAATAAAATTCACCTTGATTGTTTTTTAATATATCATCTTTTATTTCCTCAATTATATTTCCTAAAACATCATAAATAGTAACTTTAATTTTTAAATTATCATAAAATATTTCTTTCGGAATTATATAAGCTATTTTAGTTGTATTATTAAATGGATTTGGGAATGTTGATAAAATAATATTGTTTACTTTATTATTTCTAAACTGACCTATAGTTGTTAACTCATCTAATTCAATAGCACCAATATCTATTCCATTACCTATTGGTCTTGGCTTACCAGCGTAATCATATTTAGGAGCTAATTCAGTTATACCAGCATCTATTATTTTAACACCTAATTTTTCAAAATTTGGTTTTGGATTAATGTTTAGTTGTTTATAATCTTTAACAAAGTCATATGCATATCTATCCCCAACATTATTCTTAACCAAAGTATTGTCAGAATTTATTGATAACCTTGTTGTTAGATTGTTGTACACAAAATTGTTGTTACTTTTTGTGCCATCTTTTTTAGGATTAATTTGGATCCATGGTGGGCCATAAGTAAAAGGTTCTTCATATGGATAAGAAAATACTGTATTGTTAACTATTTGACAGTTATAAGCACCATATAAAGTTATACCGTGCCAATGTTCTGTTAAAACAATATTATTTTCAAATCTACTATTGCTAATTGAACCATCAAAAAAAACTATACCTTGCAAATAGCCAGCAAAATTTTTACTTCTACTTTCGTTGATTACAAGATTACCGGAAACCAACAAACTATCGTTATCATTCCAACCTTGAATTCCATCTTCATGATTTCCAACAGAAGTGTTTTCATCTAATTCGATTGAATTTTTTATTGTGTTGTTTAGAACTTTTGCTTTTAACGTTCCGACTAACCTAATTGCATCACCAGAGAAGTTTTCTATTAAATTTTTTTCAATTATTGTATTTGTCTTATCGAATGTATGAATTGCATATGCAACATTATAAATTTTATTAAGTGTTACTTTCACATTAAACCCTTCAATCCACAAACCATTCCAAACTTTTCTTCTCCAATCTGATAATGACCATGATGAATTTTTTTTGACAGAAAATATTTCACAACTATCTATTTCTATATTACTAGATGATTTAGAAATTTCAATTATTGTTCCATTATCATATTCAGTTTTAGGATTTCCTTGATAATTATAAAATTCGGGTGATATTACTAATCCTCTAATCAGAACATTGGTGGCATTAATTAAAAGATTTTTGATCTTGGGCAAATTATTTTTTTCTGATATGATAGTTATACGCTTATCATAGTTCCCTTTAATAAAAATATTTTCGCCGTGTAATCCGTTATATAAAATTAAAGTATCACCAGATTGTATTAAAGAATGTTTATAAATCATTACATCTGCTAGAGTATTAAATGGTTTTTCTTTTGAACCATCATTATTAATATTTCCAGAACTTGGATTAATGTGAATTTTTTTAGGCAATATTGAAGTAGTAATAACAAAAAGAAGTATTAGTAAATTAAAATTTTTCATAACTCATTTTTCAATTAGTTCAATTGCACCAATATCTACTTTATCCTTTTCTCTTTTAATTCCATTGAAATCAAATTCTGAGAAATATTCGTTAGAACCAGCATCTATGATTTTCTTTTCTTGATATTTAAAATTTGGTTTTGGTGAAAAATCGAACTTTTCATAATCTTTTATTAACTTAAAAGCTACACAATTAACAACGTTATTTTTAACAATGCTATTTTCACTTTCCATTATTAAATCTGTTGTCAAGTTATTAGCAACTATATTATCAAAACTTTTAAAACCTTTTTTAGTTGAAGTTATCATAATCCAAGGTGGACCAAGTTTGTAAGGAAAAGTATTTGGGAAAGGAAATACAGTATTATTTAAAACTTCACAGTTGACTGCTCCATAAAGAGCAATTCCGTGTGCATGTTCAACAACAATAATATTATTTGTAAACTTGCAATTATGATATGGGCCATCGAAAAAACCAATTCCTTGCAAAATTCCTTTAAACTTTTTGAAGCTAGAATAATTTTGAATATAGTTACCATCAACAACTAATCCATGAATTCCATCTTCATCATCTGGTAAAACCCAAGCTTGTATTCCATCTTCATGATTTCCAACTATTGGATCTTCATCAAGTTCAACCGAGTTAATTATTTTATTTCCTTTTACAAGAATACTATCTGCACTTGAAATTCTAATACCATCACCGGAAAAGTTTTCTATATGATTATTTATAACTTGAGAGTATTTAGCAGTGTTCGCAAATTCTATTGCGAATGCAATGTTGTAAAATTTATTATTTATAACTTTATTATTGATACCAAAATCATTAATACCACTTACTACATTTTTTCTCCAATCAGCAAGTTCCCAATCATCAGAATTTTCAGTTGAATAGAAATATGAATCTTTAATTACAATATTATTTGAATTTTTATTTATTAAAAGTAAAGTCCCATTATCAAAATTTTTATGTAGTAAGTACTTAGAAATATCGTAACCATTCGGATAAAAATATACTTTTGAAATTTCTATGTTACTTCCTTCAATTTCTAAATTTGATATAATTGGTTTAGAATCCTTAAAGGCAGTTATCACAATATTTTTTGAATTATTTTTTTTAAGTAAAATGTTATTACCATGAAATCCACTAAGCAAAAAAATTGTATCCACTTTATTTAAATTAATTTTTTTTAATGATAATTCAAGTGAAGAGAGTGGTGATTTTAAGCTACCAGAAAAATTTACTTTACCATTTATTGGATCAAGGTAAATATTTTGAGAATTAATGATATAATTGAATACTAGATAAATTAAAAGAAGTGATTTTTTATTTTTCATTTTTAATAAGTTTAATTAATTCATTTGCAAATTGTTTACCAAGATCAATATAACCGTTTGTATCATAATGATATTTATCAGAATAACCATAATTTGATGTTGTTCTAACAATACTAACATTTTTATTTTGGGCAACATAATCTTCTTGTTGTTGCATTATTATTTTACCGAACTTCCAAATTCTATTTTCTTCATTGTTTCCTTTAAAAGAATCACTTATTTTTCCGATAACAACTGGTATATCTTTATTGTTAAAAGCCTCTCTAATTTTATTAATTAGATTTGTTAAATTTTCTTTATAACTAAAAGCAATTTCTTCTGAAATAGTTGCATCACTTTCACCTTGCATCCAAATAATTCCAGTTGGTATTAATGTATCTTTAACAGCATCACAATCAATATCATCAAAACTTAAAGCTGAATATACAACATTCAGGAAATGGTCAAATTGATTTATTTTATTGCACTTTTCAAAATCTGGCTCCCAGCAGCCAAATTGTCCTGCAGCATTTGAATGAATAGAAGCACCATTTTTAGTATATTTAATTATTGCAATACCATCATTAAAAAATTTTTTTATTTCTTTTCCAAAAGATAATTCGGGACCAAACTTTTCAGAGTAAAAATTTTTACCATTAAAATAAAATCCATCACCAAATCCGGGTTTTAAGTTATCCCAAATTCCAAGAGACAAAGAATTATCACAATCGTTTTTAGGTGTTCCGCAAAAAACTTTAACATAATTACAAATGGTTAAATATTCAGAGGGCAATTGATTAGTTAGACCAAAGCCCGTCATATTTGACTGTCCACCTAAAAATATAAGTCTATACTTTTTTGCAAACAGATTTATTGACATAAGTAAAGTGATTAGTAATATAATTTTTATCATTTTCATATAGTAATAAATATTAAAAGAATGAATGTAGTAAAATACTACATTCATTCGTGGGAGGCACTATGAACCGAAAGATATTACTTTAAGAGCATCATCTTTTTAGTTAAAGAATATTTATCGGTTGATAACTTATAAATATAAACTCCCGATGCTAAAGAATTTCCATTATAATCTTTACCATTCCATATAACATTATAATTTCCAGGGGTCATTTTTTCATTAACTAATGTTGAAACTTTTCTGCCTAGTACATCATAAACTTCGAGTGATACATTACCATGAGTAGGAATTGCAAATGAAATAACTGTTTCTGGGTTAAAAGGATTTGGATAATTTTGAGCTAATACAAACTCTGTAGGTAATATACTTTCATCTTTTTCCACAGAGGTAAGTAACCATTTTAACCATTTAGCTTTTTCTTCTGGGTACCAGTTTAAATCACCAATCGGAAATCCACCATCCGCACCTTTCAATAAAGTAGTATTTTTATAGGTTAATTTTTCTGGTAATGGCCACTGAACACCAAATCTATCTTTATCTGGATCCCATCCCCACCATGAAGTTGGTAAAGCAGCTCTCATTTTTAACATCCAATCAACCATCTGTGATGCGCCGTTACCTTCATTATCAAAAAGTGGGTCTAAATTAGTTGTGTTTTTTTCAGAAAGTAGAGGCCACTTTGTTTTGTTAGTAAACATATCTTGTGTTCTTGTGTTCATAAAAGGATTGTTCTCGAGTTTTTCGGTTTTCCAGTAATCCTTTATTACTATTGAGTAGTACCAGTTGTTATTATGTAATTTAATTTTTCTATCAGCTTCTTTAATAGTAAATGAGGCATCCAGTGGGAAAAGATTAAAAATACCAAAGTTTAACCCATCAACATCTTGGCCTGCTTTGTCAGCAGCTGTTTCACCATAACTGTGAACATTGTAAAACAAATTATTACTAAAAACAGCATTTGTTATTCTTTGCCAATGAATAGGCCATTTAACAGTGTTGACTATTGTATTATGATCAACTAGTGCATACTTAATTGGGCCAGTTTGACCTTGCAAAAACCAGCTATTCATATCAAAGAAGGTATTATTTCTAATAATTACAGTATCAACAGGGTTGTTTTGAAAACTTATACCTCTACCATTCCAAACTGAAGTTGTATTTTGAACATTTCTAACATAACAGTCTTCAAATTTTAATTTTGTGTCCTTTGCATAAACTCCAACTGTTAAGAAAAGTCCCCATTCAAAGTAACAACCATCAAATTGATAAACACCATTATTTTTAAACGCTTGTACAGTAATTGTAGATTCACCTATGCCTGTAGGTTGTGCTGTTTGGAAATAAATATTTCTAAAGTAACCGTCATCATTACATTGTATAAATACCACTAAGCTTTTTCCATCTGCTAAAACACCTTGTGCAATAATAGCAGGTTTACTTCTAGCTGTTGGCTTATCAGCAATTATTCGCAAAGGAAATTTTGCAGTCAAAGTACCATTTAGAAAATAAATGGAATCTCTTTTCAGTTTATAAAATCTATTAACATTTTTTCTTTTTCCATCTGCTGTAGTATCGCCCAAAATAAATCTATTGATAGCGCCTAGTGGAGAACCCTTATACACTGTAGGAACAAGAACAGTATCGGCTGCTTGCGCATAATATAATTTAGTGGTAAACAATACAAATAGAATTAATAAAAATTTCTTCATTGTTACTCTCCTTTTTAGTGTTAGTTAAATTTGTATCTTATACCTAAGTCAATTGTATAAAGATAGTATTGCTCTCTTGATGGGTATCCGTTGCCGTTTACTACATCTGTTTCAACAGCATTAAGTATATTATTGTAGTTGAAAAATAGATCCAGCCCTTCTATTGGTAATTTTTGCTTAACAGTAAAATCTAACCTTTTATATGCGATTGAATTACCTCTTAATTTTTCATAAAAATTATCTCGCTTGAAAATATCATCTTGGTATAAGTATGATAATCTTAGTGATAAATCTTTATAATCGTAACCTACTGTTATATTAAAAATATCATTTGGTTGATCTATTAGTCTAGCAACGTAAAATGTATCTATATTTACTGTTTTTACCCACGGTGGTTGCATTAAATAAGTAGTTTTAATTTCTGTGCGTGGATACCTGGCAGTAGAAAATACTCTAGTATAGTTTGTGTTTAATACAATGCCTTTAAGTAAGCCAGGCAAAAACCAAAAATTTGTTTGCCATTCTAATTCAATTCCACTTACAAATGCGGTATATGGATTATTTACCATAGTCGAAATCGTTTTTCCGGACTCATTCTTTGTTAAGCCATATAAATTAGGATCGATTATAGCTCTAATCCCGGACCAGAAAATCAAATCTTTTATTTCTTTATAAAAACCTCCAACAGTTAATAATCCCAGTTCGTTTGTATAAAAAGATGTATATAGATCAAAATTTTTTGAAAGTGAAGTTTTCAGATTTGGATTATTCCAGGTAACCATATTCAACCCAATATTCCATGATGGAATTATATGATTGTAGTTTGGCCTTGAAAGAGATTGAGTATATGCTAATCTTATGTCAAACCAATTAGCTGGTTTAATTCTTAAATGAATCATAGGAAGTAAAAAAGATTCATTTCGATTTGTTAAAGTATCTTTATGTGAGTAGCCTATATGTTCTAATAATGTTTGATCATTACCTCGAATTCCAAGATATTCAGTTTTGTTGTTTTCAAATCTAAACCCAGGTATTAAATTTATAAGTGTGCCTAAGTTTATTTCACTCATTATATATCCAGCATAATAATTTTCATTACCGTTATAGTCATCTTTAATTGATCTATGATAGCTAGTTAAAAGCTCTTTTGATAATAGAGTATTAATTTCTCTTACCATATTTAATTTAGGAACATTTTTAAGGCTGTACTTATTATCGAGAAAACTTTGCTTATTAGATGGATCTTCCAAAAAGTAAGCCCAAGGAATTCTTGAGGCACCGATTGGAGTTTTAACTTGCATCCAAGGGTAATTTTGTAAAATCATTTTAATTGAATTCGATGGAACACCTCCGCCCCAAGAAATTGGCATCCATCTAACATCTTTATTATAAACTTTGTATTGATTTTTGAGCATTATACCAGTTTTAAGTTTTATAATAATATCATCACTTAAATCAAGACTGTACTTAATATTAAATTCAAATGATAGTTGCCTCTCTTTTGAGTAGTTTTTTTCATTGCTAATATCATATAAATAAGCATCATCAAGATTGTTAACTAAATATGTTGAAAGTTTTTCTGGGTGGATTTGGTATTTTATAGTCTTTGTATCAAATGCATTCGGCTCGTAACCTTGAAAAATTACTTCTTGAGGTGAAGAGTTTTCTGAAAAGGAATAAAAAACACCCAAGTCAAAATGAAGATTATCTATGTTGTGCTCATATCTTAACGAATTAGTAAGCGTTAATAGCTTGTTGTTTCTATCCTCCATAGAATAAAAAACATCAGCAAGAAATGGGCGTAAATTATTTATTCTTTTTTCATTTTTGTTATCATTTTGACCGACAAAATTGGTAAACTTTATTTTACTGTTTTCAAATTTATAATCAACAACTAGAGATGCGCCGAATCTGTTAAGAATTCTGTTAGCTTTTAATAAGTATAGATTTCCAATAGATATATCAACTTCTTCGCGTTTTTCTGGTGAAGTAAGATTAGTATAATTTACATTGTACTCATCTGAACTTCTATTTCTCCTTTCCAAATCTACTAATGCAAGAACTCCCAATTTATTTTCAAAAAATCTTTTGCTTCCACTTAAAACAAATTTATAATCACCTAACTTATTTTGTAAACCGTTAAAGCCGGTTTGAGTTATTATTTCAAACTTGTCTTTATTAGAAGCTTCTTTAAGTATAAAATTAACGCTGCCACCCATTGCGTCAGCTTCTTTATCTGGTAATTGAGCTTTGGTTACCTCAATGCCTTCAAGAATAAAAGGAGAAACCATACTCAAGTCTGTGCTTCTATCTTCTGCCCCACTTGAAGCTAACTTAACACCTTCAACTTGAATAGAATTATATTTTGGAGATAATCCTCTAATTATAACCTTGCTACCTTCTCCACCATTTCGCACTAGCGAAATTCCGGGTAACCTACCAATGGCTTCTGCTGCATTAGCATCGGGTACTTCTTGTATTTTTTTAGCTGAAACAATATTCTTTATCGAAAGCGAATTAAGCTGCTGGTTGATTGCAGATTTTTGTGCTTCTGCTTGTGCAGATACTACTACTTCTTCACCTTCTATAAAATTTTGTTCAATTTCTATTGTTTGATTGATTGTCTTGTTATTTGATAACTCAATCTTAACTTCTTTGTCATTATATCCTAAATATCTAACTGTAAAAAAATAAGTACCGTCTTTTAGATTATTAAACTGGAAATCACCATTTAAATTGCTAATAACACCAATATTTGTGTTTTTAATAAATATACTTGCCCCTGGTAAGGTTTCACGAGAGACTTTGTCAATAATTTTTCCTCTAAAACTGTTGGAGTTAGCAATTAGTTGAAAAGAAGTAAGAAGTATTAGCAAAATTGAAACGTACAACTGATTTTTTTTTCTCATAGAGGTTAACTTTTTTTATAAAAAATATAGTGTTAAGTAGAAATTATGTAAATAGACTTTTTGACAAAAAATATATATTTTTTGATAAAGGGTTAATCAACGTGATTAAAAATAATTTTAGTAAGTTTGATTATACAAATATTTGTAATTTAGCTGAAATTTGGGGATTGGAAGTATCTAGTGCAGGTAAAGCCCTAACCAATTCCAACTCAAAATATCCTCCTACAACCCACCCTAAACCGTATATGTTTACTTGGGAATCTGGAAGAGTATTGCCAGAAAATGCATTTGTTTACATTACAGATGGCAATGGTGTACTTGACACTAAAACCAGAAAATTTTTACAATTAACAGCTGGCGATTTAATATTCATTCCAGCGAATGAATGGCACAGGTATAAACCATTAAGAGAAATTGGATGGAAAGAATATTGGGTAACATTTACAGGTTTGCAAGTAAAAAAATTTCAATCAAACGGAATACTTTCGCAAAAAATTGAAGTATTAAAAATTGGTTTAGATGAGGATACAGTAAATTTATTTGATCAAATGATTGATTACTTCGATAGGAACCCTCTTGGGTTTAACGAGTTTCTTATTTCTTTACTTTATAAACTAATAGCTCATATTAATTACCTTAAAATCAATACTATTTCAGATAATTATAAAAACGAAGAAGTAATTAAAAAAACTAAAATTTTTATCCTTGAGAATTTTAATTGTAGCATTGATTACAAAAATTTTTCCAAGGAATTAGGAATTAGTTATTCATCACTAAGAAAAATTTTTAAGGATTATACTAAACTCTCTTTGCTACAATATCAAATTAATATAAAGTTACACAAGGCAAAATTATTTCTAACACAAACAGAAAAACCCATAGCGGAGATATCTGAAGAATTGGGTTTTGAAAATCAATTCTACTTTTCAAAATTCTTTAAAAGTAAAACAAAACTCGCTCCTAAAAAATGGAGAGAGATTTATAAAATTCACTTCTGATAGTTATTAAGCCACTTCAAAATTTTTTCTGCAACAGATTTTCCTGTAAATCCAAATTCTTCCGCAAGTTTTTGGTAAGGAGCAGAAGCACCAAATGAATTCATTCCAATTAATAAAAGTTTTTGACGGAATAAATCACCCCAACCAAACATTGTTGCTGCTTCAATAATTATTAATGGAACATCATTCGGTATTATGCTTTTTTTGTATTCTTCATTTTGTTGTTCAAAAATTTCACTTGATGGAATTGATACAACTCTAATTGAATATTCATTTTCTAAAATCTTTTTTGCTGAAACAGCAACAGGAACTTCAGAACCACTAGCAGCAATTATAAAATCTATTTTATCATTTCTTTCTTTTGAAACAACATAAGCACCTTTAAGTACATCATTAGGTTCAAATGTGTTTTCTCTTTCAAAAGCATCAATTTTTTGACGTGTTAAAATCAATGATACAGGACCATCAGTTTTTCTTAATGCATATGACCAAGCCATTGCTGTTTCAATTCCATCTGCAGGGCGAATTACAACAGAGTTTGGTATTGCTCGTAATACTGCTAAATGTTCAACGGGTTGATGTGTTGGTCCATCTTCTCCAACAAAAATTGAATCATGAGTAAAAACATTTATCATCGGAATTTTCATTAGGGCAGCAAGACGGATTGTTGGACGCATGTAATCAGAAAAGACAAAAAAGGTAGCACCGAATGCTTTAAAACCACCATATAAAATTATTCCATTAACAATTGCTCCCATACCATGTTCACGAATTCCAAAATGAAAATTTCTTCCGGAGAAATTATTTGCTGATATTGATTCATAATTATTCATTAATGTATTTGTTGAAGGTGCTAAATCAGCTGATCCACCAACAAAGTTTGGAACAAGTTGTGCAATTTTTTGAATAATTTTACTTGAAATTGAACGAGTTGCATTTGCTTCTTTTGGTGCAGCATTTATTAATTCAGCTTCCAAATTTTCAGGTAACCAGCCATTTAAATATTTATCAAGTAATTCAGCTTTTTCGTTGTTTTCATTTTTCCATTTTTCAAACTCATCATTCCATCTTTGATATTCTTCATTTAAATATTTTTTTCGTTTATCATATAATTCTTTTACTTCTTGTGGCACAAAAAATTCTTCTTCATAATTCCAGTTAAGATTTTTCTTAGTTGCTATAATTTCATCTTTACCAAGAGGTGAGCCATGTACTTCGTGTGTATTTGCTTTATTAGGTGAACCATAACCAATTGTAGATTTACAAATTATAATTGTTGGTTTTCCTTTTTCATTTTGTGCTTCAACAATTGCTTTTCTAATTTCATCATGCTTATAAGCATCTGTTTTTAAAACTTGCCAACCATAACTTTCAAATCTTTTTTCAACATTTTCGGAAAAAGCTAAATGAGTATGTCCTTCAATTGTAATCTGATTATCATCATAAAAAACAATAAGATTATTTAATTTAAGATGCCCTGCAAGAGAAGCTGTTTCATGAGAGATTCCTTCCATCAGATCACCATCACCACAAAAAGCATAAATAAAATTTTTATCAAACAAATTTCCAAATCTTGCCCCAAGCATTTTTGATGCAATTGCCATTCCTACTGCATTTCCAAATCCTTGACCTAAAGGACCTGTTGTTGTTTCTACGCCTTCTAAATGTCCATATTCAGGATGCCCCGGAGTTTTACTATTCCATTGACGAAAAGATTTTAAATCATCAATAGTTACATTATAACCCGATAGATGAAGAAGAGAATAAATCAACATTGAACCATGACCACCAGATAAAACAAAACGATCTCTTGATATCCATTTTGGATCATCAGGATTATGAATTAAAAATTCTGTCCATAAAATTGTTGCAACATCAGCCATCCCCATTGGCATACCGGGATGACCAGAATTTGCTTTTTGAATTGCTTCGGCTGCAAGTATTCTTATTGTATTGGCAGCAAGATTTTGAATATTCACTTTTACTCCAAAATTTTTAATAACAAATATAAATCAATATTTATTTCATGAATTGAAAATTTAATTTAGTAGTCATCCCTCGATTTCACTCGGGATGACAATAATGAGTTATACATTCTAAATTATACATTATATGTTGTTGAAGCAGTTGTTCCACCTTTTCCTGTCCAATTAGTATGAAAGAATTCACCACGAGGGCGATCAATTCTTTCATAAGTATGCGCACCAAAATAATCACGCTGAGCCTGTAATAGATTTGCCGGCAATCTTTCATTTCGATAACCATCAAAATAATTCAATGCAGTTGATAAAGCCGGAATCCAAATTCCATTTGCAACTGCAGCAGCAACAACTTTTCTCCATGAATCCTGAGCTGTAAGAATTTTTTCTTTAAAGAATGGATCGAGTAGTAAATTTGATAAATCAGGATTTCTATCAAAAGCTTCTTTAATTTTTCCTAAAAAGATTGAACGAATAATACAACCACCACGCCACATTAAAGCGATACCACCATAATTTAAATTCCATCCATATTCTTTTGCAGCATATTTCATTAAAACATAACCTTGTGCATATGAAACAAGTTTTGATGCATATAAAGCTTTGCGCAGATCTTCGATAAATTCTTTTTTATCTCCTTCGAACTTTGGTTTTGGTCCGTATAAAACTTTTGAAGCTTCAACGCGATCTTCTTTTAATGCAGAAAGTGTTCTTGCATAAACAGCTTCACCAATTAATGTTAATGGTGCTCCTGTTTCTAAACTTGCAAGCACAGTCCATTTGCCGGTTCCTTTTTGACCAGCAGTATCTAAAATTTTATCAACTAATGGTTGACCATCTTCATCTTTATAAGCTAAAATATCACGGGTAATTTCAATTAAGTAGCTTTGAAGTTCCCCTTCATTCCATTCTTTAAATACTTGGTGCATTTCATCAGCATTCATTGCTAAAAGATCTTTCATAATTTGATATGCTTCTGTAATCAATTGCATATCACCATATTCAATTCCATTATGAACCATTTTAACAAAATGACCGGCTCCATTTTCACCGACCCAATCGCAACATGGAGTTCCATCATCTACTTTTGCTGCAATTGATTGAAAAATTGGTTTTACATATTCCCACGCTTTTGGTGAACCACCAGGCATAATTGAAGGACCATTTAAAGCTCCTTCTTCTCCGCCACTTACACCTGTTCCAATAAATAATAATCCTTTTTCTTCTAAATATTTTGTTCTTCTTGTTGAATCAGGAAAATGTGAATTACCACCATCAATAATTATATCACCTTTTTCTAAATGTGGGATTAATAGTTCAATAAAATCGTCCACTGGTTTACCTGCTTTTACCATAAGCATAATTTTTCTTGGCGATTTTAAAGATGAAACAAGTTCTTCAATTGAGTGGCAACCAATTATATTTTTATCCTTACCACGACCATTAATAAAATTATCAACTCTTTCTGTTGTTCTGTTGTAAACTGCAACAGTAAATCCATTTCTTTCCATATTAAGAACTAAGTTTTCCCCCATTACTGCTAATCCGATTAAACCAATATCTGCTTTGTTGTTCATTTTTTTTCCTCTATTTTATTCTAAGTTGAATCCGAGATTGCTAACAATGTTTTTAATTTCATCGTTACTGTTTATTAAATTGACTTTGTAAAAATTAAATTCACGTCGAACCGGATAATTTGCTCTTTGCTGTTCAAATGTTTTAACAGATTTTCTTAATCTTTCATCATCTTCTAATATTTTATATGTATGATTTACAATTTCAAAAATTATTACTTGATTTGTTTTGTCTTTACAATCAACATTTATTGATTGTGGATTTTCCGGTGAAGGAATTTTTTCCGGATACCAATTTTCATTTAATCCTAGATTGAAAAATTTGTTTAGCTCATTAACACAAATTGCAGTTCCGTTTGCTTTTCCATCAGCTGAATAACCGGCGATATGAGGAGTAGCTATATCAACTTTTTCTAAAAGTTTTAAATCAATCTCCGGTTCATTTTCCCAAACATCAAGTATTGAAGCTATTATTTTTTTGTGTTCAATTGCGTTTAATAAATCTTCACTTTTAATTACTTCACCACGAGATGTGTTTATTAATATTTTTTCAGTATTAAATTTTTCAAAAAAGAATTTATCAGCTAAGTGATAAGTTTTATCAATTCCACTTCTATTTAATGGAACGTGAAATGTTATTATATCTGAGTTTGCAATTAAGTAATCAAGGGATACAAAATTTTTACTTCCTTCAACTCTTTCTCTTGGAGGATCATTAAGCAAAACATTCATTCCAATTGTGCGAGCAAATTTTTCTACTTTTTTACCAACATTACCAACGCCAATAATTCCTAATGTTTTTTCTTTTAAGGAAATGTTTTTCTTTTTTGCGATATTGAGTAATGCAGAAGCAAAATATTGCATTACCGAACTGCTATTACAACCGGGAGCATTTAACCATTTGATGTTTTTTTCTTCACAATATTTTGTATCAATATGATCAAAGCCAATAGTTGCTGTTGCAATAAATTTTACAGAAGTATTATCAAGTAATTCTTTATTGCATTTTGTTCTTGTTCTAACAAGTAAGGCATCAACATCTTTTAGAATTTCATTTTTAATTTGCAAGTAATTTAAATAATCAATTTTGGCAAATGAATCTAACACACCTTTTAGAAAAGGAATTTTATCATCGGCTACTATTTTAATTTTTGCTGACATAATTAATCAATAAATCTATCTTTAAATGACCATAAACCAAGAGCAGGATTAGATATATAAAAAATTTCTTCACCATTTGGTAAAATGTTAAACCCATCTTTCAGAATTTCGGGATTATATTTATTCATCATTTTCCTTAAATCACCAAAACTAAAATTTACACTTTCAATTTCTTCTTTAGTTAAATTTCCGGGGCAATAAATAATTTTAAATCTGTTTTCAGATGAACCATGAATTAAATGTGCAGCAGCGCTTAAATTATTTTTTAATTCATCATTTTGTTCAACATAATTCAAAATTTCCGGGGTAGTTTTATATCCATATTTTCTTATAAGTCGATCGATTTCTTTGTCTTCACCAAATTCTTTTAATCCTGGTGCAAGAATTATTAACTCACCATCGTCAGCAATAGCCATTCTTGTTCTATAAATACTTTTATTTCCAAGCCATGTACTTTTAAATTCAGATGGATCGAGATAAACAACAATTTTCTTTAACGGTTCATCAAGCATTTCAAAATTAACCTGTAAAGAAAGCTGACTTGCAAGTTTGAATGTTTCGAAATCATCACCAATAAATAATCCTTTTACGCCAAGTTTTCCAAAAACATCTCTTCCAACTACAGTCAACACATAAACAATTGGTAAATGTTTAGCGAAATTATCAGATGCATAATTAAGAACTTTGCGAACCGGAGTATCAGCTCTTCCCATCATTCTTTCCATTCCATAAACAGCACCAAGGTAATGACTTTTATTTATACCTTCTTTGCCACCCGTTCCAACAAAAATATTTTTATTATAATTTGCCATTCCAACAACTTCGTGTGGAACAACCTGACCAATTGAAAGAATTAAATCATAATTTCCTTCAACTAATAATTTATTTACTTGTGCAGGCCAGGAATAATTTAATTTTCCCTCTGATACTTTATATATAAATTCTGAAGGAACTTCACCAAGTGTAGTTAAATCTTCTCTCCATCTATGTGTTCGAAAAAGATTTAATGGAATATCACCGAACATTTCCAATATTTCTTTTTCAGTCATTGGAGCATGAGTCCCTAAAGCTGGAAGTATATCGGTTAATTTTTCTCCATAATATTTATAAACAAGGTTGGTTAATATTCCTGCATGTGAATGAAACCTTGTAAAATCAGGTGGAAGTGCAAGAACTTTATCTTTTATACCAAGTTTTTCTAAAGAGGAAAAAAGTCCTTCGCGTAAATCATCTTCAGATAAAGTTTCGTTACAATTTCCTTTAGCAAAATAAATCATATTTTCAATTACCTTTGAATTCTAGCAGAACCACCTTGAGCAAATGCTTTTACTTCATCAAGAGTAACCATAGTTGTATCGCCGGGAGTTGTAGTAAGCAATGCACCATGAGCCCAGCCAAGTTTTAACGATTCTTCTTCTGATAAATTATTAAGTAACCCATAAATAAATCCTGCTGCAAAACCATCACCTCCACCAACACGATCATAAACATTCAGTTCACAAGTTGGCGCCTGATATGTTTTACCATTAATCCATGCAACTGCACTCCAACTATGATTGTTAGTTGAGTGAACTTCTCTTAAAGTTGTAGCAACAATTTTAATCTGAGGGAATTTATTTATAACATTATCAATCATTCCAAAGAAAACAGTAGGATCAAGTTTTGATTTTGAATGAACATCGGGACCAGGAATTCCTAAACCTTTTTGCAAATCTTCTTCGTTACCAACAAGAACATCAACATATTTAACAATTTCATTAATAACTTCAGCGGCTTTTTGTTCGCCACCCCAAATATTCCAAAGTTTAGCGCGATAATTCAAATCGAAACTTGTAATAGCACCACTATTTTTTGCTTCTTTCATTGCTTCAATAATTAACTGACCAGTTGTTTCGGAAAGCGAAGCAAAAATTCCACCGCTATGAAACCATTTAACTCCTTTTGAAAATATTTCATTCCAATTAAAATCACCAGGTTTTAAAAATGAAGCTGCTTCATTAGAACGATTATAAAAAACAACAGGTGCACGGGAACCAAAACCACGATCGCTATAAACAGTTGCCATATTAGGACCATTTACACCATTGTGTTTAAACATTTTATAAAATGGTTTTACTCCCATAGCTTTAACACGTTCAGCTATTAAATCTCCAATTGGATAATTTACCATAGCAGTAGCAATTGCTGTGTTCATTTTAAAGCAATCAGAAAGATTAGCAGCAACATTAAATTCACCACCACTAACATGAATTAAACATTCTGTTGCTTTTCTGAAAGGAATTATTCCCGGATCTAAACGATGTACTAAAGCGCCTAATGAAAGAAAATCTAATTCGGCATTTTGTTTAATATCTAATACTTTTGTCATTTTATCTCCCATTAATTAAACTCCACTATAAGCATTAAATCCACCATCAACAGGAATCACAACTCCTGTTACAAATTTTGATAAATCAGAAATTAAGTAAAAAAGAGTTCCGACTAATTCATCAGGTTCACCAAATCTACCCATTGGTGTGTTGGAAATTATCTGATTACCACGTTTAGTTAATTCACCCGTTTTTTCATCAGTAAGTAAAAAGCGGTTTTGGTTTGTTAAGAAAAATCCTGGTGCAATTGCATTAACACGAATGCCAACTTTTGCAAAGTGAACAGCAAGCCATTCGGTTAAATTATTAACTGCTGATTTAGCAGCTGAATAAGCAGGAATTTTTGTTAATGGTCTAAACGCATTCATTGAAGAAATATTTATAATAACTCCATTTCTGTTTATCATATCTTCAGCAAAAACCATTGTTGGTAAAACAGTACCCAAAAAATTTAAATCAAATACATTTCTGAAACCATCAAGCTCTAACCCAAAAAATGTTTTTTCAAGAGAGTTTAAATTTTCATTTGTTACAAATTCATCCTGAGTAGTTGCTTTTGGTGAATTTCCTCCCGCTCCGTTAATAAGCACATCAACTTTTCCAAATTTTTCGTTAATAGTTTTTTTAGCTTCGATTAAACTTTCTTTATCTAAAACATTTGCTACTACACATAAAACTGGTTTTCCTTCTTTAGCATATTTATCTCTTGCACAATCTTCACATCTTCCTTTTTTATAATCCAGAATTGCAACCTTAGCACCATGTTTTACTAAAGCTTCTGAAAGAACACTTCCAATTATTCCACATGCACCAGTTACAACAATAACTTTGTCTTTAATATCATCGAATGAGATATTCATTTCTTCACCTTCATTAAAAATTGATTTATACTTTCAGTAATTATTTTAGCATTTTGAGTTAATAAGTCATAATTCTCATTTTCAATTGCTTCTTTGTTTAAGAGAGATGTTCCTAATCCTACAGCAACTGCACCAGCATTTAACCAATCAGTAACATTTGTTAATGTAACACCACCTGTTGGCATTAATTTCAGGAATGGCATTGGGGCTAACACACCTTTAAAGAAATTCATTCCTAAAACATCAGCTGGAAAAACTTTAATAATATCAGCTCCAAGTTCATATGCATTATAAATTTCAGATGGTGTAAAACAACCTGGCATTACAGGAATATCATTTTCATGAGATGTTTCAATTATTTCTTTTTTTAGAATTGGAGAAACAACATATTTTGCACCTGCTTTAATTGCTTCGTTAGCAGTTTTTGCATTTAATACAGATCCAACACCAACTATTATATTTTCAGAAACCTCATTTGAAATTTTTTTAATCAAATCAATTGCATTTGGAACAGTCATTGTAATTTCTGCAACTGTAATTCCACCTTGTTCTAAAGCTTCAATAACCTTTTTTAATTTTCCTGAATCTTTTAACCTAATAACAGAAACTGCTTTTCTTTCTAATATCTTATTTAGAATTAATTCTCGACTCATTCAAATGGCTCCAAATGTTTTCTAAAATGATTATATAAAAATTCATAATGTGTTTCTTCATTTTCTTTTAAGCAATCAATAATTTTTTCTTTGAATAGAAATTCATTGAGATTTTTTTCGGTTAATACTTTTCCAAAAGTTACGTGCAAAACCTGGCGGGCATCATTCGAAGAAAAAAGTTCTAATAATTCTTCATCTGAAATTTCATTTTCTTTTTTCAATTTTGATATATCAGCAGAAACGTGATATGAATTTTTTTCGGTTTCATAAAGTCCGTATGAGAAATCATAAATTTCTCTGAACAAACTTGGATTTTTTGCTGCAACAACTTTCAAAGCTTCAAGATAACTTGTGCCAGCGGTTTTAACGTGTGTGTTTGCTCCTTTTATTGACCCGATTACTTTATATACTGAAAATTTATCGCTGCCTGAGTGTAAACTTATCTTATAATTTCCGAAGTAATTTGTAACTGCTAAATGTTTACGATATTCATTTTCAAATAATTTTAGATCACCTTTATAATCAATTCCCTTTTCAAAACTACCAACAAATCGTGGTGCAAGACTTACGAATTCAACATTTAATCTTTTTAATTCGTTAGCAAAAAAGAAATGTTCAAATATTGAAGTTACTGATTCAGTTTCATCTACACTTACTTCAACTTCGAATGGTTTTCCATTAGAAATATTTTTTAAGTGTTCATATAATTTTTTTATGTGTGCGATTGCTTTACCATATTTTGCATATGCTTTAAGAAATTCAGTTTCATTTACTTGCAATGTAAGATATTCACTAATTAGAAAATTTTTCTTGAGATATCTTCTTTCGGCAGAAGGAAAGGTATCGTTAAGTTCTTTCCATGGAAGATTAGCAACAACACTTAATAATTTATTTTCATCATAATGATCTGCGTTATTATCAACATGCTCACCCGGATCGAAAGTAAACATTGTAAAACCAGCATTAAAAGTTAAATCAATATCTGCAGTTGTTTTTAAATGATCTGCATCTGCTCCGAATCCATTTTTGTAACCTTCCTGAAAAACCGCCCAAACAGCAGCATCCATAACTTCTTCAGCAGTTCTATTTGTTCTTGTTAATTCTCTTATTGATTGTTGTGCAAGTATTGGTTTAAATATACTTTTTTCTAATGACCGAATATGACCAGCATTAGCTAAACCTATTCTATCTCCAAAACCAAATGAATCATTTTTACCAATTGTAGTTGGATTTGTAAAATCAAAAATTGTTTGAAGTGCTTTTCTATTATTATTAGTTAGTTTACATATTTTAATTAAAAGAGATTTTGAATTATCAATCTTCTCGCCATCAAATTTATTTGTCAATTGATTTTCAAATTGAGAAACTATCAACAAGAACTTTTCGAGATTATCTTTAATAATTGAAAATGTTGTTTCTTCTTTATTTATAATACTTTTAGAATAGACTTTAAAATTGTTTTCATCAATTATTAAATCAATTAACTGATTTGATAAATTATTTTTACTAAATGAAATAAGTTCTTCAATGTTCACTTTAATACCTCGTTAAAATTTGTAAACTTTTTTTGGAAGATTGTAAGTTAAATCCTTTGCAATTTGAATTGCTTCATCAATATCAAATAAATGACGAGCAACCATATTTGCTAAAAAGTTGGAATCAATTCTTCTTGCTAAATCATGCCTTGCCGGAATGGATACGAAAGCACGTGTATCATCTATAAAACCAACTGTATTGTAAAAACCTGCCGTTTCAGTCATATTTTGCCTAAAACGAATCATACCTTCAATGCTATCATGAAACCACCATGCAGGACCTAATTTCATTGCAGGATATAATCCGGCAAGCGGTGCTAATTCACGAGAATAATTTGTTTCATCAAGTGTAAAAACAATCACAGTAAAATTTGGATTGTTTCCATATTTGTTTAACAGTTCTTCTAAGTTTTTTGTGTATTCACAGGTAGTAGGAATGTCACCACCTTTATCAGGACCAAATTTTTCAAAAATATATTTATTATGATTTCTATAAGCGCCTGCATGAATCTGCATTACTAAACCATCTTCAATGCTCATTCTGGCCATTTGCATTAAAATATGAGCAGTAAAATTATCGGCATCTTCTTTTGTTAATTTTCCATTTGATTTTCTTTGGAATAATTTTTCTGCTTCATCATCGCCTAAATCATGAGCTCGTGGTGAAACAACACCATGATCTGTTGAAGTTGCTCCATGTTCAATAAAATATTTTCTTCTTTCTTCTAAAGCCTGAATTAATTTTTTATATGAATTTATTTCGTAACCAACTATTTCAGAAAGTTTATTAATATTTTTTTCCCAGTTAACATTTGAAAGATCAGTTACTCCATCAGGGCGAAATGCGGGAAGAATTTTTTTGGACCAGCCACTTTCTTTTATTTGCTTGTGATATTCTAACGAATCAAAAGGTGCATCGGTTGTTGATAAAACTTCGATGTTAAATTTTTCAAAAAGAGTTCTTGGTAAAAACTCGGGTGAATTAATTTTTTCCTGAAGCTCATCATATATTTTTAGTGCATTATTTCCATTCAATTTTTCTTTAATATCAAAAACTAAATTGAATTCATAATCGAGCCATGCGCCGCTTGGTGTACCATTAAATAAAAAATAATTTTCTCCGAAAATTTTCCAAATTTTTCGTGGATCTGTTTCAACTTTGCTGCCATCAATTGTTGGAATTCCTAAATCTTCTAATTTTATTCCCTGAGAGAATAACATTCTAAATAAATAATGATCCGGAATTAAAAATAATTCAGTCGGATTTGGGAATGGTTTATTCTCAGCAAAAAGTTTAGGATCAACATGACCGTGAGGACTAATGATAGGCAGATCTTTAATTTCGTTATAAATATCTCTGGCAATATTTCTAATTGTCGGATTTGGGTCAAAATATCTATCAGGATTTAGTGGATACATTTTTTCCTCTTTCAATATTCAATTTTAATAGGATTATTTAATTCTAAAATTGTGTTTGATAAATATTGTTCAAATTCTTTTTGGTTTTTTATACCATTAGGTTCTTGTTGCCAAGCGGCAGCAAAATAATATTCAAGTTTTCCATTATTAGTTTTGAGTTTTACAATATGACTTAAATTATCTTCTGTCAATTCAATCAAATCTTTTTGATTATAAAAAAGAGCAATGCCTAAATCATCATTTGCAAGGGACTGTTTACCATAAAGAGCTATAAAATTCCATCCGTTATTGTTATTACTTTTTATGAATTTTGTCCCTTCATATTTTGCTAATCCAGTTACCAAATTATCCGGTTCATCTTTAATTAATATTGAATGTTTAGATAATCGGCTTCCAGCTGCAATTGATAATTTTGATTCGAGATTATATTTTTTATTTCCAACAAGCCAGCCAAAGTAATTTGTTTTTACTTCAGAAATAACAGGTCCATTTTTAGAAATTTCGCAATAAATACTATCAGTTTTTGAAACCATGTTTACTTTTTGTTCAATCATCATTCCGATTGAACCAATTCCTAATGATGAACCAACTTTAAAAATATCCATTCCCCAATCTTGCATATTATGATATGAATCATCCTTTGCTACTGTATCTGTAACTCCAATATTTTTAAGGAACAATCCATTTATTTTTTTACCAAAAATATCAGTAGCATTTCTCCAATCTAAATAAAAACGATAACCAACTTTTTCTGATTCCCAACCAGGTCCTTCATATTTGAAAAGTGCATCATGATCTGTATGAACTGATGGAACTTTAATTTTAGTAACATTTTCAAATTTTGTTCCTCTGAATTTTTTGCCATCATAATTAGATGGATTTTTCATCGCAAGTTCAGCATAAGTACGGTGTTGAAATTCACTTTTTTTATTTTTACCCCACTGTAAACTTATTTTCTTTTTTTCCTTTGCTTTTATATCAACAACAAAATAAATATCACTACAGTCATTACTCTTTTTTTCTATTTGATAAGCTAATTCTTTTTTACCATCAAAAATCTGTAATGTTTGGTAATCAATATTTTTATTTAATTTATTTAATTTATTTAATTCATTTGTACATAAAACAACTAACGCATCAACTCTATCTTTATTAATGTCATTTTTAAGTTTTATTGTTAAAGTTTTGCTTTGTGCAAAAATTAATAATGGGAAAAATGTTAAGATTAGTAAAAATTTACTTTTCATAAATCACCTAAAATTTAAGGAAGACAATTTTATTAACTGTCTTCCTGACATTATTTAAGGAGGAGCATTTATAATGTTTCATTAATTTTAACTTCTTCAAATTTTGGAATTAAAAGATGGTGTAATACAAAAGCTATTAAATACATACTTCCAGCCATAATAAATAAAGCTAAATAACTACCAGTTAATTGAAGAATAAATCCAGCGATAGAAGCGATTAACATACCGCCAATAGCACCCGCCATACCTCCAAAACCAACAACAGAGCCAACAGCTTTACGTGGGAATACATCCGAAGCAGTAGTAAATAAATTAGCAGACCAACCTTGATGAGCAGCTGTTGCTAAACTTAATAATGCCACAGCAACCCAAATATCATCAGCTTGTGAAGCAAAAACAATTGGAATTACTAATAATGCACAGATTAACATAGCAGCTTTTCTTCCTTTAGTAATAGTCCATCCCTTTTTAATGAAAAAAGAAGAAAGCCAACCACCACCAATACTTCCAACATCAGCCATTAAATAAATTATTATTAATGGTAATCCAATTTTATCTAATGTTATTCCATATGTTTTGTATAGAAATTTTGGAATCCAGTAAAGATAAAACCACCAAACAGGGTCAGTTAAAAATTTAGCTAAAGCAAAAGCCCAAGCTTCTCTATATTTCATTAAAGAAAGCCAAGGGATTTTAGTTTGTGGATCAGGTGGATCTGATTGTATATACTCAAGTTCAGCTTTCGATAATCTTTTTTGTTTTTCTGGTTTTTCGTATAGCCAATACCAAAAAACTAACCAAATTAATCCGATTAATCCTGTTACTATAAAAGCTTCTTGCCAACCATAGGTAATAGCAAGCCAGGGAACAACAAGTGGAGCCACAATAGCACCAACATTTGAACCTGCATTAAAAAGTCCTGTAGCAAAAGCCCTTTCCTTTTTGGGAAACCATTCGGCAACAGTTTTAACTGCGGCTGGAAAATTACCTGCTTCAAACAATCCCAAAAAGAATCTTGCTACTGAAAATCCTGTTACTGTTGAAGCTAAAGCATGAGCAGCTGCAGATAAACTCCAACCCGTTAATGAAATTGAATAACCTTGTTTAGTTCCAATTTTATCAACTAAACGACCGACTAATAAAAGTCCGATTGCGTAAGCTGCTTGAAATGCAACAACTATTGAAGCATATTCTATTTCATTCCAACCAATTTCCTTTTCTAATGTTGGAGCTAAAATTCCTAAAATCTGACGGTCCATGTAATTTATTGTAGTTGCAAAAAATAAAAGGGCAAGTATAGTCCAGCGATAATTTCCTATTTTGGGTTTTGTGGCAGTCATTGTGACTCCAAATTTATTGCGAAAAAATTCTATTTTATCGTTTACTTAATAGTTAAAGCAAAAATCTTGAAAAAAATTTTAAAGTGCAAGTAAAAATTTTATTAATTTTTATTTAACGGGTATTTTTTTATCACTAAATATTTTAAGACTGTATCACCAATATTTTTAATTCCATGTTCATAATTTGAAGGGCAATAAAAAGAAGCAAAACCTTCAACCTGTTTTGTTTTGCCTTCTAAATAAAACTCAGCCTTACCTTCAATTACAAAAAAGAATTCATCTTCAATATGTTTATGTGGCGGATGTGTAGCAGATTTTGGTTTGACAACACTTAATTTAATTGTACGTCCATCTAAAAAATCTTTATTAACAAACCAATATTGATATCCAACTTTTGTACTTTCTATTTTCTCTGAATTAAAAGGATTTACACAATCCTCAATATCAAATTTTTTTTCTTGTTGCTGAGAAAAAATTATTTGAGTTACGAATAAAATTATATATATAAATTTTTTCATTTACGTTAAAAAAGGAACCGGTTCTTCACCGGTTCCACTTAAATTATTTCATTAATATCATTTTTTTAGTTTGACTAAATGAACCAGATTCTAACTTATAGAAATAAATGCCCGATGGTAAATTTTGAGCATTAAAACTAAATTCATGATGACCAGCATTTAAATTTTCATTTACAATGGTTGCTATTTTTTCACCAATTAAGTTATAAACAGATAAAGTTGTTAAACCACTTTTGGGAATAACAAAAGAAATAGTTGTAGTTGGATTAAATGGATTTGGATAGTTTTGCTCTAATGAATATTCAACTGGAATTTCATCATGAGTTTCAACATCAACACTTCCACCTTTTTCCCAAATAGATTTTAAAGCTGGGAACCAATTCAAATCTCCAGCTGGAAATCCTCTTTCAGCTGAATAATATGCTGGTACTGTTTTTGGAAATGCACAATCCATAGTGTCTATAAAGTATTTATATGTCCTTCTGTCCATATCGTGTAATTCGCGAACCCATTTTGAAGATGGTGTGTTCTTTGTTTTATTTCCACCATTTGGATCCAAATACCATTCCATCATATTAACCATAAGTTTCGGAATTCTATTCATAGTTAAGTTTACTTTTGTGAAAGCTTTAGCAGCATTTGCACCAAGTTTGCTTCTTATATGACGTGATAAAGGACTTCCTTCTTTAAATTTATATTTATCAAAAAATGCTTGTCCTTCCTTTGAAATTGCATAAAAGTTATTAGATACTTTCCATTTTGTTGTATCATTTGGAGCAGTAAAAATCCAACACATATAGTTATTACCATTAGCATATTTTTCACCTGTGTTACCCCATTCTGCGGTTCGTGTTGCATCAGTTGAATCTTCACCAGCTGAAAAACCATCAAGGAATAAATTATTTGTTATAATAACATCTTTACCAACATTACCAAGTGATAACGTTCCATGGAAGCCCATTCCATTTACAAGAGTATTATGGTCAATTAAGCAATATTTAATTCCACCTGTACCAGCTAAAGGATTTGCAAAATTATAGTGACGAATTACACGATCCTGATAATTTACAAATGTATTATTTACTAATATTAAAGAGTCGCAAGATGCTTCACGTAAATCGATTCCTTTTCCAGCACCAAGGTTACTTGTACTTAATGCACCCATGTTAGCAAAAATAGAATTTGTAACCTTAACAACTTTTGTGGCACTACCAGTTCTTACCGGTTGACCATTAACGTTTGTTAATAAACATTTATCAATAATAATTCTTGACCCTTCTGCAGCTGTATTTATTAGCCCACCCTGAACATTATTAAAAGCATCATAAAGTGGTTCGAAATATCCTGAAACTGCAATATTAGTCATTTCAAGATGTCCACCATTAAGTTGGAATAATTGTCCCGGAGGATTTTGAGGATTTGCTCCTGTACCACTTGGATATTGATAGATAATTGGTTTAGCTGTTCCAGAGGATCTCATTCTTAAAGTATATTTTGCAGCAACGTTAAATACTTCTGTGTTTAAATAAATTTGTCCACTTTCTAATTCATAAATTCTGTTTGGTAAAATTCCTTTGTTTGCTAAAGTATCTGCTTTGATTTGAGCGACTAAATATGTAGCAGGTGTTCCATCAAATGGTTTTAATCTTAACACCTGCGCATTAATACTCATTGAGATTAATAAAGTAAGAACTAAAATTAAAATAATGTTCTTGTTTTGTAACATGGGTCCTCCTTCTTTTTTATATTGTTGATTTACAATTCTAATTTTACACCAAGATCAGCGGTTAAGCCATATCTTTCACTTGTATTTAGAATTTTGTAACCATTTACTCTGTTGTAAATAAGATTTTCTTCTTTTGTATTTGTTAGATTACTAACATTTAATAAAACTGATAGATAATCTGTAACTTTTTGTTTCAAAGCTAAATCAAGTCTGTTATAAGCATTTATTATCTGATCTCCTCTTCCACTTGGTGTAAATGATAAGTTATATTCTGATTGATGGAATAAAGATAATCTTATTGAAAAATCTCCAATGTCATATCCTAATGAAATGTTTCCAAAAAATTTAGGTTGGTTTTCTAATTGTTGCTTAACTTCAATTGCTCTATCTTCATATTTATAAAATGGGAATGGAAATCCTGGTAAAGTATATTTGATAGTATCTGTTTTTGCAGCTATCAACCAGGTTTCACTTCTAACAATTGAAGCATTATAACTAAGAACAATATTTTTTAATAATCCTGGTAAAAACTGAAAATTAATTTGATGTTCAAATTCAAATCCCCAAACCTTTGTAGGTTTTGGTGAATTATATGGAACAGTTAGTGCGTAAGTACCAGTGTGTAAAGTTTTCCATTTCAAACCAAGAGCATCAATCATATTGTTACCAGATGTATTTAATCCATTCAACATATGATACATATCTTTAATCTCTTTATAAAAACCGGAAATAGAAATTAATCCGATTTCGTTTCCATATATTGAAGTGTTCATTTCAAAATTCCATGCCTGAGCAGTTTTAAGTAATGGATTACCAAGGATTAATTGTTTTGTTGAACTTACAGATGCAGGTCTCCATGCAAAATATTTATTTAATCTCATATTAAAATCGGGACGAGCAAGAGCTTTGTATGCTGCTAATCTAACACTTAAGAAATTAGTTGGTTTAATATTTACATGGAAGTTTGGTAAATAGATTGTTTGCTTAAATGAAGCGGAAGTATCCCGCGAAGCATCCGGAGGAATTGGAAATCCACCAGTTTGAATTGGTGAATATTTAGATTTATAAAAATTATTTTCTTTTTCTACTCTTAAACCAGCGATGAACACAATATCTTGTCCAAATTTAAGAGTGTTCATTACATAAGCTGAAGATACATCTTCTTTAACGTCATAATAATTTGCTTTTTCAGAAGGGTCTATAGAATATTCGTAATTCTTGCCATTCTTATCAACACCATTTTTGTTTAACTCATACCATTGACGCATCTTATCTCTGTTTATCAATGGATATAATCTGTATATATCATACATGTTTCGTGCTTCAGGATCAGAATCAAGATATTCACTGAACGCAAGAGTATTGTTTATTGGATTTTGTAAATATCTTTGGAAGAAGGCATCAAAGAAAGTTCCACTTAAATTTTTCGCAACTATTCTTCCATCAGCTGTAAGAGTGTAGGGTTGCCAATAACCTAAATAATATGGAGCATAAGTTAAAGAGGTAATATTATTTTTACTTTTCGATTTATATTTTCCACCAAACTTAACTTCCCCCGTAACATAATTACCGAATGAATATTGATTTGATATATTTAGATAAGCAGAACGTTCTATGTCTAAGTTTTCTTGTGTTCTGTAATTTGCTGTGTATAAAGTTGCAGCTTTAAAATTATTATAAGCGAAAGGAATTATTTTTTCCGGATTTGTTTTTAATCGAGGTGCGTTTTTCATTCCGGATACACCGATATTTGAAGGTTCTAGAAAATCAATGTAATAGTCAAATGGGAAATCAGAATTTGACTGAGCGAATGATATTCCCCAGCTGAATTTAAATAACCAAAAATTGTTGTCTCCGGTTAAAGCTGAAGTAAAAGTCGATATTTTTTGTTCACGATCTCTAAACGCGTAAGTAACAGTTCCCCCAGTTCCTCCACCTGATGGATAATCTCTTGAATGATAAATGTAATCTCTATCAGTACTGTTATAAACAGTGTTTAATTTTATTGAACCATCATCCGGTGTGTTATAATCAAGTATTAAACTCAACCCATTTCTTTTTCTTATTTCATCTGTAAAACGTAAACTAAAATTATTTATTTCATAATCTGTTTGGTTGTTAATAGTTTGATCGTAGTCGAGGTTGATAAGTTCATTACTTCTTATTTTACTTTCTAAAGTACCAGATAATTGCACACCAAGCAGATCATCAAAAAATCTTTCACCATATTTAGCTGATAAATCATACTGAGCTGCAGATTTCATTAGCTGATTGTAATTACCTTTTGTAGTAATCGATAGCTCTCTTAATGAGGGAGCTTTTTTTGTTACTAAGTTAACACTACCAGCAATTGCGTCGGCTTCTTTATCTGAAGTAAGAGCTTTGTATAATTCAATGCCTGCAAGAGAATTTTGTGAAATAGTGCTTAAATCCAAACCACGACTTTCAGCATCAGTTGATGCCATTCTAATTCCATCTATTGTAACACTTGTATATTTATCGCTCAATCCACGAAGTATAATTTTATTTGCTTCTCCGCCTGATCTTAAGATAGAAACACCGGGCAAACGACCAATCGATTCTGCAGCATTAGCATCGGGTAATTCTTTTATTTTTTGTTCGGAGATAACATTAATAATTGTATTAGAAGAAATTTGTTGGTTAATTGCTGCAGCTTGTCCTATTGCCTGTGCTGATACAACAACTTCTTGTCCTTCAATTACATCAGCAATTAACTGAAAATTAATTTTAAGTACTTCATTTTCTTTTAACGAGATTTTTACATCCTTAGTTTTATAACCAACATAAGAAACACGAATTGTATAGTTTCCTGAAGGGACTTTAATAATCTTATAATTACCTTCAATATCAACAGCACTACCGAATGCAGTTCCTAGTAAATGAACGCTTGCACCAATTAATGGATCTTTTGAAACTGAATCTGTAACTACTCCTGTTATTGTTGATTGTGAAAATATTTTAGATGTGCCTATGATTAAGATGAGAAATAGTAAGAATTTCTTTTTCATTGTTAACTCCAAATGAAATAATTTAAATTAGTAAACGATTAATTAAAGCGTTTACTTTATCTATTAACAAAATGCGGAAAATTATTTTAATAAGCAAGAAAAATCGTACACTCTTTTGCTCCTTAAATTTTAACTTAATTTTTTTACTTCAATCTAAATGATAGATATCTTTTAACAACTGTTGCTTGTGATGCTAAAATTTTTCCTTCGTTTATAATTTTCAGGTGCTTTAAATCTTTTTTTTCAATTTTATTATTTGAAGAAAAAATCAGTGTATCGCTTCCGGCTCCAGAAAGGTAATTAAATATTTTTCCATTCGATGATTTTAATTTTGGATTGTTAATAACAGTTACTTTTTCTTTTAATATAAGATGTAACTGATTTTGATGAATTTTATATTGAATAATCTTAAGAGAATCAATTCTTTCGGGATTCCATTTATAATCAAATGTCCATTCTGCATTTATTTTATTTGCTAATTCTTTTTCGATATTGTTTTTAATCCAGGGAAATTTTTTATTATTAAATATATTATTGTAAAAAAAATATCTTTTACCCCAATTAAATGGTCTGTCTCTTTCAGGTTCATTTGGATAAGTAACTCTATAAATTTCTTTGCTACTCATATTATCTGGAAAGACGCAATTGATGAAATAAAATTGTGCGTCGTAATGATGTCTTCCTAATTCAAAATCATCTACACCATTAAATTTTGAATTAACAATTACAAATTTCTGGTTCTTGTCTTCACCACCTGCGTGCCATACAGCAGCTGTTTTTTTATGTTCATAAAATTCTGAATCTTTTATATAACACCAACCACGTGGACAAACGAAATCCACACTTCCTTCAAAATAACAATTTGCATGATAATACATTCCATCTTTATGTCGCCAAAGTGAAACTGTATCTGCACCTTTACTTTTAAGATTTGAGTTTACAATTATTGTTCTATTTCCGGTTCCATAAATAGCAAATGCATGCGGACCTATTTCCGGTTGTGTGTTTTCTACAGTTACATTTCTTAAAATAAAATCATCACCAAAAATGTTTATTACTGCTGGTCCAATTGAATCTTTATTCTTTTGCCAATCGCTTCTCAATTGTGAAAATTGAATAATTGTTGAATCCCGGGATTCTCCTTCAATTGTAATATAATCCTGATCAATTCTAATTTTTTCATTATAAATACCATTTTTAACAAAAATTGTTGTACGCTGATAATTAAACATTGGAAGAGAATTGATTGCCTCGGTTAAAGAAATAAAATTTCCACTTCCATCTTTTGCTACTACTATAAATCTTTTTTCTTCAGCTGAAAGTGTTGAAATAAATATTCCCAAAAAAATTAAAGCAATTTTAATTTTCATATTTAATTAAATCTTTATTTACTTCATTCGATAAAATAGTTTTATCTTTTATCATTAATGCATTTTTCCCTTTAACAAAAATATCTTTGGATTTTTCACCATTGATTTTCATAATGGTATTGAAGTTGCCTTTTGGTTCTAAATTGTTAAAAAATATTTTTTCGCTTTGAATTATTTTAACAATTGGTTCTTTGGAAGCAATAGTTACATTTTCAAATTTTATATTTGTTGCATCAAATATTGAAATACCACGATCTGCTTTCATATTTACATTTTTGAGTTCAATATTTGCAATTGGCATTTCAGGTAATCCTTGCAATATAATTGCATCTTTAGCTCCATCACAATAAATATTATTCATAAAAATATTTCTGAAAATTGGTGTTGATTCCGAAACTGGAATTGCTTTTGCTGATTTTGATTTTTCATCTGCAGGAGAATCATCAGTTGGAGCAAATCCTCCATAAAACATATTAAAACTAAGAGCATCTGTTGGAATATCTTTCATATAAATATTACTTAACCAGATGTTTTCAACAATGCCGCCACGTTCTCTGTTGCTTTTGAACCGGATACCAATATCAGTACCAATAAAATTACAATTATCAACTTTTATATTACGAACACCGCCTGACATTTCACTTCCGATTGTAAATCCTCCATGTCCATGATAAACAATACAATCTTTGATAATTACATTTTCTGTTGGACGTCCACGTTTTCTACCTTCTTCATCACGACCAGATTTCATACATATTGCATCGTCACCAACATCAAATTTGCAATTGTAAATGATTGAATTCTTACATGATTCTAAATCAATTCCATCACCGTTTTGTGAATACCATGGATTGCGGACAATTACATTTGTTAGAATTACATTTTCGCAAAGTAATGGATGTAAATTCCAAGCAGGTGAATTTTGAAACGTTACACCATCAAGCCAAATATTTTTACATTCAATAAAACTTAAAAGCACGGGACGGAAAAACAATTTATATTTTTCTGCTTCCTGAATTGTTAATTGTTTGTTTTCTTTTCTTAACCTTGGCATTAATTCATTTGCTTCAAGAGCTTCTTTGGATGGCCACCAAGTTTCTCCTTTTGAATCTAATACACCTCCAGAATTTATTAAAGCTTTCCATTCACTTGCCGTTAGTTTTGATTTCTTTACTGGTCTCCAAACTTCACCTGCTCCATCTATTATTCCATAACCTGTTATTGCAATATTGTTTAAATTTTTCCCCATTATTGGAGATGTTGCACGAAATTGATTATAACCTTCCCAATTACTTTCAATCAAAGGATAATCATTAAAATTTTTTGTAAACTGAATGTGAGCACCTTTTTCTAAATAAAGATTCACATTATCTTTCATAAATATTGGTCCTGTTAACCACATACCAGCCGGAACAATTACTTTTCCTCCCCCTGATTTACTGCATGCCTCAATTGCATCGTTTATTGCTTTTGTATTTAATGTTTGTCCATCTCCAACAGCACCAAATTTTACAATTGAAAATTCTTTATTCGGAAATTTTGGAACAGTTAAAGTTTTCATTTTGAAAGGAAGATCTTTAAACAAAAATGATAAATCGTTTTTTGTGTTTTGTGAAAAAGTAAATGTAATAGAAATTAATGTTAAGAACAGAATTAGCTTTTTGACTTTCATAATTTTTACCTATCTAACTTTTTTAGATTTATTTAACAACCAACTGAATAAATTTTTTGCTGCTTTGTAATTTTCAAATTCTTTAGGAAGTTTTCTGTTATCAAAATATTCATTGTATAGCCAAGGATCACCAACAGCAAAAACAAAACCTTTTCCATATTCAGAAGATGCAATGATTACTTCATTATTATCCGTTAGAATTGCTTTTGCATTTGCAGATAATTTTAATGTGGAAATTTCTTTCATATAAATTGAATTTACATTCAAAAAGATCGGATGATTTGGAAGCTTATCGAATTTTCCTTTGTGAAAATCTGTTCCTGTTACATTATTTCTACTTATTTCATTAAAATGAATACCAAATTTCTCGGAAAGTTTATTTAATTTTTCAAATTCACAATTACCAAAGTCGTTTGCCAATAAAACCAAAACACCACCGTCATAAACCCATTTAACTATTTCATCTATAGATTTTTCATCAATATAATTTGGATTTTCTGATTCTTTTTTTGTATCTGGATCAACAATAATGTAAATACTTAATTTTGATAATTCTTCATAATTCGGAGCATTTTTAACTTCATATAAATTTGCACCAAGATTTTCGATCAGATTTCCTAATTCATAAAATCCTGAATTTTCCCGATCTTCCCATGTATAATGAAATTGAATTTCTTTACCATCTTTATCTTTTTTTAATTCCTTGTTGAAATGATAATCTAAAGCAACTACTTTTCCATTACCTTCTTCTGAAAATGGTAATTCATTAATTAAATATTTTGATAAATCTAAATTTATTTCCCGAATAGATTCCACAACCAATTTAGCTATTTCGATTGCACCTTTTCTTGTAAAATGTGTATTGTCATCTTTTCCATCAGGTAATGATTTAAAGACTCCCTTTTGAACTCCAATTAAAAAAAGTTCTTTTGTTTTATCGGCGCCAAGTTTTGAAAATAATTCTAAGCTCTTACTATGAATATCAAGCAAAGGTACATTTAATTGATTTGCAACTTCGCGGACTACTTTTGGATAATCACCATGTTGATCTATAAATTTTCCGCTATCATCAAATTTTCTTCTATTAACCGGCGTTAATAAAATTGGTATTGCTCCTTTTGACTTTGTTTCTTCAACGTAACGAATTAAATTTCTTCTATAAGTTGTATTTGCTTCAGCATAACGTGTTGTATCACTAATTTTAGAATCATTATGACCAAATTGAATAAACACATAATCACCAGGTTTTAATTTATTTAAAACAACTTGCCATAATCCTTGATCTATAAAACTTTTTGTGCTTCTTCCATTTTTTGCATGATTTTCAATTTTAATATCATCTGAAAAGAAGTTATGAAAAACTTGTCCCCATCCATGTTCCGGGTTATCGTCTAACGGTTTATCTGCACATGTAGAATCACCGATTAAATAGATTGTCGGCTTTTCTTGAATTAAAAAATTGAAAAACAAAAAAGATAAAATTATTAAGAATAAGTAAGATGTTTTTTTCATTCCAACTCAAAATTTATTTTAATATTCCAGCTCTTTCTAATTCAATTGAAGACAGTAAAAAAGGTCCATATCCTTTGTAATCATTAGTTCTAACTTTTTCGCTCATATAATATTCAAAAGAGCCATCGCGATAAGGTTTACCACCAAGCCCTGCACCCTGACATGTTTTTTCTAAATTGATTAATCCGTTTTTGTCAACATTTACAAATTCCTTTAGTATTCCTTTCCATGATTCATAGGCATATTGTAAAAACTTTTTGTCGAGATATCCTTTATTAACTCCTTTTGCAAATGAATAGACAAACATAGCTGTTGCTGAAGCTTCTACATAATTTGGTTTTCTATCCGGAAGATCAATTATCTGGTACCAACATTTTGTTTTTTCATCTCTAAATTTCATTAATGTTGAAGAAAGAGTTTTTAATTTTTCTATCAATGAATTTCTCTTTTTATAATCTTTAGGTAAGTAATCTAACACATCAACAATAGCCATCATATACCAGCCAATAGCTCTTCCCCAAAAGTGTGGAGATTGACCAGTTTCTTTATTCGCCCAAAGTTGTTCTTTGCTTTCATCCCAGGCGTGATATAATAATCCGGTTTTTTTATCATATGTTTTTTCATAGATAAGTTCGAATTGGTGAATTATATCTTCATAATTTTTTGGTTGATTAAAAATCAGGGAATATTCAGTATAAAATGGTGCACCCATATATAATCCATCCAACCACATTTGCCATGGATAAATCTGCTTATGCCAAAATCCACCGCTTTTAGTTCTTGGGTGTGTTTTTAATTGATGAAAAAGCAAATCTGCTGCTTTTTTATATTTCTCATTTTTTGTCATTTGGTAAGTAAAAAGTAAAGCTCTTCCAGGACCAATTTGATCGATATTGTATTCATCAACTTTGTATGTTGTTATTGAACCATCTTCCTGAACATTTTGGTCAAGATTATTTTTAATGTATTCAAAATAAAATTTGTTGTTTGTGTGATAATACATTTGTCTAAAAGCATTTAACATTAATCCTTGCTCATAATTCCATTTTTGCATTGTCGGATTTTCATCATAAACAATATACTTTGGATTTCTTTTAACAAATGATTCAATTATTCTTTCTGACCACTTGTTACCAGAAATATTTATTTGATTTTTAATTAAGGTTTTATTCAAAAATTTTTCTACATAGCCAATTGCTTCATCAAACCAGGGATGAAATAACCAAAAAGTGTGTGGTGTATTTTTTATTTCATGAACTTCAGAATAAATATCATATTTGTTTAATTGAGAAATTGATTCATCTCTCCCTGCATGAAATCTATCTATTGAGCTATTTACAAAAAGAAAAGTTGGAGAATTTTCATCAATAAAATTAACTGGTGAAACTTCTTTCCAAAGTTCTGGTTTTTCAGCGAAAGAATACCCAAGCCATTGTTTACCGGATGAAGGTTTATCTGGAATCGTATCTTTTCCGCTTTCTGATGGTGTTGTCATATCCATTACTCCATCAAAATTTATAACCGCTTTAATTACTTTTTTATTTTTTAATTGATTGTATTTTATTCCAACTAAAGAAGCTAAATGACCACCAGCAGATTCACCCATCAATGCAATTTTATTTTTATCTATATTATATAAAGAAGAATTTTTAATTACATAATCAATCGCAGAATAAATATCTTCAACTGCTGCTGGATATTTGGCTTCGGGTGATAAGCGATATTCTATTGGAATTGCTGCGTAACCCAACTTTGCTAATTCATTGGCAGATTTTTTTTCCATTGATTTGTTTCCACTTCTCCATCCGCCACCATGAATTAATATAACAGCTGGTTTTTTTATTTTGTTATTTTGTAAAAATAAATCAAGTAATAATTTTCTTTCACCTATTTTTTTATAAGTTATGTTTTTCTTATAAAGAAAATCTTCTTCCATTTTAACTGGTTTTGCATTCGGAAAATCTTTTAATACTTTTTGAATTGTTGAATTGAAAGTAAATGATGTGTCTTTTTGTTGTTCTCTATTTTGAGCAATAATTAAAAAAGGAATAAATAATAAGTATAAAAATTTCATTTTTCACCTTTTGTCTATATCAATGACTTTATCGTTTACTATAATATAGAAAATATTTTGAAAAGACAAACTAAATAGCAAGCCTGAATTCATAATTATTTGTTTCATTTATAACCTTTATTTTAATTTTTTTTGCTTTATTTTATATTGTAAATAAAAAAATTATTATGAACACAGAACCAGAATTATTTCCATCATTGATTGAAAAATTAAATAATGATTTTTCATTAGACAAAAACAGTTTACCAACTAAAGTTGATTTTGAAGCATTAAAAAAATTTTTCACAGAAAAAGTTAGACAACTAATGTCTAGTAATTATGAACGATTTTTAAATAGCTTATATAGAATTGATGTTGACGAAAAAAAATTAAATGAAATTTTGCACTCAAAAGATAAAACAACTATACCGGAAAAATTAGCTGAACTTATTATTGAACGGCAACTTCTTAGAGTTAAAACACAACTTCTATATAAACAAAGCAAGAATAAGTAATTTTTGCTGTTCAATTTACTCTCTTTATTTTTGAACAGATAATTCGAGATAAAAATGTCAAACAAATTTCTTAAAAAATATCCTATTATTGATTACTTAGCTATTATTTTAGGTTCTGCAATTATGGCTATTGGTATTGGTGTTTTTCTTGTTGATGCTAAAGTAGTTCCCGGTGGTGTAAGCGGATTAGCTATGGCAATGCATTATTTATCTGGAAATAAAATTCCTGTCGGTATATTGATTTGGTTTTTTAATATTCCGCTTTTTATTTGGGGATTAAAAGAACTTGGGAAAGAATTTGGATTAAGAACTTTTGTTGGTTTTTCTCTAAGCTCTTTATTTATCGATTTCTTTCGCGGTGATATTCCGGGTTTTGATTTTATCCGTTTACAAGATTCAGCTACTGTGCAAGATTTATTAAAAAATGATTTTCTGTTTTTTATTTTGATTGGTGCTGTACTGGTTGGTGTTGGTCTTGGAATAATTTTTAAATTCAAAGGTACAACTGCAGGCAGCGATATAGTTGCTTCTATTATGCATAAAAGATTTGGCATTAAACCCGGTCAGTCAATTATGTTAATTGATTTCTTTGTAATTGCACTTGCCGGAATAATTATTGAATTAAAAGGACTTTCACCGGAAAAGCCTGCATTATCTTTAACTTTTTATGCTTTATTTCTTTTGTTTGTCTCTTCAAAATTAATTGATGCTATAATTGATGGTTTTGATTATGCCCGCGCTGCTTATATAATTTCAGATAAGTTTCAGGAAATTCAGGATAAGATATTGCACGACCTTGGAAGAGGTGTTACGGCAGTTGATACCCGTGGTGCTTTTAGAAATATCGAACGTGAAATGCTTTTGACTGTTGTTCCTTTACGTGAAGTTTCCAGATTGGTTGACTTGGTAAAAGAGGTTGATCCTCATGCTTTTGTAATTATTTATAATGTTCACGAAGTTCTCGGTGAAGGTTTTCGAAGAAGAATTTAATCAGTATAAAAATGAATATTTCAAATCAAGATATTTTGACTCAGAAGAAAATAAGAGAAATTGCTTATGGTTTTCAAGCAAGTAGAATTTTATTAACGGCATTTGAACTTGAAATTTTTACAATACTTGATAAACATTTATTAACCGCTGAAGAAATTTCATTTAAAATAAATTGCAATTTAAACTCAACTAAAAGATTATTAAATGCATTAGTAGGATTGGGTCTTTTAAAAAAAGTTAAAAATAAATTTTACAATTCAGATGCTGCTTCAAATTTTTTAGTTAAAGGGAAAAATGATTTTATAGGTGGGTTATATCATACAAATGAAATATGGAAAAACTGGAACAATTTAACCGACATTATTAAAACAGGAAAACCAGAATTAGCTAAAAAAGATATTATTCAAAAAGAATATTTCATTGCAGCAATGCATTTCAGAGCATTGAAAGAATCAAAAATTTTGGCTTCGATGTTAGATTTAGATAATATAACTAAAATGCTTGATGTTGGTGGTGGCTCGGGAATTTTTTCAATGGCTTTTATTGAAAAGAATAAAAATATTTTTTCTACAATTTTTGATTTGCCCGAAATAATTCAAATTACCCAGAAATATGTTAATGAATTTATATACAAAGAGAATATTATATTAAAAGAGGGAAATTATTTGTTCGATGATTTTGATAGTAATTACGATTTAATTTTTCTTTCTTCTATAATTCATATTAATAGTTACGAACAAAATATGATATTAATAAAAAAATGTTGCGATTCCTTAAACAATAATGGTCAGATTATTATAAAAGATTGGATTATGAATGATGAGAAAACTGAACCAACTGATGGCGCAATTTTTTCAATTAATATGTTAGTTTCAACTGAGTTTGGTGATGTTTATTCCGAAAAAGAAATTAAAGAATGGTTTTATAACGCTGGTATAAAAAAAATTGAAAAGAAAACAACAAGTTTTGGTTGGGATTTGTTAATTGGTTATAAATCATGAAATATAAATTTTTAATTCTTTTAGTTTTATCTTTTTTATTATCCTGCTCTTCCAAAAAAGATATTGAAAATTTAATCAATAGAAATTACGAACAATATATTATATCAATTACGAATACCTCATTGAAATTCAATTTAGATAAAATTGACAAAAACATTTTAATTCTTTTACATAACAGAATTAAAAAGGAAGAGATAACAAAGAAATTAAATATTAATGACAGCACATGGAATGATAGAATAAATCATCTTTTTGGAAATAGTTTGATTAAAAAGAAAGATGAAATTTTCTTACCTACTTTTTTTATTCTTGATAATGAAAATGGTAATTCATTAATTAAGTTTACTGATTCATTAGGAAATGAATTAAGTATTATTACTCAAGATCGACTTAAACAAATTAAAGAAGAATCAGCTAAAATTTTTCCTTTAACAAAATATTCATTCAATGATATATCTTTTTTTATTCTGGGTGCAATTGTAAATGATTTCTTACAATTAAATAACTTTCAAAATGAATTTATTAAATCTTTTGTTCCTCAAAGAGGAAATGAAAGGTTCTATTTTGCTTTAATTGAAAATGATAACTCAAAATATTTTTCACCAGGCATTTATGAAATTAATATATATAACTATCCCAACTTTCAATTTGTAACATTTTCATCAAACAAATTTGATTACAACATTCCGACACTGCCAACTTCTGATTTGGTAAAACTTTTTGATAAAAATAAACAAACTAATGATTCTATTTTTCAACTAAACATTATAAACGAATTAATAAAGTTTGTCGAAATAAATAATTACAAACCTTCACAAAATATTTCGGAAGGATTAAAAACCCTTCAAATAATAAAAAACAACAAAAGCACAATTCCGGTAATTCATAATAGAAATTTTAATGATTTATATAAAATTACAAATATCATTAAACCGGATTTAATTAATTACTTTGAATCTCGTCAAACATTATTTTTAAAGAAATATCTCAATTCCGATTTCAAAGATGAAGTTAGCTATAAAGAATGGATGATTTGGATTTATAAATTAATTTCTGCAAAAGCTATAAATTCATTAATTGAAAAAAAGATTATAAATAAACCAATTGTTTCTTCTTCATTAATAATAAAAAAATAAAAAAACACTTCTTTTCTACTTTCAAAAAAAATTTTTAAAAATTGAAACTTTTAAGGAACTGGAAACGTCAAAAACGTGTTTCGTTTCCTAAGATACTTTTTGTAATTTTGAAATACTAACAAAATAAAACTTAATAATGGAAGAAAAAGAAATAAAACAAAAAATTTTGCATAAAGCTGAAGATATGTTTCAGCGTTTTGGATTTTCAAAAGTTACAATGGAAGAAATTGCTAATTCATTAAATATCAGCAAAAAAACTTTATACAAACATTTTTCAAATAAAGAACACATTTTAAAAGAAATGGTTCATCTTAATAAATGTGAAGTTGACAATTTCATTGATGAATTAATGAATGATAAATCTACACCATTTATTGAAAAACTTAAAAAATTCATGAACTTCATTGCTATAATTTCAAAAAAGCTGGAAGGTACAATGGTTCATGATATTATGAAAAGTCACCCCGAAATCTGGCATGATATTGAACAATTTAGAGAAAACCGGGCATACAAAAATTTATCTAATTTAATTAAAGATGGTATAGCAAGTGGAATTTTCAGAAATGATATCAACACAGAAGTCGTTGTTCTTGCTTATGTTTCTGCTATTCATACTTTAATTAATCCTGAAACTTTATCAAAGTTACCTATTTCTGCAGACCAAGCATTCGGTGATATTCTCAAAATATTATTTGAAGGATTGTTTACTTCTGATGGAAGAAAAAAATATCGGAATACAATTAAAAATGAAACTTTAGGAGAAATAAATTTATGAAACAATTAAAATTAATTTTACTCTCACTGTTCTTTTTATCTTCAATTCAATTTGCACAAGAAAAATTGCAGCTTTCAATTGATCAGGCGATTGAAATTGGTTTAAAAAACAGTAAAATACTTCACTCATCATTAATGAAAGTAAAAAGTGCTGAAGCAAAAATCAAAGAAGCTAATGCAATGAGATTACCATCATTAAAGTTAAGCGCAAGATACACTCGTTTAAGTAAAGTTGATCCATTTGTAATTACAACACCTTTCGGAAGTTTTCCTATTATGCCCGGAATTTATGACAATTATGCAACTCAATTATCTTTATCACAACCTTTGTTCATGGGTTTCAGATTATCAGAAAATGTTAATTTAAATGAAAACCTCTCAAATGCTACAAACGAAGAATTCAACAAAGATAAAAGCGAATTACTTTTTAACATAAAAAATTCTTACTGGAATGTTTACAAAGCTCAACAATTTAAAAAAGTAATGGATGAAACAGTCGAGCAAATGAAAGCTCGTTTAACAGATGCTAAAAATTTAGAAAAAGCCGGAATGATGACAAAAAATGATGTGCTAAAGCTTGAAGTACAATATTCAAATATTTTATATCAACAAATTGAAGCAGAAAATGCAGTAAAACTCTCAATTATTGCATTGAATAACACAATTGGAATTCCATTGCAAACGCAAACAGAAATTACATCGCAAGTAAATTTAAATGTTTTTCAAACAGAAGAATTATCATTATTAATTTCAAAAGCAATTGAAAACAGACCAGAAATAAAAGCAGCAGATTCACGAATTCGTGCAAGCGAATCAGGAGTAACCTTAGCACAATCATCATGGTATCCTCAAATTGCTCTTTATGGAAATTACTACTACTCAAAACCAAATCAACGAATTATGCCAACACAAAATAAATTTGATGGAACCTGGGATGCGGGCATTATGCTCAACATGAATGTTTGGGACTGGCTAACTACAAAACATCAAACTGACCAAGCTCTTGCACAGCTTGAGCAAGCAAAAGATGGGCTCGGTTTAATTAAAGATGGAATTACACTTGAAGTAACTCAAAACTACCTAAATGTAAATCAGGCTAAAAGAAAAATTGACATTGCAAAATTAAATGTTGAACAAGCTGAAGAAAACTTAAGAGTTACATCAGAAAAATTTAAAAACGGATATTCAACAAGCTCTGAATTAATTGATGCTGAAACAGCTTTGATTTCAGCAAAGACAAATTATAACACCTCAATTGTTGATTATGAATTAGCAAAAGCAAAATTAGAAAAATCAATTGGTAAATAAATTTTGGAGAAATCATTTATGAAAAATTGGAAATTAATTATTGGACTGGTTGTAATTGCGATAATTGTTATTTCAATATTAATAATCAATAAAAAGAAATTATCTGCTAATACATCTGGCGGAATAGATTTAACTTATTATGTAACTGTAGAAAAAGTTCAAAAGAAAAATCTTGAAACTAAATTAACATTAACCGGAACAATCTATGCAAACAATGATGTAAACATTCTTTCAGAAACATCCGGAAAAGTTATTGCTGTTTATGCAAAAGTTGGAGATTACAAACAAGCAAACTCTGTTATTGTTCAGGTTGATGATGAATTACGCAAAGCAGCATTAATGAGTGCAGAAGCAAATTTCGAAAAAGCAAAAAAAGATTTTGAACGCTTTCAAAAATTATATTCTGAAAAATCTATTACCGAAGGACAATTAGATCAAGCTAAAGTTGGTTTGGCTATGGCTGAAACTCAATACATTGTTGCCAAAAGACAATTTGAGGACACAAAAATCAAAACACCAATTTCTGGATATATAACAGCAAGAAACGTTGATGTTGGAACAATGCTTCAGGGTGCACCTCAACCAACTTTTGTTGCAAATGTTGTTGATTTATCTCGTGTTAAGGTAAAAATTAATTTTTCTGAAATTGATGCTGCAACATTTAAAGTCGGAGACCAGGTAAAAGTAACAACTGATGTTTATCCAAACGTTGTTTTTAATGGTCGGATTGAATCAATTAGCAATAAAGCAGATGAAGCTCATACTTATCCAACTGAAATTTCAATTGTAAACCAATCAAAAAATCTTTTAAGAGCAGGTATGTTTGCACGTGTTGAATTAAATTCAACTAAAAACAGAGACGTTATTGTAATTCCTCGTGAAGCTTTAGTTGGTAGCGTTAAAAATCCTCAGGTTTATGTTGTTGAAAATAATATTGCAAAACTTAAAAATATTGTAATCGGTTCAGAAAGTGGAATTTATGTTCAGGTAATTAATGGTTTAAATGTTGGTGATATTATTGTTGTTAATGGACAAAATAATTTAGAAGACAACACAAAAGTTGAGATACTCAACAAATAAAAGGAATTGAAAGATGACAATTACAGAATTATCAATAAAAAGACCTTCGTTAATAATTGTTGTGTTTGCTGCATTAATTTCAATTGGATTGTTTAGTTATTCAAAACTTAAATATGAATTGTTACCCAAATTCTCTCCACCAATCATTACAATCACAACAGTTTATCCGGGTGCATCTCCCAACGAAGTTGAAACCGGTGTTACAAAAGTTATTGAAGATGCAGTTGCAGGTATGGATAAAGTTTCCGAAGTAAGATCTTCTTCATTAGAAGGTGTTTCTTTTGTAATAATTGAATTACTTCAGTCTGCAAATACAGAAACATCATTGCAAGATGCTCAAAGGAAAGTAAATCAAATACAAAACAATCTCCCTTCCGGTGCCGAAACTCCAACAATTTCTAAATTTGCTTTTGATGAACTACCGATATTAAGAATGGGTGTTACATCAAATAAAGATTCACGTTCTCTTTATCAGTTCATAAAAGATAAAATTCAACCTCAACTTTCAAGAATTACAGGCGTTGGGCAAGTTGCTTTGGTTGGTGGTGATCAAAGAGAAATAAAAGTAAATCTCGACTTACAAAAAATTAAAGCATATAATCTTTCAATAATGCAAATAACCCAAGCTATAAAAGCATCTAACTTAGATTTTCCAACTGGAAAAATAAAAGATCAGGATGGACAATTTATTGTTCGTGTATCTGGAAAATTAAGCTCGGTTGAAGAATTAAAAAATTTACCAATAGGAATGTCGCGTCAGGGTGGAATAATTAAATTAAGTGATGTTGCAGAAGTTGAAGATGGAATTAAAGATTATAATAATGTTCTAAGATTAAATTTTAAAAGTACAATCGGAATTATAATTCAAAAACAAAATGATGCAAATACAGTTGAAGTTGCAGAGTTAATTAAAAAAGAATTAAAAAATATTGAAGAACAATACGCTGCAGACGGATTAAAATTTGAAATTGCATCCGATGCATCAGTTTTTACTATTGATGCAGCAAACGCCGTTAAAGAAGATTTAGCTATTGCAGTTATACTTGTTGCAATTGTAATGTTAATGTTTTTACATAGTATTAGAAACTCTCTTATAATTTTAATTGCTATTCCATCATCTTTAATTTCAACTTTTATTGCAATTTATGCTTTCGGATTTTCATTAAACTTAATGACACTACTTGCTCTTTCTTTAGTTGTAGGAATTTTAGTTGATGATTCTATAGTTGTTCTAGAAAATATTTATCATCATCTCGAAAAAGGAACTGAAAAACGTACAGCGGCATTAAAAGGAAGAAACGAAATTGGTTTTGCTGCTTTAGCAATTACATTTGTTGACGTATCTGTTTTCTTGCCTTTAGCTTTAGTAGGTGGAATTGTTGGAAATATTTTACGTCAATTTTCAGTTGTTGTTGTTGTATCTACTTTAATGAGTTTATTTGTTTCCTTTACATTAACACCACTTCTTGCATCACGCTTTGGAAAACTTGAACGATTAACAAAGAACACTTTACTCGGTAGGTTTGCAATCTGGTTTGAAAATTTCTTCCACAATTTTACTGATAAATACATTGAACTATTAAAATGGAGTTTTAAAAACCGTGGTAAAGTTTGGATTGCTACTTTGTTACTTTTCTTTTCTTCATTAGCATTAGTTCCAATTGGTTTAATAGGATTTGAATTTATGTCCCCTGTTGATACTGGTGAATTCACAGTAAATGTTGAACTTAAACCAGGAACAACTATTGAACAGACAAATAAAATATCACAACAAATTGAAGGAACAATTGCAAAAATTCCTGAAGTGAAAAAAGTTTATACAAATGTTGGTTCATCAAGTGAAGGATTAATTGGTTTTTCAACACCAAATAATTCTGAAATTACAGTAACATTGTTCCCCAAAAATCAAAGAAAAAGAACCACTCAACAAGTGAAAGATGAGATAAAAGAAAAGGTTGTACAAATAGCCGGGGCAAAAGTTAGAATAAACGATGTTGGAATTTTTGGTACTGCAAATGATACTCCGATTCAGATTTTATTAACCGGAACTGATAATGACGAATTAATTGAAACAGCAAAAGAAGTTTCAAAAATTATTAAAATGATTCCAGGAACAGCAGATGTTCGTTTATCATCCGAAACTGGTAATCCCGAAACAAAAGTGACAATTGACAGGAATAAATTACTTAGTTATGGTTTAACTTTAGCAGAAGTTGGAGCAACATTAAGAGTAGCATTAACAGGTGATGATACATCTACATTAAGAGAAGGTGATACCGAATATGATATCCGTGTTGTTCTCGATCAATTCGATCGTTCAAAAACTGATGAACTTGGAAATATTACTTTTACAAATAGATTTGGTCAACAAATTTATTTAAAGCAATTTGCTGAAATTTCGAGATCAACAGGACCTACCAAATTAACAAGGCAAGCAAGAAGTGCTTCAGTTATTATTTATTCTCAAGCAATTGGAAGACCTAGCGGAAGTATTGCTCAAGATTTCGAAAACAAAATGAAAGAATACAAATTACCAAAAGGTGTTTCATATTCATTTATTGGTATGGTTAAAAATCAAAAAGAATCTTTTGCAGATATGTTTCTAGCTCTTTTTGCCGGAATTCTTTTTACATATATGATTATGGTTATGTTGTATGATTCTTTCATATATCCATTTATAATTCTTTTTTCAATTCCACTTGCAATGATTGGTGCTTTATACGCACTTGCACTTGTAATGAAATCACTGACAATTTTTTCTATGCTTGGTGTTATAATGCTGGTGGGGTTAGTCGGTAAAAATGCAATTCTACTTGTTGATAGAACAAATGTACAACGAGCCCTAGGAGAAAGCTTACATGATGCATTAATTGATGCCGGAAGAATGCGTATTCGTCCAATATTTATGACAACTTTAACTATGATTTTTGGTATGCTACCCATTGCTCTTTCTGTTAGTCAAGGTGCGGAATGGAAAAGTGGTTTAGCTTGGGCTTTAATTGGTGGTTTGACTTCATCGTTATTTTTAACTTTAGTAATAGTGCCTTTAGTTTATACTAAAGTTGAAGAAGTTAAAATTGCATTTATTCCTTTTGCAAAAAAAGTGATTTCTAAATTTTCTAAAAATGTTGTTGAACCAGTAAAATTAAATGAAAATAATTTAGACTTTGAAAAGTAATTTTTTCTGACAATTAATTTTTAAGCCACATTCAATTCGAGTGTGGCTTTTCTTTTTTTATATAGAACTATTTAACAGATAAACTTTGTTTTAACAGTTAAACATTTAGAAAGACTAATAAATGGAAAATAAAAGTCTTCATTCACCTTGCGATGGAAAATGCCAAATAAATCCCACAACAAATTTTTGTATAAGCTGTTTCAGAACCATGAAAGAAATAATCAATTGGATCACATACACCGAAGAAGAGAAAAAAAACATTTTATTACAAATTGAAAAAAGAAAAAAAATTTTAAAGAAAAAGGGTTAAAAAAATAATTTTATTTTACTTGTAATTTTATCATTAATTTTAGTTAACAAATTACAATCAATTATTTTGGAAAAAGGTTTTATACAAGTTTATACCGGAAACGGGAAAGGAAAGTCAACTGCTGCGATAGGTCTGGTAATTCGTGCAGCTGGTTTTGGTTATAAATCCTACTTTTTAATGTTGATGAAAGAATTTCCATACAATGAAATTAAAATATTTGAACTATTAAAAAATTTTATTTCTTTTGCACAAGTTGGAAAAGATGATTTTGTATTTAGAAAAGAATTACCTTCCGAAGATGAAAGATTGAAAATTAAAAATGCGCTCGATGATTTTGTTAATAAAATGCTATCAAACGAATTTCAAATTTTAGTTCTTGATGAAATTTTTGTTGCTATTTATTTTGGTCTTACAACTACTGAAGAATTGTTAAAAATAATCAATCTTAAACCCAAGAACGTTGAATTGATTTTAACAGGAAGATATTGTCCAAAAGAGATTTATGAGATTGCCGACTTAGTTACTGAAATGAATGAAGTAAAACATTATTATCAAAAAGGAATTTTAGCCAGAAGAGGAATAGAAAGTTGAAAAAACCACTATTAATTGATTTAGATGGAGTTTTAAGAATAGGTAAAGAAATTGCTCCTAATGTTGAAAAATTTTTTGATTTAATTAACAAGCTCCAAATTCCTTCATGTATTTTAAGTAATTCAACTTTATCAACAACAAATGATGTACGTCAGTTTTTTGAATTCAATGGTATTCACACAAAAATTCCAATATTAACTGCAGTTGAAGCTGCAGCAATGTATGCAAGAGTAAGATATCGGCGTGTTGCTGTTTTTTGTACCGATCATGTTAAATCCTTATTTCGTGGTTTACTAGATTACGATAACCCTCAAGCTATTATAATTGGTGATTATGGTAAAAAATGGGATTTTGAAACATTAAATTATATATTCAGAAAAGTAAAAGATGGTGCAGAGTTAATTGCAATGCATAAAAAACGTTCCTGGAAAACTGCTGAAGATGGTCTTTTGCTTGATGTAGGTCCATTCGTTGTTGCAATTGAATATGCAACCAAAAAAGAAGCAACAATAATTGGTAAACCTTCTGAACTTTATTTTGCATCTGCTTTAAGTTTATTTAATCTTGAAATTAATGATCCGTTTATAATGATTGGCGATGACATTGAAACTGACATAGAACCCGCAAAAAAACTCGGCGCTGAAACAATATTTTTCAATTCAGAAAAAAATATTCCGAAAGAAATAATTGAAAAAGCAAAACCAGATTTTATTGTAAATGATTTAGAAGAAGTAATAAATATTTTAAAACAAAAGTTTTAATTTCTGAATCTCTTATCTATTTCACTTTTTCTTTTATAAGCTAATTCAACAATTAAAGACAACATTTTAGAATAAGAATATCCAGCCTGATGAGCTGAACGCATAAACCCAGCACCTTCTTGTAAATCGGGATTGGGATTTACTTCTAAGACGTAAAGTTTATTATCCTTTTTTGAAAGACGCATATCAACCCTTGCATAATCTCTAACACCAACAGCACGAAAACATTGCATTGCAATTTCTTTTGCTTCATCTTCTATTTCTTTTGGTAGTTGAGCCGGGCAAACTGGAATAGTTTTATGATACGCTTCATGAAATGGATCCCACTTTGCTTGAAAACTTACAATAGGATATAAATTTTTTGGCATTTCAGAAAAATCAATTTCACTTATTGGCAATACTTGTAATTCTTTATCACCAAAAACAGCTACATTTAATTCCCTGCCTTCAATAAATTCTTCAACTAAAGCCGGTTGTTGAAATGAATTAAAAACATATTCAACCCTTTTCTTTAATTCTTTTGCATTATTAACAATTGAATTATTATCTATTCCAACACTAGCATCTTCATAAGCTGGTTTAACAATCAATGGATAGTTTAACCCTAAACGAAAAGATTGATTCATATTTTTAATGAACTTGAATTTAGGAGTTCTAATATTCAAAGTACTTATTAATCTTTTGGTTAAAGTTTTATTTTGACAAGTTCCTAAAGCTATTGGTGTTGCACCAGTATAGGCAATTCCCATTAATTCAAGTAACCCGGTAAAATTCATTTCAAGTTTTGGCTGCTCTTTATATAATTCAACTAAGTTAAAAATAACGTCAGGTTTATTTTTTTCATAATCTTTTATAAAAGTAAAAAAATCATCTTTAATGTTTAAGGTATAAGCTTGATACCCTTCTTTTTCCAAAGCTTCAACCATAAAATTAAATTCAGAAATTGGATCTGGTGCTTCTAAATCGAAATTTGGTTCAAAATGTACTTTCTTTAAATCTTCTTTTACTTTATTGTAAATTTCTGGAGATGATTCGTTATAAACTATTGCAACTTTCATAATTTCTCTAAAATTTTGGGCACAAAGTAAAGAAATTAGTTTGCCATTTCAAAAGATTTGTTATTTTTGTTTCCAATCTATTAGGGCGATAAATGAGTTTTTATCCTCAACCAAATAAATATCAATGCGGTCCATTTGCTTTAAAGTATGCACTTGTAATGCTTGGTGTTTTCAAAGGTGAAGATCAAATTGGAATAATTGCTGGTAGTACATGGTGGGCTGGAACAGATGAATTTGGTTTAACTCGTGCGGCTCGTAGATTTAATTGTCAGTTAAAACATTTTCAATCAAGTAATCCAAATGATGCACGAAAATTATTAGTGCAACATTTAAAGAAAGGTTACCCTTGTATTTTAAGTGTAAAAAATTGGGAACACTGGTGCACAGTTGTTAATTATCAAAAAGGAAAATTTGTTGTTATTGATAGTGAACTTGATAAAGTTGTTAATGTTCAAACAACTCAAAAACTTTTAAAAAGATGGAAATATATTGAAGAAGATACAGGAATAGTTAGTTATGATGGTTATGTTTTAATACCAAAATTTAAAGCATATACACATGCTCAGTTTACAATAGAAAAAGCAAAACTTCTGATGTACGATAAGAATGAAGAGCTTGCAAACAAATGGGATCAGTACACAAATGATTTGATTAATATATGTAAACCAAGAACAAAGTTGAGTTTGAATGTAATTACTTTCTCAGAGTTTTTAAGAAGAAATGAACAAAATCTTGTTAAAAGAATTGCTAACTGGCATGGTGAACCAACTTATTCTGAATTAAAAAAAATTTTAGCCAATATGAAGTTTGTTGCTGAAGTTTATGATTTGATTATTCCCGAAGATGAAGAAAAAAAAGCTTTAATTGATATTGCTTCTATTTTAATGATGTATGCTTGCGGCAAATATGGGATGAATAAAATTTATTAATTTTTCGGAGAGTTAAATGTTACGCTATTCTAAATTACTACAACGTGAAAAAACAGCTTTATTAATAATTGACATTCAAGAAAGAATTTTGCCTGTAATTAATGAAATTGAAAATGTTATTCAGAATACATTAAAATTAATTAACGGCTTTAAAATTTTAAACATTCCAATTTATTATACCGAACAATATCCCAAAGGATTAGGACCAACAGTAAAAAGAATAAAAGAAGCATTGGAGAATATTAATTCAATTCAGAAAATGACTTTTAGTTGTTGTGGAGCAGAAAATTTATTTGATGAATTGAAGTCAAAAAATATTTCGCAGGTTGTGGTTTGTGGAATTGAAAGCCACGTTTGTGTTCAACAAACTGTTTTGGATTTAATTGAAAATAATTTTCAGGTTGTTGTTTCTGCTGATGCAGTTTCTTCACGAAGAAAATTTGACTTTGATATAGCATTAAATAGAATGAGAAGTAACGGAGCAGAAATAACTACTACTGAATCTATCTTGTTTGAATTATTAAATGTTTGCGGCACAGATGAGTTTAAAGCTATTTCAAAAATTGTAAAATAGTTTATTCTTCATTTTCAATTTCATTAACGGGTTCATTCTTTAAATCATCAACTCGGCAAATTAATCTGTGACCACAATATTTACATATTACTTGTTCTCTGTTTTTGAGTTTTGATAAATTAAACTCAGCATTAGATATTGATTCAACATAATTTTTTATGTAACTAATAGTATTGTTTATCACATCACTAATATTCATTTCCTTACTTAAAGCAACAATATCTTTTCCGAAATTTTCCTGTTTATACTTTAGTGAATAAATTATCATTTGATTTGGAAAATATTCTTCTTCAAATTTTTGTTTTAGTAACTCTTTTGTTGCATAAAGATAAAATGGCAATTGTAGCGAAATACCATCTTTCAAATCATTTTTGGTCGGTTTTTTCCCACCTAATTTATAATCAACAACGTTAAATGATTTTGCTTTTTCGTTGATTTCTATTCTATCAATTTTTCCACCAATTTTAATATCATCAACTTCAATTGGTTTTGTTGAAATCAAATCTTCATCTGAACCATCTTTTTTTAATTTACCAAACGCAACTTCAAAATATTTTGGAATAAATTCGCTCGGTTTTCTTTCTTCAATTAAAAACTGATATAAAATTGAGTTTTCAAAATTGTTTTCGATTCCTAATATTTTTTCTTTCTCATAAAAATTTAATGGGGATTTAAATATTGAATCGTCAACATTTTTGTTAGCAATTTCAATTAATATTTTTTTTGCTTTATTAAATGTTTCGTCATCGGAGTTTTGTATTACAATTTTTTCCTTCCGAATTTGAGTATAAAATTCAAAAAGTATTTTATGCAAAACTCTTCCCATCTCAATCGGTTCAATTTCTTCAGTAGGTTCTTCAATTTTTTTAACATCTAAAATGTTTTCTAAAAAATATTTAAACGGACATGCGGCATATCTTTCTAATTGCGTTACAGAAAACTGTTTTTCTTTAATTGTTTTAAAATGATTTATAACATCATTTTCTGTTTTTTCATTAATCAGAAATCCATTATAAATATTTTTCTCTGGTGGAGTTTTAGATCTAATCTTATATATATCAATTGCATTTTCTGCGTTTTGTATTACACTTTTTTCAATTATATTTTTTTCTGTTGGAATTAATTTGTAATTGATTTGTGCTTTTTCGTTTGTAAATAAAATATCTGAATAACTATTTGATGTAATTACACTTATATCAACAAGATTTGATAGTTCGGTTAAAAAGTTTGATTTAACAACTTCGCTTTTGTTTGTTGTTAAATGATAGCTTAAAAATAATTTTTTCTTGAAAGAAGTTATTGCTTTATAAAAAAGATATTTTTCTTCAGAGTAATGTTCTTTTATTTTGTTTTTAAATGAACTTGCACGAAATACTTGCGGAGAATATTTAGTTGGCATTAATCCTTCAACCATTCCGCCGATAAAAAGGAAATTAAAATTAAGTCCTCTTATTTCTTCTAATGTTGTAACTAAAATTCCATAATTTGATTTTTCCTTCAAATTATATCTAGCCCAATTGCATAGTGTTCTTAATTGATTTAAATAAAAATCTATTGAATAAGTTTGCTTTTCATTTTCTTCTTTTTCTAACAGTTCGAAAACCTCTTTAACATTTTCAATAAATAAACTTAATGCACGTGAATTGTTTTCTTCTTTGCCATATGATAAAATGTTAAATGGAATTTTTAATTCAATTATCAGTCTGATTAAATTATCAATAAATTCTTTGATGGTTAATTTCTTTTCGAATGGTGATAATAAATCCGAGATTAATACAAAATCTTCTTTTGCTTTTTTGATATTTTCATCAGTTAATTTTGTTTCTTCATCGTTTTCTAAGTTTTCAATTTTTAAAGCATCTATCCAATTATTTTTTCCGGAAATAATTTTAAATTCTTGGGCTACTAATTGAAGATTTGTAATATCAATATTATTGATTGATACATAATTACTATTTAATGCTCTATATAAACTTTGATAATAATAATCAGTTTCAATTATTTCTAAAAAATTAATTATTGAAATAATTGGTTGAGATTTGTCTAATGATTTTCTATCAGTGATGTTTAATGGAAGTCCATATTTTTCGAAAATATCTCTGACAATTTCAGAATATTCCTGAATTAAGTTAAATGCAACACAAATATTACTTGGTTTTTCATTTTCTTCTATAATTATTTTTTTTATTTCGGATGCAATTAACTCAACTTCATCTTCCTTTTTGTTACCATAAAGTTCAAATATTTTATTTGCATAGTTTTGTTTTTTAACTTGATTTGTTCTAAAGAGTCCGCGATGAAGTATTTTTCTAAATTTATTTAAATCATCAATTCTTTTATCTTTTATTTCAGAAAATCCAAATGCTATTAATTTCTCATAAGTTTGTTTTAAATGAAAAAATATTTTCTCATTCTCGGCGAAATAATCAATTGAAATAAATAGTTTTTTGCAATTTGATAATTTTTTAATGATGTTAATTTCCGGTGTGGCAAACTGATTAAATCCATCAACAAAAATAAAATCAATATCATAATAAAATTCGTTAAAGCTATTTAAATAATCTGTTTCGGTTAGTTCTAAAAGATTTTCATAAATATCACCTAAATCAAAAGCATCAATGCTTTTGCAAATTGATTTGTACTCTCTATAAATATTAGAAATATCTTGTGCTTTTAATTTTTCTGTTTCTTCAATTATTTCATCGTCATTTTCTATTTGTTCCGGCGGAATACAGTTTCTTTTTAATTCTAGAATATAGTTTCTTATACTTTCAATTGTACCATTTGGTATTTCATCTCTGAAATTTGAATAATAATTTAGTTTTACTTTTTCTATAGAACGTTTTATAAAAATAATTGATGCTGCTTCACTTATATGATGAAATATTTTTTTAACACTCAACAATTTTTCTGATATTGTTTCAAGTGTTTCTATTTTAATTTTTTGTGCTGATTTGTTTTTTGCAAAATCGAAAAGTTGTTTTTTTAATTGTCTTGATTTTCTATTTGTTGGAACAATAAAAAGTATTTTTTCAATCTTACCACTTTCCAAATAATTTTGAATCAATTCATCGATATTAATTTCTGCAATATTTTCTTTTGATAATATCATTTTTCTTCTAACAAATTTTTATATGATTTGCGAATTTCTTGATAATCATTTAATCCCAAAATGTTTTTTATTTCTATAAATCTTTTAGTTGCATCATTTTTGTCACCAATTAATAATGTTTCTAACTCTAAAAATTTGCCCAAACTGCTTACTTCATCTAAATGAATTCTGGTATTGTTAAACAAGTATAATTTTCTTTTCTTTTTTACAATAATTTCTTCTTGCAATATTTCTTTAAGATATTTTTCCGGATTCTTTCCCTTTAATTCTAATAATTCATAATTGCTCCATCTTTTATTTTTTTCATTCCTTAAATATTTTATCAATGTATATGAATTGTTTTCAACTCTTAACTTCAGCAATCCGTTTTTAAACTTATAATAAATATCTTTTTGATTAATGATACCAACATAATTTGCATTAATATCATTGAGAATTTTTTCGAACTCATCAAACGACTTTACTTTTATTTTTAATTCTAAATTTAATGCCATAAACTTTTTCTCATAATTAATTGTTTAATCTTAAAAAATATCGCATTACAATTTTAATAAACTTTCAATATCTTTATTTATAAGATTAGCAAAAGGATCTTTAAAATGAAAATAAAATTAATCATTCTTATTTTGTTAATAAGTACACCATTATTTTCTCAAAAAATTGGTAAAATTGCTCCGGACAAAGAACCTGAAATATTTCCACCAAATAGTTGGGGCGGAGAAATTATGTTTGGTGAAGGCGGTTTTGGTTTTGGTTTGTTTTACAAAAAAGATTTTAGTTTAAATTTAGCCGGAACAATTGATTTTTCTGTATCTGAGACAAAAGATGAAAGAGAAATAGATTATTACGATCCTTACTGGGGAACAACATTCACTCCCTTTAAAGTTAACAGAGCTTTTTTAATGCCAATTAATGCAGGTTTACAATATAGAATTTTTGCGGAATCATTGACTGAAAATCTTCGTCCTTATATATCTGCTGGTTTAGGTCCAACTTTTATTGTTACAACTCCTTATGAAGAAGAATTTTTTACAGCATTCAAATGGGCTAAAATGCATTATGGTCTAGGTGGTTATATTGGTTTTGGTGGATACTTTGGAGAAAGTAAAAAAAATCTGGTTGGAATCAACGTAAAATATTATTACACAAATTTATTTGGTAAAGGAATTGAAAATTTATTTTACCAATACCGAAAATCTTTTGGTCAATTTTATATTTCTTTGAGTTTAGGAACTATGTTTTAATGAAAGGTTCATTTAATGGATTTAATAGAATTTTATTTTCATTCTTTGCCGAATTAGAAAAGAACAATAATTTAAAGTGGTTCAATGAAAAGAGAGAACACTATCATAAATTTATTGTAGAACCTTCTAAACAATTTATAACTTCAATATCTCCTTTCTTAAACAGATTAAATCCTTCTATACGTACTGAACCAAAATTTAATGAAACTATAATGAGAATTAATAAAGACTTAAGATTTTCAAAAGGTGATCCATATAGAAATTATTGGTTAATACATTTTGGTAGATTTAAAATGGATAGTGAATTTTTTCTTTATTTCGATTCAAAGAATTCTGATATAGGATTATTTATTAATAACACAAAAGGAGATAACTTATTCTTCAAGAAAAACTTTGAACTTTATAAAAATGACATTAAAAATATTTTTCTTAAAAATTCACTCAATAATAAATATTCTCTTTACTCGCTTGATAATAAAGAGCCAAAAGAAATAAAGAAAAAATTTGATGCAGAAAAAGATTTGTTCCTTTTTGAAAAATTTAAAATGTTTTTATTACAAAAATCAGTACCAAAAAAAATTGTCTTCAGCAATAAAATAGTTTTTGAAATGATAAAAATGATTACCGAATTGTATCCTGTTTATTGTTTTTGTATTTCACCAAATCCATTAAAAGAAATTGAAAAATTTCAAAATGAATTTGGTGAAATAGTTGAATAACTTATTTTTTCCACTTTATTGTGCATCCAATAGTAAATGTTTCCGGGACAGAAATTTCTTCACCAGCCAGATACTCATCAATTGCATTTCTTAAATATTTTGTTTGTGCATTTTTTTCATCTTGCCAATTATCATCAATCTTACCATGAAAAATAAGTTTTCTCTCTTCATCAAATAAAAATATTTCAGGTGTATGAGTTGCATCATAAGCTTTTGCAACTTCTTGAGTTTCGTCTCTTAAATAGACAAAATTAAAATTTTTTTCATCACTTCTTTTTTTCATTTCTTCAAATGAATCTTCGGGATAAGATTTATCATCATTTGAGTTTATAGCTACAACTTGCAAAACATCTTTATAGTCGCTTTGTATAGCTTTGATTCTTTCTTCATATGCCTGTACATAAGGACAATGATTACAACTAAAAATTACTGTTAATAATTTTTTGTCTTTGAAAGAATCTAAATTATAAATTTGACCATCAACTGCTTGCAAATTAAAATTTGGTGCCGTTGAACCAATCTTTAAAGTTTTGGTTGCCATTTCATCTCCAACTTTTTATTAATTTTATTATTGAGTTAGTTCTAAATTAGTTATTTCACAAATAAAATCAACAAGGTGTAATTTGAAAAATATTTTTGATGTTTATGAAAAATATAAAGATTCGGGAATCAGAACTGATTTCATTTCACATCAACAAATTACAAAGACAATAAACAAATTAGATAAAAATTTTTTTGAGATATCTTTAATAGGCAATTCAATCAAGGGTAAAGATATTTATTCAATAAAATTTGGCAAGGGTAAAACCAAAATTTTAGCCTGGTCTCAAATGCACGGCGATGAACCAACGGCTACATCAGCACTTTTTGATTTATTTAATTTTTTTTCAACTGATGATGAATTCAATGAAATAAAAAAAGAAATATTAGAAGAGTTAGAAATTCATATTATACCAATGTTAAATCCGGATGGTGCTGAAGTTTATAAAAGAGAAAATTCATTTAACATTGATTTAAATCGTGATGCTGTTTTGCTTCAATCCGATGAATCAAACATACTTTGGAAATATTCACAAAAGTTAAAACCCGATTTTGCATTTAATCTTCATGATCAAAATAGTTATTATGCTGTTGGAAGAAGTAATAAAACTGCAGCTGTATCTTTTCTTGCACCACCTTTAGATTATTCTAAAAGTATAAATTACACAAGAGAAAAAAGCATGCAGGTGATTGCTTTACTTAATGATTTTCTGTCGCAATTTGTAAATGGTCATATAGCAAGATATAAAGATGATTTTGAACCACGAGCATTTGGCGACAATTTAATGAAAAGTGGAATAAGTACAATCTTAATTGAATCCGGTTATTTTCCAAAAGATGAAAATAAAGACTTCATTAGAAAATTAAATTTTATTTCAATTCTTTATTCATTACAAATAATTTCAAGAAGAGAATATCAAAACATATTCTATGGAAAATATTTTGATATTCCGGAAAACAATGAGCTCTTTTTTGATTTAGTTTTGAGAAATCTAACATTAAATTTTAATTATAGAAAATTCATAATTGATATTGGTATTAAGAGATCAAAAAAATTTAATGTTACTTCAAAAACTTTTTATTATGAAAGTAAAATTTCAGCAATTGGAGATTTATCAATTTATTATGGCTTAGAAGAATTCGATTTAACTAATCATGAAATACTTTTTGAAGAAAATTTTGCGGTTGATTCTGATGCAAATTTTATTATTTACAAAAATGAATTGCCAATAATTGAAATAAAAAATGGATTTTTGATTAAAAAAGAGTAACAAAATATTTTCTTCGGTATATTTTTTATAATTTTCTACAAGAATTTTGAATTATTATAACAAAATGGATGTTTTAGAGAACACTGGAATTAATAATGCAACAAAGCAGCTATATGAGGATTTTCAACGCGAAGCTATTCCTCATATGCAAGCTGTTTATAATTATGCATTAAAAATTACCGGTGATGAAGATGATGCAAACGATTTGGTTCAGGAAACTTTTTTAAAAGCATTCCGATTTTTTGACAAATTCGAAAAAGGAACAAATTGCAAAGCTTGGTTATTCCGGATATTAAAAAATTCGTACATAAACGACTATCGGAAAAATGTAAAAGAGCCGAATAAAGTTGATTATGAAGATGTTCAAAATTTTTATGAAAACATTCAGCCAAATGAAATCAGTACAAATCATTTTGAACAAGATGCATTTAGCAATTTGCTTGATGATGAAATAACAAAAGTAATGTCAACATTACCTGAAGATTTTAGAACAGTAATAATCTTAAGTGATATAGAAGGTTTTTCATACGAAGAAATAGCAGATTTTGTTGATATACCGGTTGGAACTGTTCGTTCACGTTTACATCGTGCAAGAAAAATGCTTTATTCTTTACTTTATGATTATGCAAAAGATAAAGGATACATAGATAAAAATAATAAAACAAAAAAGAAGTAAAACTATGAGAGATTTAGCAGAATATATTGACGAGGCTTTAAGCGACCAAAAAGTTTGTCCTTTAATTATAGAAGATATTCAAACGGACCCAATAATTAGCAAAGAATATTACGTTCAGAAAACTGTTAAGCAATTATTAAAAACCAGATTTGTTAAACCATGCCCCGCCAAAAAACTATTTGAAGTTATTCAAACCAAAATTTCTAATTCAATAAGCTAGTTTATCAATTTTGAAATTAACTTTTCTATTCTTAGTTTTACGCCGCAAATTTTTAACAACAAGAAGGCAGGTGAAATAAGTTGGTAGGAATTACTATCGGAGAGAACGAAAATATTGATAAAGCTTTAAAACGCTTTAAGAAAAAATATGAACGTTCCGGTATCCTAAAAGAATACAAGAAGCGTACTTTCTATGTAAAACCATCTATCGAAAAACGTATGGATGCTATTAAAGCTAAAAGAAGAGCTTCTCGTGAACAAGCGATGAAAGATCGCAATTCTTAATTAGTTTCAATCACCCTTTAATAATTTGATTTTTTCAATTTGTTAAAGGGTTTTTTTTATCATTTCTTTACATCTACTTTTTAATTTGAACCATATCATTTTTTTTTAAGTTTATTATTTGGATAACTCAATTTTAATTTTTTATCTTTTGAAAGGAGATAAAATATGTATTACTACACAATTTTAACTTTTCATATAATTTTTGCCGGAATTTGGATTTCAAATTTTATTGTTGATTTGTTTTTACGTAAACATCTTCTAACTTCAAATAAAATTTTAGATTTGTATTTAAAAATTGTAAATACGTTAAGTTCATTAAGTGCAGTAGGAATTATATTTACCGGAATTCTTTTAGTTACAAATAGTGGTTATGGTTTTTTCAGAATGACTGATAATCATTGGCTTGCTACTAAACAAATTTTAATGGTTGTAATATTATTTATTATTCCTCTTTTTATTATTCCAACTGCAAAAAAGTTAAGAAATGAAATGTTAAAAAGTAATGAACTCCAAAGTTCAACAGAAGCAAAAGTAATTCTGAAAAAACTTTTTATATATAACAACATAATTAATGTTATAGTTTTATTAAATTTTCTTTTTGCGATAACTCATAGATATCTCGGTTAATAAATGAAAAAAATTTTAGTTCTTGGTTCAACTGGTTCTATTGGTCAAAGCACTTTAGAAATTGTAAGAGCTTTTCCCGATAAATTTCAGATAATCGGACTTTCTGCAAATCAAAATACAGAAGAACTTGAAAGACAAATTAAAGAATTTGATATTAAGTCAGTAGCCGTAAGCGACGACATTAAAGCCAACGAACTTAAAGATAAAATAAATGGAAAATGTGAAATTTTAGTTGGTAGCAAAGGAATCATTGAATTAGTAAAAAGAAACAATTATGATATACTTGTTACAGCTTTGGTTGGTTTTGCTGGTTTATTGCCAACAATTGAAGCAATAAAGCTTAAGAAAAGAATCGCATTGGCAAATAAAGAAACTCTTGTAGTTGCTGGTGAAATAATTATTAAACTTTTAGAAAAATATGGTGCAGAAATAATTCCGGTTGATTCGGAACATAGTGCTATTTTTCAAAGTTTGGTGGGAGAAAATAAAAACCACATTAACAAAATTATATTAACTGCTTCAGGCGGTCCTTTTTTGAACAAAAATATTGATGAGCTAAAAAATGTTACAATCGGAGAAGCATTAAATCATCCGAATTGGAAAATGGGAAATAAAATAACTATAGATTCAGCCACAATGATGAATAAAGGTCTTGAAGTAATTGAAGCCTTTTGGTTATTTCAACTTCCTAAAGATAAAATTGAAGTTTTAATTCATCCACAATCTATTATACATTCAATGGTTGAATTTTCAGATGGTTCAATCAAAGCTCAGTTGAGTACTCCTGATATGAAGTTACCAATTTTATATGCGTTGACTTATCCTGAAAGATTTAAATATTCAAAAGTAAATACAGATTTAAAAAAAATTTCAAATCTTTCCTTTTTTGAACCCGATTTTAATAAATTTGTATGTCTTAAAATTGCATACGATGTAATTTCAGAAGGTGGAACTTCACCATGTATTCTTAATGCAGCAAATGAAATTGCCGTTGATAATTTTTTGAAAGGTAAAATTAAATTCACTCAGATTCCTGAAATAATTGAATTAGCTTTGAATAAAATTGATAAAAAATATAAAATTGAAATCGATGATGTTTTTGAAGCTGATTATAAGACACGTGAATTTTTAAAATCAATTATTAATTAAGTAGGGTTTATGGATTATATCATTTATTTCATTATTACAATTGCAATTTTAGTTTTTGTTCATGAGTTCGGTCATTTTGCTGCTGCTAAATTAAGCAAAATGAGAGTTGATATTTTTGCAATTGGTTTTGGCAAAAGACTTTTTGGTTGGAATAAACTTACTGGTTTTTCTTTTGGCGATTTACCAAATGATTGGGATGGTCAAGGAAACACAGATTATAGATTATGTTTATTGCCATTGGGTGGTTATGTTAAAATTGCTGGAATGATTGATGAAAGCCTGGATACAAAATTTATTGACGAAGAACCTAAACCGTATGAATTTAGAGCAAAATCAACTTTAGCGAAATTGTTTGTTATTACTGCTGGTGTAATGATGAACTTAACTTTGGCAGTTTTAATTTTTTGGGGAATTAATTTCTTTCAGGGTAAACAAATCTTTAAAACTACTACTGTTTCTGTAATTGATGAAAATAGTGTTGCTTCAAAAATTGGATTTAAATCTTTCGATAAAATAATTTCTATAAACGATAAAAAAGTTTACAACTGGGATGAAGTTCTTGAAAATTTAATGGTAAAAAATTCTTCAAAAGATTCAAAGGTTGAATTAGAAAGAGATGGACAAATCGTTAATCTGATTATTGACAGAAAAGAATTAAATAAAAGTATTCAAAATGGTTTCTTCTTATTTCCACATCCAACTAAACCAATTGTTGTTGATGTAATAAAAAATTCTCCTGCACAAGAAGCAGGAATTAAGCCCGGTGATTTTATTATTTCGATGAATAACATTTTAATAAAAGAAGGAGAAGAAATAAACAAAATTGTTAAAGCAAATAAAGATAATTCATTTCCTGTATTATTATTGAGAGATAAAGACACTATAAAAGTTAATGTAAAACCTAGTGCAGAAGGATTAATTGGAATTTCTCATTCAACTGCATTTGTGGGAGAAATTGAATATAAAACATATGGTTTTGTCGGTTCTTTTGTTCATGCAATTAATAATGTTGGTCAATATACTATTTTAACTTTTGTTACCTTAAAGAATGTAATTACTGGAAAGCTCGCTTTTAATCAGGCTTTTGGTGGTCCGGTTAAAATTGCTCAATACGCTGTAAAATCTGCGGATACCGGAATTACCTCATTCTTATATTTTCTTGCAATGTTAAGTTTAAGTTTAGCAATTATAAATATTCTTCCTTTTCCTGTTTTAGATGGTGGTCATTTTGTCATAATTTTAATTGAAGGTTTACTGAAAAGAGAATTACCTGTGAAAGTTAAAATGGTAATTCAAAATACTGGCTTTGTACTTTTACTTTTATTAATGGCATTTATTCTTTATTCAGACATAATCAATTTATAATTTTTAACAAAACTCTTTTTATTGCTCTTTGAGTTACTTTGTGTTACGGTAAATATTAATTTCGTTTTACCGTTATTGAATAAATTATTTTTCAATTTATTCCCGCACAAAGTTACTCTCTTGATCACAATAAAAAGAGTTTTTCATTTTTAAAAAGAGTCATGAAAAAAATTTCATTTATAATTTTTCTTTTTACTTCTATTTTGTCAGCACAAAATAAAATTTACAATTTTAATGAAATTGTTATTTCAGGTAGTAGAATTCCAATTCAATTTGAGAACTTATCAAGAAATGTTTCTATTATAACTTCAAAACAAATTGAATTTTTACCAGCAAGTAATTTTTCAGATTTATTGAAATACATCAACGGGGTTGAAGTTCGTACACGGGGAATTGAAGGAATGCAATCCGATATTTCTATTCGTGGTGGAACATTTGAACAAACATTAATTCTTATTGATGGTGTCAAAATGATTGATCCTCAAACAGGTCATCACAATTTAAATATTCCAATCAATCTTGATAATATTGAAAGAATTGAAATTTTAAGGGGAAATGGAACAAAAGTTTTTGGAGCAAATGCTTTTAGTGGAGCTATAAATTTTATTACAAAGAAAAATTTTAAAAATGGTTTTTCATTAAATACACTTGCTGGTGAAAATGGTCTATTCGATATTTCATTTGCATTAAATTCTTCATTAAATAATTCTTTTTACATCTCAAGAAAAAAATCTGATGGTTATCGCTTCAATACAAATTTTCAAAATGATTTATTCTCGTTTACTCAAAATATTGTTACGAATAAAACTTTTATAAATTTTTTTGTTGGTTATGTTGATAAAAAATTTGGAGCAAATAGTTTTTATTCCGATCGTTTTCCAAATCAATTCGAAAGAACATTAACTAGAATTGCTAATCTTAAAACTGATTTTCAATTCGAAAATTCAAATCTTGTAACTAAAATTTTTTACAGAAATAATTTTGATGATTACCATTTAGATTTCACTCGACCCGATTGGAATCATAACACTCACTTTTCAGAGTTATATGGTTTTGATGTTCAATTCAATTTTAATTCATCTTTAGGAAATACTTCATTTGGTTTTGATTATGTTGAAGATAAAATCAGCAGTTCAAATTTAGGCAAACATAAAAGAAATCAATTTGGATTTTTTTCTGAACATAATGTTATTAACAAAAATAATTTTTCGGTTTCATTTGGTTTGTATTTATATCAATATCCAAATATAAAATTAAAGTTTTGGCCTGGACTTGATATTAGTTATTATGTTAATGATAATTTAAAACTATTCACAAGTTTAGGAAAATCATTCCGGGTTCCAACATATACAGAACTTTATTATGTAAGTCCTGCTAACTTAGGAAATCCAAATCTTCAATTTGAACAATCAAACAATTATGAAATTGGTTTAGATTATTTCACTGATTTTTACAGAATTAATGGTTCAATCTTTTTAAAGGATGGTAATAATCTTATCGATTGGGTTAGACTGAATAAAAATAATCCATGGAAAGTTGAAAATGTTACTAACTTAAAAACTCTTGGTTTTGAAATTTCTGTAAACTTAAATCCTAAATTCATAAATGAAATTATACCAACTAAAAATTTTAAGGTTGACTATACATATCTTTCTTCTAACAGAAATTCTGGTATTTATGAATCAAAATATTTATTAGAATATTTCAAACATCAGCTTATTCTCACATTTAATAACAATTTTGTTTTTAACTCTGAATTTGATTTTATAATTCGATTTGAAAATAGAGAAAATTATGCTTCCAGAATTTTAGTTGATGCTCAAATATTAAAATCCTTTAACAGTTTCACTTTTCTAATCAGGGCTACAAATTTATTTAACAAAACTTATTTTGATTTTCCGGGAGTTATTTTACCAGGCAGATGGATTTCGGCAGGGCTAAAATATTCATTTGAATTTAAGGACGAAAAGTAATTGGAATAACCATTTGTACTTTAACTGGCTTTCCATTTTTTTTCCCGGCACGAAAGCGGGTATTTTTTATTAACCAAATAGCTTCGTCATCGCAACCAAAACCTAATCCTTTAATTAATTCTGTTTTTGTTACTTCTCCATTTTCATTAATAAATGCTTTGACAAAAACTTTTCCAATTATAGAATTTTTTTTTGCTTCTTCAGGATAATTAACGTTTTGTTGAAGTTTTTCAAATCCTCCAAATGGTTCTGGCATAACATCTACAGAAACATAATAAGTTTCATCAATAGCTTCTGTTTTTTTCTCGGTTAATTTTGATTCTTCAACTTTAACATTCCCAATTTGATTTGATTCTTTAGGAATTTCGAACTCTGAAGTTTCTTCCCCTTTTTTTGCTGGCTTTAAATTTCCAAAAGTTGGTTTTGATGTTTGAGGAACTGATTGTGAGATATTTTCAATTATTGAAGGTGGCGGACCAAGTTCAACATAATTTATTACTTCATATTTTTCTTTTACTATTTGTTGAGATGTTTCTTTTAATATATTATTCAAAATAATTAAAACTATAAGATGAATTATAATAGCGATGGCAAAACCAAAAGAATAATTTTTCAAATAAATTCTTTTTAATTCGAACGCACCATAACTATTAATATTACTTTTGAAATTCACAACTTACTTATATGTTTTAATAATTTTTTTCAATAAAGAAGAAAATGCTTGAACACAAAATTATTTATTTTGTGTTCAAGCATAATTTAGAAATTAATTGGGATAATTACTTTTTTAACTGCTTTCTTCCCGTTTTTTTCACCCGGTTTGAACTTAACAGAACGAACAGCTTTTACAGCTGCTGAATCGCAAGCAGGATGTAATGCTTTATGAATTTTAGTTGCAAGTATTGCTCCTGTTGAATCAACAGTTACCATTACCTGAACATCCCCCTTAATATTTTTTCCTTTTATTTCATCTGGATAAACAACCTTTTTTGCAACAGCTTCCATTCCACCAATTGGCATTGGTGATTTATCACCTTGTTTTTGAGCAAAAACTGTCAATGTTATTGGAGCAAGTAAAAGAAAAATAAATATGCTTTTTAGTTTCATAATACCTCTTTTGTTTAATTATAGATGAATTGATTTTATTATTGTGTTTTGTATTGAAAAAATTTCTTGTTGTGTGGAAATATTTTTTGTTGACGCAGATACTTCATAAAATTGATTTTGATACTTAAATATTATTATGCGTGTTGGATTTGAGTGTTCATCTAAAAATTCGAAAGCAAAACAGATTTTATCATTAAGACTAAACTTTTCGATATTATTAAATCCTTTAAAGTTATTCTTAAATTTATTCCTGATTAAATCCATTTCTATTTCTGCAATACTTTTTACATCTGTTTTCAACGAATCATTTTTTAATTCATCAGATAAATTGATTATAAATAATTTAATTGTTGCCGTATAATCATTTTTAACAAGCCAAAAATCAAAGTTATTTTCTTGTTCCTCTTCAGCTTTAAACCAACCTATTGGTATTTGAAGTTTTAAACTTGAGTGTTTTGAAATAACATAATCGTTGCTAAGTTTTTCATTTGAATCATAAATTGAATTTGAGGATGAACATTTAGTTAATTGAATTAAACAAATAATCAGAAATGATATAGAATATTTTTTCATTATAAGTAATTAGTTAATCAATTTTTCTTAAAAATCTTGGTTCTTCTAAAGTAAGTATTAAAGAAATGCGATGAGTATCGGGTAATCTTTCGGATTCATTTTGGTTAAATCTTGCAAATGAATAATCAATTTGAAGTTTGGGTAAAAATATACCAGCACCAACCGTAATTTGTTTTACTTCGTTATAACCTCCACGAATAGCAAAAAGATTTTTAAATTTATATTCCAATCCAAAGTGAGGATCAATGCTAATTGCACCAATATTAAAGATAGAAGCTGTTTTTCTATTTTCAAATCTTATATCAAAATCAACTATTGGTAAAATTCTACCAGCAAATGCCTCAAGTTCATAAGCAGCACCAAGTTTTAATGTAGGAGTTATTAATTCATTTCTTCCTGTACTCCATGCAACCAATGTAGTTGTAGCATCGTGTAATACTGCAGCAAGATGAATATTTTCTAATGGATTGTAATAAACACCAGCATCAAAACCAATTCCGAATGCACTGAATTCAGCTATATCTCTTGCAATTAATTTTATATTAGCACCCCAGTAAAAATTTTCTGTTTGTCTTTTTGCAAAAGAAAAATATGCAGCCCAATCTGAGTTATTAAATTCTGTAATCTTAGAATAATCTAATCTATCAGTATGAATATCTAAAACTCCATCACCATTTGCATCATATAGAGCATTACGAGTGTCAGGGATTCCATCAACACTTAAACGAATTACACTAACTCCAAAACTCAAATCTTTTTCATAAGGTATTGCAACAGCACCATAATTATAATTTACCAAGTTTCCAAAATGTTCTTCGTGCATTAATGAAATTTGGGGATAATTTAATTTTGCTAATCCGGCGGGATTCCAATAACCAGCAGTTACATCGTTAACAATTGCAATATTTGCGCTTCCCAATGCAGATGCTCTTCCACCAACTCCAATTGTTAAAAATTCACCTGCATATTTTCCAATAACAGTTTGAGAGTATATTGAACTGAACGATAAAATTAAAATGATAAATATGTAACGTTTCATTTTCATTTCCTTTCTTTAAACGAAGTATAATTCTATCGTTCTTTTCTCCTTATTACTTTTGCAATTATAGATGATTAAAAAAATTTATTCAAGATAATTTTTAATAATAATAGTCAGTCCAATAAATAATTGGACTGACTATTATTTATTTTTTTTCAGTTTGTTTTGCAACGGCATTAATTGCAGCATTTATTGCTTCCTGATCTCCTAAATAATAATGCTTTATTGGTTTTAAATTTTCATCTAATTCATAGACCAAAGGGATTCCTGTAGGAATATTTAATTCAGTAATTTCTTCTTCAGAAATATTATCAAGATATTTAACTAATGCACGTAAACTATTGCCATGTGCCGCAATGATAACTTTTTTTCCACTTTTAATAGTTGGAGCAATTGTATCAAACCAATATGGTAAAAATCTATCGACTGTTAATTTTAAGCTTTCGGTAAGTGGAACATCTTTTTTATCTAAGTCAGCATATCTTGGATCTTTTCCGGGATAACGTTCATCATTCTCTTCCAATGCTGGCGGTGGAACATCATAACTTCTTCTCCAAACTTTAACTTTTTCATTACCATATTTTTCTGCTGTTTCTGCTTTGTTTAATCCTTGTAATGCTCCATAATGTCTTTCGTTTAATCTCCAGTTTTTAATTACCGGAATCCAAAGTAAGTCGAGTTCTTCTAAAGCAAAGTTCAAAGTTTTAATTGCTCTTTTTAACACAGATGTAAATGCAATATCAAAAGTATAACCTTCTTGTTTTAATACTTTACCAGCTTGTTTTGCTTCTTCAATTCCTTTTTCTGATAAATCTACATCTGTCCAACCTGTAAAAAGATTTAATTTGTTCCATTCACTTTCGCCGTGACGCAATAAAACTACTTTATACATTTTTTCCTCATAATTATTAATTTGACATTCAAATATAAATGATTGTTAATTTGATTTCATATTTACTTAGATTATCTTTACTTAAAATTTAGGTGTAAAAAATGGAAAATATTATTTATAATTTTTTTTCTGATGATGATTTCTTAAGAATTTCTAATGAAATAAAAAAAATTGAATCTAAAACTTCTGGGGAAGTTCGCGTTTCAATGAAAGAGAAAAAAAATTTTTCGGAAAGAAAAAAATCTTTGAAAGAACTTGCTCAAATTGAATTTCAGAAACTCAATATGCATAACACCCGAGATAAAACAGGTATATTGATATTTATTTTATTTGAAGAACGAAAGTTTTACATTCTTGCTGATGAAGGGATAAATCAAAAAGTTGAACTAAATACTTGGGATTCAATTCGAGATGAAATGCAAGAAAATTTTAGAAATGGAAAATTTTTAGATGGATTAAAAATTGGTCTGAATAAAATTGGTCAAATTTTGGAAAAACATTTTCCTGTAAAGCAAGATGATCAAAATGAGTTATCTAATAAAATAACTTTGAATTAATTTCTTTAGGAATTTTTTTAAATCAACTTTTGTTTATCTATTATGAAAAGAAAAGAATTCATAAAGAAAAGTATATTAGCAAGCTCAGCGGTAATTTTATCTCCATTTGTTTTAAATAATAATACTTATTCAAAATCATATAAACCTCTTAAGTTTAAACCTGAACCAACTAATTGGAAGGATAATCAAATTTCCCTTTCATGGATTGGACATTCAACTGTTTTAATAAAATTTTTTGATAAATGGATATTAACAGATCCTGTTTTATTTGAGAGAGTTGGTGTGTACTTTTTTGGTGGAAGTATTGGTCCTTCACGTTTAACACCACCAGCTTTGCATTTCTATGAATTTCCAAAACCGGATATTATTTTACTTTCGCACGCACATATGGATCATATGGATTATCCTACTTTGAAATATTTTTCTGAAAAATATCCAAATCAAATTGATGTGATTACTGCTTACTTAACTAAAGATGTAATTGATGAATTACCCTGGAAATCAATTACAGTAATTGATTGGGACGAAGAGAAATTTGTGCAAGGAATTAGATTTAAAGCTAACGAAGTTCAACATTTCGGATGGCGTTTTCCTTGGGAAAAAGATCGTTCACGTGGTTATTTGAAAGATGGTAGAAGTTTTAATGCTTATTTAATTGATTATAAGAATAGAAAAATTCTTTTTGGCGGCGACACTGCTTACACTGATAAATTAAATAAACTTAAAAATGAAAATATTGAAATAGCTATTATGCCAATTGGGGCTTACAATCCCTGGAAAAGAAATCATTGTAATCCTGAAGAAGCAATGAAAATGGCAAGTGATGTTGGGGCAAAATATTTTATTCCAATTCATACCAAAACATTCAAACAAAGCAACGAACCATTTAATGAAGCAATCGAATGGATGAAAAGGGATCACCAAAAATATAATTTGACTTTAGGCTTAACCGAAATTGGTGAAACTTTTTCAATAACTTAATTTTTCCTTTTAATAATTATAAATTATTCAGTGTTTAATACTTTATAATTTCACTAAAATATTTTATTTGCTAATTACTTCTTTTAAGCTTTTAATTAAGTAATCAACCATTCTTTCATTTGAATTGTAACCCATTAACCCAATTCTCCAAACTTTACCAGCCAATTCGCCAAGTCCGACACCAATTTCTAAGTTGAATTTTTCTAACAATTCTTTTCTAACTTTTGCTTCATCAATTCCATCCGGAACTTTTATTGCAAGCAAATGAGGAATTCTTTCTTCAATTGGAACAATAGGTTCAAGATGTAATTCGTTCTTTAGTCTTTCAATTAGTTTATTGCTATTTCTTTTGTGTCTTTCCCAAGAATTTTCAATACCTTCATCTTTAATTAAAGAAAGTGCTTCGTGTAAAGCATAAAATTGATTTGCTGGTGCCGTGTGATGATAAGCTCTTTTATTTTCACCAAACCAATATGGTTCTAAAAAGTTAAAATCATTAAACCAACTTTTTATTTTTGTTTTTCTGTTTTTAATATGATGAATAGCAGCATCACTGAAAGTAACAGGAGACATTCCGGCAACACATGCCAATCCTTTTTGAGAGCATGAATAAACTACATCAAGATTCCATTCATCAACATATAAATCAACTGCTCCAAGTGATGTAACTGCATCAGTAATAACTAATGAATTGTAATCATGTGCAATTTTAGATAATGTTTTTGCATCAGACAAAGCACCGGTTGATGTTTCTGCATGAACAAATGCAACAAATTTTGTATCACTATTTTCTTTTAATGCATCTTCAAGCTTTTGTGGTTCAATTGCTCTTCCCCATTCTTCTTTTACAACAATTACATTTGCACCAAATTTTTCGGCAATTTGAGCCATACGGTTTGAAAAATAACCACCTACGCATACAATAATTTTATCATCGGGTTCGATCATATTAACTAATGAAGCTTCCATACCAAGTGATCCTGGACCAGAAATTACAAATGTATTTTCATTTTTAGTTTTAAATACATATCGTAATAAATTTTTTAACTCTTCCATTAATTGTAAAAATTGTGGATCGAGATGACCAAGCGTTGGTTTGGATAATGCTTCAAGAACTTTCGGATGAACATTTGCCGGACCAGGTCCCATTAAAAATCTATTTATTGGTTTAAAAGATTCAAACATATTTCACCTTAAAATTTCTGCTTCAATTAAAATGTTTTTTAGTTGTTCTTTATCTTTTTCGTTTAATGGTAATAATGGAATTCTTGGTTCACCACCAAAATAACCAATTAAATCCATTGCATATTTTAAACCTGCAACACCATATTTCGATGTTACTGCTTTATTAACAGGAATCATTTTCTGTTGAAGGGATAAAGCTTCTTTTGGTTTATTCTGTTCTATTAATTTTTGAATTTCCAGACATTGATTAGGGGCAATGTTTGCTAATGCAACTATTCCACCAACAGCTCCGGATGTTAATCCATTGAATAACATCGAAGCAGTGCCAACAAATACTTTAAAATTTTCATTTGTGTTAGAAATAAATTCAATAAGTTGCCGAGAATTTTCTGTGCTATTTTTAATTCCAACTATATTTTGATGCAATGAAAGTTGCACAACAGTTTCAACTTCAATATCTATTCCTGTGAATTTTGGAACATTATAAATAATAACAGGAATTTTAGATTTATCGGCAACTTCATAAAAAAAATTAATATAGTTATTATGTTTCATTTCAGATTTATAAAAAGATGGAGTAAGTACCAAAGCATAATCGGCACCAAGTTCAGCTGTTTCATTAGTTAAGGAAATTGTTTCTTTAATAGAATCGCTTCCAGTTCCAACAATAATTTTTTTTTCTGATGATGAAAATTTTTTTGTGTTTTCAACAAGTTTAAGTTTTTCATCTTTACTTAAAAAAACGGCTTCTCCATTTGAACCCATTACAACATAACCTGAAAGCTCAGTTTTATTGTATCTACTAATATTATACTCCAGTTTTTCTATTGATAATTCACCATTTATAAATGGAGTTGTTATTGGTGGAAATATTCCTGTTAAATTTTTCATGTTGTTTTGTAAATAATTTTATTTAAAAAATATTTTTTAAAACGAACCATATATTTGCTGGTCTTTCTGCTAATCTTCTCATATACCAGGCATACCAACTATTACCATAAGCAATTAATATTGAACCTTTGTAACCACGTTTTACTAAATCTTTTAAATATTCATTCTTAATACCATATAACATCTGGAATTCAAGATGCTCTTTTGAAATATTTAAATACTTCGCTTCTTTAATAATTTTTTCAATTAAAATGTCGTCGTGTGTACCAAAAATTATTCTTATAGAATTTTCTTTTATTTTCATCAACATTTTTTTAGATAAATCCAAATAATTTTTATCAACATCTTTTTTTAAGGGATAAGCAATTTCTTTAGCTTCACGATAAGCACCTTTTACTAAGCGTATTTTTGAATTTTCAACTAATAAATCGCTCAAATCATTTTGTGTTCTGTAAAGATAAGCTTGTAAACATATACCAACATTTTGATTTATTGTTTTTAATCTTTTATAAAAATCAATTGTGCGCTGAGTGTAAGAACTTCCCTCCATATCTATAAAAAGTGTGTTCCCTAAATTTAATTTCACGCTATTAATAATCTCTTCACAATATTTAAAACAAACTTCTTCATCTAAATCGAAACCAAGTTGAGTTAATTTGATGGAAAGCTCAATGTTTAATTTTTTGTTTTTAATTATTTGTATCAGTTGCAAATAATGATTTTTTACTTTTTCAGCTTCAGCAATTTGAGTAATGTTTTCGCCAAGTTTTGTAAATGTAACTCCGATATCATCTTTTAATAATTTTTCTGCTGCTAAAATAGCTTCATACTCTGTTTCACCGGGCATAAATTTTTTAATTGCTTTACGAACAAATTTGAGTTTAGGAATTTTGTTTTTAAGTAATGAATTTTCTGACATCCAAAGAAGAATAGTTCGAGATATATTCATTTTATTTCCCCTATCTTAAAAAGAAACCATTTTTTAATGGATCTTCCGGATCTAAGTAAAAAGTATTTTTGCTTATTATAAATGCATTTCCTTCTACACGAGGAATAATTGCTTTATATTTATGATTATCCGATTCTTTTATAACTTCAACAGAAAATGAAGTATCTATTATACTTTCAATCGTTACTTTTTGATTTAAACCAATTTGATTTTTGCTATATAAAATTGCTGCTCTTGCACTTACACCTGTACCGGTTGGACTTCTATCAACTTCTCCATTTGCAAAAACACAAACATGTCTACTGAAATTACTTTCATTTTTGGGTTTTGAGTAAAATATTGTCCCGTATAAAAAACTTAACTCATCATTTGTTGGATGTTTTATTTCACAATTCTTCATAATTTCATTTTTGATTATCATTCCTTTTTCAATGATCTCTCGGTAATTTTTTTCTACAAGTTCAAGTCCAATTTCGTCTGCATTTACAAAAGCATAAAAAGCTCCACCAAAAGCAACATCATAATTTATTTTTCCAAGATTGGGTATTTCAATGATTTTATTTTCTGAAAGAATAAATGACTCAACATTATCAAAAAAAATTGAATCAACTTTTTGGTTAACTATTTTAGCATAAGCGGTAACAAGTCCTGAAGGTGTATCAATTTTTATTTTTGTTATTGGTTCTATTTTATCATACATACCTGTTTCAAGTACAACTTTTGTTAAAGAAATAATTCCATGACCACACATTGTACTATAACCTTCATTATGAATAAATATTACTCCAAAATCGGAATCATCAGAAACCGGTGGAGTAATAACACAACCATACATATCAGCATGCCCGCGTGGTTCATACATTAATAATTTTCTTAGATAATCATAATTCTCTTTAAAATATTTTCTTTTTTCCAGGATTGTTTTTCCTTTTATTTCAGGAAATCCACTTAAAATAATTCTTAAAGGTTCGCCAGCGGTGTGTGCATCAATTGTTTCAATTTCAATCCAATCATCTGGATGAATCCAATCAGCTATTTTTTTAAAGTGAGATGTAAAAGTCATTTTAAATTAAATTTTGTTGCCAGCTATTTCTTCAACATCTTCAACTGCTTTTGGAATTGGTTTACCTAAAACACGCGCACCATCTTTTGTTACAACAACATCATCTTCAATACGAACACCACCAAAATTTTTAAATTCCTTTACTTTATCATAGTTAATAAAATCCACATGTTTATTTTCACTTTGCCACTTTTCAATTAAAGCAGGAATAAAATAAATTCCAGGTTCAACAGTTAAAACAACGTTTTCTTTTAATGGTTTAGCATAACGCAAATATTTTAATCCGAATTGAGTGCTTCGTTTATGTTTTTCATCGTAACCAAAATTATTTTCACCATAATTTTCCATATCGTGAACATCAAGACCAAGTAAATGCCCTAACCCATGTGGAAAGAAAAGTGCATGTGCGCCAGCTTTAACAGCATCTTTTGTATTACCCTTCATCAAACCGATTGATTTCAATCCTTCTACAATTGTTTCTGCAGCTTTAAGATGAACAGAATAATATGTAATATTTGGTTTAATTTCTGAAATTGCCACAAGTTGTGTAATTAAAACAATTTCATAAATATCTTTTTGAATTGACCTAAACTTACCATTAACCGGAAATGTTCTTGTAATATCACTTGCGTAATGCAACGAAGATTCTGCACCAGAATCGTTAACAACTAAATCGCCATCTTTTAATTTATTTCCATAATAATGATTATGTAATATTTCCGAATGACGGGAAAAAATAACCGGAAAAGAAAGCCCGCTACCTAAAGACATTGCTAATCCCGAAATGAATCCCATAACATCTTTTTCATACATCCCCGGTTTTGCAAAACGCATAGCAGTGGTTTGCATTTCATAAGCAATTTCAATTGCTTTTTCAATTTCATTAATTTCTTCCTGAGTTTTTATTAATCTTTGTTCGGCTATTGCTTTTATTAATTCAGTTGATGCATAATCATTACTATGTTTTGGAGCAATTCCAAGAAGTTTATGTATCTTTAAAATGTTATCATAACGATATTGAGGAATGAAGTGAATTTTTCTTCCACGTTTAAAAGCATCTTCACATATTTTTTCTAAATCTGAAAAGTTACCTGTCTTTTTAACTCCACATCTCAATGCTTCTTGTTTAATTGTTTTTTGTGGACCCATCCATACAATATCATCAATAGTATAATCTTCACCAAAAATTATTTCTTTGTTTTCATCTAAATCAATTACTGCAGCTAAATCTGCTCTGTCTAATCCAAAGTAATAAAGAAATGTACTATCTTGACGAAAATGATAAGTGTTCGCAGCATAATTCATTGGTGCTTCACTATTTCCAAGAAATAAAATTAATCCTGTTTTAATTTTCTTTTTTAATTCTTCTCTACGTTGAATATAAGTTTTTGCTTTGAACATAAATTCTCCTGTTTATAAAAATTATAAGTTCATGTGTTCAGTTCTGCGAATAATTTCATTTTGAAGATCTTCACCAAGATCTACAAAATAATCGCTATAACCTGCAACACGAACAATGAGGTCTCTGTATTTTTCCGGATGTTTTTGAGCATCTCGTAAAGTTTCTGCATTTACTACATTGAATTGAATATGATGCCCATCCATTCTAAAATAAGTTCTGATTAAATATAAAACTTTTTCAATTCCTTCCTCAGTTGATAAAAAATTTGGTGTAAACTTTTGATTTAATAAAGTTCCACCTGTTCTTAAATGATCAATTTTACTTGCCGATTTTATAACAGCTGTTGGACCATTAACATCAGCACCTTGAACCGGTGAAATTCCTTCGCTTACTGGTTCTTTTGCTAATCTTCCATCAGGAGTTGCACCTAAAACATTTCCAAAATATACATGGCAAGTAGTTGGCAAAAGATTTACACGAAAATGCCCCCCCTTAGTATTTGGTCTTCCATCTATCGCTTTGAAATAAGATTCGAAAACTTGTCTTGTTATATTATCGGCATAGTCATCATCATTTCCATATTTAGGAGATTCATATAAAAACATTTTACGAATGAAATCATTATCGTTAAAATTATTATCAAGTATTTTCTTTAGTTCTTCGAGAGTTAAATATTTTTTATCAAATACATTAAATTTTATTGAAGCTAACGAGTCAGTTATTGTTCCAATTCCAACACCCTGAATATATGATGAATTATATCTTGCGCCACCATTGTTATAATCTTTTCCTTTTGCGATACAATCATCAATTAATATTGACATAAAAGGTGCAGGCATATATTCAGCATAAATTCTTTCTATAATTAAATTTCCTTTTATTTTAATATCTATAAAGTGGTTAAGTTGTTTTTCAAAAGCTTTATAAAACTCATCGTAATCTTTAAATGAATTTAATTCACCAGTTTTAATTCCAATTTGCTTATTTGTTCTCGGATCAAATCCATTGTTGAGTGTAAGTTCAAGAATTTTAGGAATGTTGAAATATCCTGTTAAGATATAACTTTCTTTTCCAAAAGCACCAGCTTCAACACAACCACTTGCTCCTCCTAATCGTGCATCAATAATTGATTTTCCTTGTCGTGTCAATTCCTGAATTATTGCATCGGTATTGAAAATAGATGGCTGACCAAATCCTGTACGAATAATTTTTAAAGCCCGCTTTAAAATTCTATCAGGATTTTTTTTACTCACCTGAACCATCGAGCTTGGTTGCAATAATCTCATTTCTTCTATTGTATCAAGAAGAATATACGTCATTTCATTTGTTGCATCTTCTCCAAGTTCATTAACACCACCAACATTAATTAAACAAAAATCTGTATATGTATTACTTTCTTGTGCTGTTACACCAACTTTAGGTGGTGCAGGTTGATTATTAAATTTTATCCAAAATGATTGAAGTAATTCACGAGCAAAATCTTCTGTTAATAAACCACTTTCAATATCACGTTTGTAAAAAGGATATAAATGTTGATCTAATCTTCCGGGATTAAATGAATCCCAAGTGTTTAACTCAGTAGTAACACCGATATGAACAAACCAATAATATTGCAATGCTTCCCAAAATGTTCTTGGAGCGTTAGCCGGCACACGTTCACAAATTCCGGCCATAGTTTCTAATTCAAGTTTACGAATTGAATCTTTTTCAGTTTCTGCAAGCTGATAAAGTTTTTTTGAATATCTTTTTGCAAATGATATTAATGCATTTGCACAAATCTCCATTGCTTTTAATTCTTCTCTTTTATTAAAAGCTTCAGGATCGTTATAGAAATCTAATTTAGAAACTGAACTTCTTATATCTTGAATAAAATCAAGCATTCCTTTTTTATAAATTTTATCATCTGCAACAGTATGCCCCGGCGCCCTTTGTTCCATAAATTCTGTAAACACACCTGCTTTGTAAGCATCAATCCATTCCTGATCAACTTCTGAAAGTATTTTTTCTCTTATGCTTTTACCTTTCCAAAATGGTGCAACTTCATTTAAAATAATTTCTCTTGTTTCTTCAGAAGATTTAAACCAAACTTTTTCTCTGTTGTGTAAAATTTCTAAATCTTCTTTTGAATGAATGCATAGTTCCGGATAAGTTGGTGTTGCTTTTGGTTCGGGTCCTTTTTCACCTACAAAAAGTTCACCATCGTTTATACAAAGTTCTTTATTCTCTAAAATGTATTTGAAAGCTAATGCACGAGTAACCGGCACAGAATATTTTTGAGCTTCACTGCTTTTATAAAATTGAGTTAATAGTAATGCTCTTTCGTGGGACATTGTTGGAATTGCCGTTAAAGATTGGTCTCTTAATTTTTTTATTCTATCGGTCATAATTAACCTCCGATTTTAATCGGAATATTCAACACAGAAAATTTATTTTTAATTAATTGCATATGTTCAGCATTTGGTGGAACTAAATTAGCAACTTTATTTTCTTTTTTCATTTTTTCATACTTAGATTTTGCCGTGTTATGAAATGGTAATAAATCTATTTCAAGTATGTTATTGAGTTTTGAAATAAAGTTTATCATCAAATTAATATTTTCTTCGGTATCAGTAATTGAGGGAATTATTGGAATTCTTAAAATAATTTTTTTTGTGTCGTTTGAAAGCTTTATCAAATTCTCGTGGATAATTTTATTTGAAACACCGCAATAATATTTATGAAGATCATCGTTCATTAATTTTAAATCGTATAGAAATATATCGGTGTATTTAATAATTTTTTCGAAGTCTGAATATTTGGCATAACCAGTTGTATCAATTGCTGTGTTTATATTTCTATTTTTTGATTCACATAAAATATTTTGAAGAAAATCAATTTGTAACATTGGTTCACCACCTGAAAAAGTTACACCTCCACGTGATTCTTCATAAAACAAATTATCTTTTTCTATTTCCCTCAAAAGTTCATTCAAAGATATTTTATAACCAATAGTATTAGAATTAGAATAATTATTTGCAGGTCTCCACCTAAAGGAACAGTCTTGAATTTCTTCAGGATTATAATTTTGACTTTCAGGGTTATGACACCAAAAACAATTTAATGGGCACCCTTTGAAAAAAATGGTTGTTCGAATTCCAGGTCCATCATTAACAGAATATTTTTTAATATCAAAAATAAATGCGTAGTTATTATTCAATTTTAATAAATTAATTTTTTGATATGATTAAAATAGCAAAGTGAGATAGGAAAGCAAATCTGAAAGAATTTTATTGAATTATTTTTTTTAATTCAAAATCAACTGTTCCAAAACCAAGAAGATCTCTCAACATTCCAGTTAATCCACCACCTTGAATTTCAATATGTGTTTTAACCATTCCAATATTTTCTGCTAACCATTCTGTTACAATATTTTTTGAACCACCTTTAGATTCAACAATTGTCTGAATTTTCAAAGTATTAAATGTACCCGCCTCTGTTTTAATAGTTTCTTCTGCTAAAACTTTAGCTGATAATTTTACCGGATTACCTTCATCATCAATAAATTCTGTGGTTTCATCTTTCCATTCTAGCCCGACAAAAAGAGGCAAAGCATATCTTCGTAATGGTTTTAAATAAGTTATTGTGTTTTCTTGATTAATAAACAGAAAAACTTTTACCCATTGATAAGTGTTGTTAACAAAAATTCCATCATTTTTAAGTTCTAGTTTTTGATAATATTTAAATTTTTCAGATTCCGATTTTGTGTTAATTAAATCATTCTGAATAAACGCTTTAACTTTTGTATCGCCAAATGTTGAATTATATATATATTCTTTTGTTGCACTAAGAGGAAATAATTCTTTACCATATAATTTTTTTGATTTATCGGTTGCATTTGTATTATAAACCAGAACTAGTAATAACAAAAATATTTTTTTCATATTATTATTTTTTCTTTTAGAAACATTCAAACATAAAAATCAGTTTCAAAAATGTAATTAAGTATTTGTTAAATTTGTATTAACAATTATTGCAATTGGAATTTATGAAAAAGTTTTCAGTTTTTCTTTTATTATTTATTTTAATTAGTTGTACAGACAAACAAAATTTTAACTACGACGGGAATGTTATAATTGATGATTTAGGAAATAAATTTTCATTTACAAATTCTCCTCAAAAAATAATTTCATTAGCGCCTAATATTACAGAGATGATTTATTCCTTGAATTTAGAGAAGCATTTAGTTGGTAACACAATTTATTGCGACTATCCAAATGAAGCAAAAAATATTGTTAAAGTTGGGGATATGCTTACATTTAATTTTGAAAAAATAGTTTCCTTAAAACCAGATCTAATTTTTATAACCGTTGAAGGCAACACAAAAGAAACCTATGATAAATTTAAAGAACTTGGTTTAAAAGTTTTTGTTTCTAATCCAAGAAATTATGAAGGAATTAAAAAAACTTATAGTGATATTTCTAAAATTTTTAATATCAATAGCAATTTAGTAATTGCTAAGTGGGATTCAATTATTAATAAGATTAAAATTTCGTCTGTTAATTTGAATAAATCTGCAATGTTTGTGGTTCAACTTTCACCATTAATGATAGTTGGACCAAATACTTTTTTAAATGAGTATCTTACAATTTGTGGATTAAAAAACATTGCGTCAGATTCACCTTTGAATTATCCGATTTTTAATCGTGAAGAAATAGTTAAAAGAAATCCTGATTTAATAATTTTTCCTACTGATGGAAGTGATAGTATTGAAAAAATTATTTCAGTTTATCCTGAATGGAAAAACTTAAAAGCAATAAAAAATAACAATGTGATTTTTGTTGATAGAGATTTATTTACAAGACCAGGACCAAGATTTGTTGAAGGAGTTGAAAAATTATTTAATCAAGTTCATCAATCGGAGGCAACGGTTCAGAATCACTAGAAATAAAAATCATTGAACACATATCACCTTTAAACTTTCCTTTTTGTTTACACTTTTGATGTCTTTCTTCAATTTCTTTTTTATCTATTTTATTTTCAATTCCAAAATTGGATAAATCTTCACCACATTCTGTACAAAAAAGAATTTCTTTTTTTAAATCTTCTTCTTTACTGTATTTATGTTTTTTATTTGTCATTTTCTTTTGGTTCCCAATCTATTCCATCGCAAGGTAAATTCTCTAATGTTGGATGAACATCATGTTTCATACAAAGCACTGCTGTTTTATCAAAATATTTACATGAAGAACATAAAGTATTTTCAATTAGTTCTTTATTTGACTCAAAAAACATTCGATATTGAATTACCAATGGATGAACTATTACTCCATAAATTGAAAGAATAGCAAACCACCACCAATATTTATATTCAATAAATTCATAAAGCAACCATAAAGTTGGAATTAAAATCGCAGTCCGAATGATTGCCCAAAAAATTAAATGTCCCATTATATTCCCGGCTAAACATAATCATAGTTTAACCATATTATAAAATTAATTTGCAGTCTCTTCTAATTTATAAGTTATATTTTTGAAAACACCATTTTCAATATCCAGACGAGGTTTCTTTTTCTTAGTGCCATATTCCATTTTTTCAACTACAAATTCAAAAGTGCCTGAAATAGTTTTATTCTCTTCATTAAACTCATTTATAACTGCTTTACCTTCTATCGAATTCCACTGTGGTTCATCCTGATTAGGAGCCCAAATTAATTCAACATCGGGAATTTGATTTTCTTTTGGTTCTGAATATTCAAGTTTTGAGGGCAATTCTTTTTTCAACTTGTCCAACTTTAAATAAAGGAAAAGTATTTTTCCATTATTCTCTAATTTTATTTGGATATAATCTGTATTTAACATTTTAATTTGTGTTGCTTCAAAAGTTTTTGCAACAAATTCATCTCCATCTATATTACAGCTAAAAATTGTTTGCGTTTTAGTTATTGTGTTAAATAAAAATAAAATTATTATAATAAATAAATTTAACTTCATATTTACTCCAAACTAATTAAACATTTGAAAGGCACTTGCAAAGTAACCGAAAATATTTTTTTGTTCAAGAAAATTTTATTTATAAAATACAGCTGATAAATATCCCACAACTTCAGAAGAATCTCCTGTTACATCTCCTGAATCTGTTCTTGATAAAATTTTAACTTTATCAAAATTCATTTGCTTAGCTGTTTTTATTAAAGTAGCAATTGGTCCGCCACCACAAGCTTCACACAAATTATTTTCTAATGAATGCATTAATCCATCGGCGTCTAACTTTTTAATTTTTTCTTCAACTATCGAATCTAATTTTGTTGCTTTTTCTTTCGAATGAAAATGAGATAAATCTGAACTAGCAACAATTATTGTTTTATCATCAATAATATCTGATATTTTTTTAGCTAATGCATCAACAAATATTTTTCTTTGATCTCCCATTACAACCGGAACAATATTGAAGTCATTTAACACATATTGTAAAAAAGGAAGTTGAACTTCAAGAGCATGTTCATTTCTGTGACCATTCATACCAACGAAAATTAATTTTTCACCATCAATTAATTTGTTAACAAACTCTTTATCAACTTCAAGCTCACCGAGTGGCGTTTTGTAAGCATCACCATTATAAACCGAAATTCCGGGAAAATATTCACGGTGACTTGGAGAGATAATAATTACTCTATTGATTTTTTTCCCTTTTAAAATTGAATAAGCATAAGCTGCTGTTTTTCCTGAATAAACATAACCTGCGTGGGGCGAAACAATTCCTAAAATGTTTTCATATGTTTCATTTAATTTAACTTCTTTGAAAAGAAATTCTATATCATTAAGAAGTTTATTTTTTGATGAGGAGTAAAACATACCGGCTACTGCTGGTTCTCTTACTACTTTCATTTTTTACTTACCTTCTTTAATTGTTTCTTCATCAAAAACTGTTGCAGTAAAACCATTTAACTTAATTTGTTTTTCTTTCCATAAATTTTTTGGTAGTCCAGCTTTTTGACAAATTGCATCTAAATATTGTTCTTTATTCATTTTGTGTTCAACAGGCACTTGCGGAAGCAATAATCCTCTTCTACCTTCTTCTTCAACAATTAAACCATGAACACCTAATTGAATTTCATCATAACTTTTTAGAGGAAATGGTTCTGATAAAATCGAAATTTCAATTTTTATTTTTTCTAATTCATTTTTTTGAAGAGGATAAAATCTTGGGTCATGAAAAGCCGCTTGAATTGCGGCGTCACACACTGTTTCAAATAATTTTTTGTTTGAAATTATATAACCTATACAACCTCTTAAATTTTTGTTTTCTGTAATAGTTACAAATGCACCACATTTCGATTTTAACAATGGAAATTTGTTATAGTCCGGTATTTGAATTTCAACTTCGTCAAATTCAGATTTTATAGAATCACGAGCTGCATTTAACAAAATAACTTTTTCTTCGGTGCTTATTTTCATTTTCACCTCAGATTATTTTCTAATTTGTAAAGTTCAATTTCATTTTTGCCTTTTAATACAAAAAGAAAATTTTTATAAATAAAAAATGAATCCGTTAAAAAGTTTTTAACTTTTTTATTCAATATTTCTTTTTTAAGTATGTTCTTATTTAAATTATCAAAAACAACAAAATTATTTGTTAATGTTTGGTCATCTTCTTTTATATGAAAAGAAATAAATTTTAAATCATTTAATTCAATTTCTTCAATTTCACCAACAACCGGGTATTTTAATAAATATTCAGAAAGTTTTGATTCATAAATAAAATCACCAATTTTTTTTACTTCCGGATAAATATAATTACTCCAGTTCTTCTTTAAATCGGCTTCGTTTTTTAAAAGATTAACAACAGCAAAATTGTTTCCAATTTCTTCAACTATTTCTCCTGTTAAATAATCTAAAGAATAAAAAAATCTATCTTCAAAACCTTGAACAAAAGAATATACAAGATTGTTATCAACGAAATAAAAAGTTAGTTCATTATTGTGCCATAAAATTTTTTGAGATGCTATATCGAAAGCTATTATTTCTTTATGATTTGGTAAATCTCTTTGAGGATAACGATGAAAAAATATTATGTCCTTGTAAATTGCTTCTATCCCAATCCAATTTTTTTCTTCAAATTGAAAATCTTTTAAAATTACATTTCCATTTTGTAAATCGATGCATTGAAAAAATACTTCTTTAGATCCCTGATTTCGATTTTCCAATATCAGCTTATCTGTATCAGAAATTAAAATTCTCCAAAGCTGTTTTTCTGAAACATATTTAAAATGATTTGTCATTATTCTATCTCTTTAAATCTTGCAGTGAAATGACGAAGCATTGGTGCTTCATATGTAATCTGAAATCCTTTTAAATTATTTCTTTTGTTAAACACCTCAATAATAACTTCAGCTACATAATCAATATGGCTTTGAGTGTAAACTCTCCTTGGAATAGCTAAACGAACTAATTCCATCATTGCGGGAATAAGTTTACCATTTTCATCATACTTTCCAAACATTACGCTACCAATTTCACAAGCCCGAATTCCTCCTTCTTCGTAAATTGCACAAGTTACAGATTGACCCGGAAATTGTTCAACCGGAATATGAGGTGCAAATCTTTTTGCATCAATATAAATTGCATGACCTCCCGGTGGATCAATAATCGGAATTCCATTATTAATTAATTTTTCTCCTAAATATTCTGTGCTTCGAATTCTATATTGAAGATAATGTTCATCAACAACTTCTTCCAAACCTTGAGCTATTGCTTCTAAATCTCTTCCAGCTAAACCACCATAAGTAACAAATCCTTCTGTAACAATTAAAATGTTTCTACATTTCATTGCTAACTCTTCATCATTTAAAGAAAGCCAACCACCAATATTAACTAATGCATCTTTTTTTGCACTCATTGTTGAACCATCAGCATAAGAAAACATTTCCTGACAAATTTCAAGAATGGATTTATCTCTATATCCATCTTCTCTTAGTTTAATGAAATAAGCATTCTCGGCAAATCTGCAAGCATCAAGAAAGAAAGGAATATTATTCTTCTTACAAACAGCTGATACCTCTTTTATATTTTTCATCGAAACCGGTTGCCCACCACCTGAATTATTTGTAACAGTTAAAACAACTAAAGGAATATTTTCTTTTCCATATTTTTTAATAAATGCTTCTAAAGCTTCAACATCCATATCGCCTTTGAAAGGAGCTTTAATTTGAGGATTCTTTCCAATTTCATTTAACAAATCAAATGCTTCTGCACCAGTAAATTCAATATTTGCTCTTGTTGTATCAAAAAATGTATTTGCTGCAAAATATTTTCCTTTACCACCAATTACAGAAAATAAAATTTTTTCTGCAGCACGCCCTTGATGAGTTGGAATTATAAATTTATCACCAGTAATTTTTCTTACTGCATTTTCAAATCGATAATAACTTTTTGCACCGGCATAACTTTCATCACCTCTCATTATTCCACTCCACTGTTCTGAACTCATTGCAGATGTTCCACTATCAGTTAATAAATCAATTAAAACATCATCTGCATGAATTAGAAATGGATTGTAACCAGCTTCTTTCAAAATTTCTTTTCTTTCTTCTTTTGTAGTAAATCGAATTGGTTCAACAGATTTGATTTTGAATGGTTCAATAATTGTTTTCATTTTTTCCCTGATTTTTTGAAAGAAAATTAATAAATAATAACTAGTTAATGAATGATTACTTTTTTAGAAATTAATTTCTTTTTAATTGAACAAAAATATTTTTTCATTAATTTACAATTACCAATTACTTTTTAAAGGAGAGTTAAATGGAAGAAAATCAAAATCAAGAATTACCAAAAATGTCTTCTATTGATGAAGTAGAAGAATTAGAACTTACACACACAGATAAGTTAGTTGGAATTTTTACAGAGCCCGTAAAAACATTTGATAAGATTTCTAAATTTCCTACAAAAACTGTTGATTGGATAATACCAATTTTAATTGTGATTGTTTTTGTTATTCTTTCCCAGTTTTTAATGTTGAGCAATCCTGAAATAAAAAGACAACAACAAGACAAAATGATGGAAAGAGTTGAAAAGCAATTTGATGAAGCTGTTAAAAAAGGACAAATGACAAAAGAACAGGCAGATACTCAATTAGAGGCAATGCAAGAAAACATGGGGCAAGCTAATATTTTCCAAACAATTGGAATAATAGTTGGTGTGCCCTTTGGAATGTTTATTGTATTTTTTGTTGTAACAGGTTTCTTTTTATTAGTAATGAAGTTTGGATTGCGTTCTGATATTACATATAGCGGTGTAATGGTTTCTTATGGTTTAACAATGTACATAGCTGCAATTGAAACAATTGTAATGGCAATTTTAGCACTAGCAATGAGCAAATTTTTAACCGGGGTTAGCGTTGCAGATTTAATGGGCATTGAAAAGAATACAATCAGCGGATTCTTTTTAGGTAAATTAAATCCGTTTTCAATTTGGTTTTATATTATTTTTGGTATTGGTTTAGCAAAGTTTAGCAAATCTGATGATGTTAAGAAATATATTATTGTTGTTTTAGCTGTTTGGATTATAATAGGTTTTTTACTTTTCTTATTGGGAAAACAATTTCCATTTTTAGCAGGGTTCGGAGGATAATTTTTTATTATTTAATTCACTGAATTGCATTAATCTGCAATTCAGTGAACAAATTAATTTTTAATTACTTCAAAACAATCCATCTATTGAAAGATATCTTTCACCCGTATCATAATTAAAAGTAAGTATTTTTTTACCGCCCGGAATTTCTGACAGTTTTTTATCAACAGCGGCTAATGATGCACCGGTTGAAATTCCAACAAATAAACCTTCTTCCTTAGCAGCTCTTTTTGCAAACTCAAATGCTTCATCTTTAGAGATTTTAATTACTCCATCTAACAAACTTGTATCTAAATTTTTTGGAATAAATCCTGCACCGATTCCCTGAATCGGATGTGGTGATGGTTTTCCACCAGAAATAACCGGAGATAATTCGGGTTCAACAGCAAAAATTTTTATATGTGGAAATTTTTCTTTTAATACTTTTGATACTCCTGTAATATGTCCGCCAGTGCCAACACCTGTTATTAAAAAATCAAATCCATCCGGAAAATCATTTAATATTTCTTGAGCAGTAGTTGTTATATGAACTTCAACATTAGCCGGATTTTCAAACTGTTGCGGAATCCAAACTTTTGAATTATTGTTTGCAATTTCATTTGCTTTTTCAATTGCACCTTTCATTCCAAGTTCTCGAGGAGTTAATTCAAATTTTGCACCATAAGCTGCCATAATTTTTCTACGCTCAATGGACATTGATTCAGGCATTACTAAAATTAATTCATATCCCTTTACTGCTGCAACCATTGCTAAACCAATTCCTGTATTACCTGAAGTTGGTTCAACAATAATGCTCCCTTTCTTTAATATACCTCTTCTTTCTGCGTCTTCAATCATTGAAAGAGCAATTCTATCTTTGATACTATTGCCCGGATTATTTTTTTCTAATTTGATCCAAACTTCATGATTATTACCGAACAATTTATTTATTTTTAAGTGTGGAGTGTTTCCAATAGCTTCTAATATATTATTTAGTTTCATAATTATTCCTTTCAATTAAATGACAAAATCAAAAAAATTATTTGTACTTAAATTTGATCTTACTTTAACTTCACTTTTATGATAAACAATTGAGTTTGAAGGAATACTTTCGGTTATCCATGAATTACCTCCAATAATACTATTACTACCAATAACAGTATCACCACCTAAAATCACAGCTTGTGCATAAATAATAACATCGTTTTCAATTGTTGGATGACGTTTTTTCTCACTCATTTTTTTATCCACACTCAAAGCTCCTAATGTTACACCTTGATAAATTTTCACATTTTTTCCAATAACAGTTGTTTCGCCAATTACAATACCAGTTCCATGATCAATAAAAAAAGGTGAATCAATTGTTGCTCCAGGATGAATATCAATCCCGGTTATTTGATGTGCATGCTCTGTTAAAATTCTTGGTATTATTGGAACATCCAGTAAATATAATTCATGAGAAATACGATAAATCAAAATTGCCATAAAACCGGGATATGCTAATATGACTTCATCTAAGTTTTCTGCTGCGGGATCTCCATTAAAAATAAATTCAGCATCATTCCATAATACTTTATGAAGTTTAGGTAAAGTACTCGAAAATTTTTCTGCTAATTTTTCCGGATCATGTTTAAAGTGATTATTTAACAGTTTCAATAAATCAATCAGATCCCGTTTTAATAATTGTAATTTTGAAATTACATCTTCTTCATTATAATATATTTTATTTGAAAAATGAGGGAATAAAAACCCTATCATATTTTCCAAAAATTTTATTGCTTCGGTTTTTAAAGGTGCATTATAAAAATGTGTTTTTCTTTTTTGGATAAGTTCATTTGCAAAAAAATATAAAGTTTCATTTTGATTCTTTTTCATAATAAAATCCTAAAATAGATATTATATAAATTTGTAGATTAAAATTTGGATTAGTTACAACAACAAGAAGTGCAACATTGGGTTGCTGAATTAAAAGGTATGCTTATCGAAATGCTAAGTAACGATATTTGAAAATATTTTTTCATTTTAATAAAAATTTATAAACGGTAAACAGAAATATTTAATCAAAAGTTCTAATAATAAAAAAGCGGCTTGAATAAGCCGCTTTTGTTGTTACATAATAAATTTTATTATTTCACAACTTTAACTTCTTGAGCTTGTGGTCCTTTAGGTCCATCTCCAACAGAAAATTCAACAGCTTGACCTTTTTCAAGTGTTTTGTATCCTTCAGATTGAATTGATGAGAAATGAACGAATACATCTCCTCCTTGACTTCGCTCAATAAAACCGTAACCTTTTGCAGCATTAAACCATTTTACGGTTCCGTTTTCGCGTTCTGCCATTAAAATTACTCCTTAAAGTTTTACTAATAAATATCTGCATAGCAAACTTCAACCATGCGGTGCGAAACTTAGTAAATTATTTTTTTAAATGAAAAATAATTTTCTAACTGTTTCTTAATAAAGCTACAATCTGATGTGCTTCTTTTTGGTTATACTCAAAAGCAATTTTCTTATAATTAATTAAATCAATTATAGTTCCTATCCAGCATAAACCTGCTGTTAATAAATATAAAATTCCCATTCCAAGTTGATCTGTTATAAATCTTTGTATTCCTGCAATACCTAAAAATCCGACTAAAGTAACAAGTAAAATCATTTGAGGGTCTTTTCTTCTTGCACGATAAATATTTGCAAATTGTTTTGCTTTATTATCGTCCATATTTTTTATAATACTATCAATATAAAATTGTTCTTCACCAGTAATTTCAGGAATTAATTCGTACACGTTAGCCATATACCACCTCGTTTTTATTTTGTTTAATATATTTTCTTTTGAGCAAATAGAATATTCTGTACGTTATTACAAATAAACCAAAAATTCCCAAAGGATGATTTTTAATTGAATTCACTAAATCAAAATGAAATAAAAATGAAATTGATTTTCCTATTCCACAACCCGGGCAAAAATCTATTCCAATGTTTTTATATGGGCATAAAGTAAAGTGTTGTGTTTCATAAGGATTAATAAAAAATAAAAACAGTAAAGCAACAAGCCACATTAATGCTTCCAATTCAATATAAGACAAATATTTTTTAATCCTTTTCATCATCATTTTTTTATTTCAACTAATTAGTCGTTTTAAAATTAATTTTGTTACAAGTCCTTAAGCAATTTCACGTTTTAAATAATTTTCGAATTGAGGAATAATTCTTTCGTAATCTTCTTTCATTAAAGGTGAAGAAAAAATAAAATCTGCCGAAGCTCTATTGCACGCAATTGGAATATTCCAAACAACTGCTATTCTGAGTAAAGCTTTAACATCCGGATCGTGTGGTTGTGGTTCAAGCGGATCCCAGAAAAATATTAACACATCAATTTCATCTTCAGAAATTTTAGCTCCTATTTGCTGATCGCCACCTAATGGTCCACTTTTTAATTTATTTACTTTCAAGCCGATTTTTTCTTCGATTAATTTTCCTGTTGTTCCTGTTGCATAAAGTTCATGTTCAGATAAATTTCCTTTATTAAATTCAATCCATTCAATTAATTCTTTTTTTTGATGGTCATGTGCAACCAAAGCAATTCTTTTTCTTTTTTTCATTTTTATTACTTCGTGTGTGTTCATGTAATCTCCGTTTATTTAACGATTATCATTTTTTTCGTTTCAACAAAATTTCCATTTTTTAATTGATAGAAATAAATGCCTGATGTTAATTGATATTTATTGATTGAAAATTGATATCTATAAAATCCTGCATTTTGATATTCATTTACTAATGTTGCGATTTCATTTCCTAATAAGTCAAATATTTTTAATGTAGTAATTCCTGAAATTGGAATTTGATAAGAGATTGTCGTTTCCGGATTAAATGGATTTGGAAAATTTTGATAAAGATTAAATTCACCCGGGATTTCTTCTTTTTGAATATTGGTTGTAACATTTGGTTTTCCGGGTGTTGGATTCATAAAATTCCAAACTGTTCCACCACTTGGAATTCTACCAAATGAAATATCAGATTGTTGAGCACCGAATGTATAATCATCAATAATTGTTTTTCCATCCTTTGAAACTAAAGCAATATATTCTCCACTTTTTGATAATTTAAAATTTGTATGTAATCCTGTTTGCGTTTCTTGTTCATCGCACCAAAACAATAAATGTTCTTTAGATTTTATTTTAATATTTGGGATTTTCCATTTATTTAATTTTGTGGGATCATCTGTCAAAAAATATCCGCTTAAATCAATTTCATTTTCAGTTGGATTATATAATTCAACCCAATCGTCATATTCATCTTTAGATGTGTTAGAAGGATCTTTAATTGTTTTAGTATTGTCAGCCATAAGTTCATTTATTAATACTTTATTTAAATCTGTTGATACTTCTTTTGTTTTAAGATTAATAAATTCAGAGCGTGGATATAACATTGAAATTCCGTTTCTGTCTTTAACTTCAACTTTGAATCTTCCAAATCCATTTTTACCTAATGGAGGAATAACACCTACCCATTGATTAAACTCATCAACTTTTGTTGTTGAATTATTTCCTGAATATTTCATTTTATAAAAATAAATGACAGTTAATAAACCGGGATGAAATTGAATATTTATGTTTTCAATTCCTGCAGATGCAAATGCAGAAACAATTACTTTTATCGAATCGTTTGGACCGGGATTTTTTGGTTCATAATCAATTTTATAAACAATTGGTGGTGAATTATAGTAAGAAAACACTACTGAATTTTTAAAATATTCATTCCTTTCATTTACAAACTGAAGTATTCCTTTCTTAACATGAAGTTTTTGGTAACTGGCAGAACCATATGAGTTTTCAAAATCTTCATCTGTAAATCCATAATCTTTTCTTCGGTAAGAATCTTTTAATACATAATCTTGGATTAATCCTTTAATTTTATAAGCTTCAGAAGAAAGCATATAATACTGAAAAGTTTTTTCTTTAATGAATTGAAGAAAGTGAGTGTACAGATCTCTGTATTGAGCAATGGAAAAAAGTTTTTCAATTAAAGGTCTTTTTGATTTATCAATTTTATAAAAAGTATAAGGATTAACTTTTGCCCAATCTACATTAAACCAATCAATGCCAAAGGTATTGTCGTAATCGTAAGGAATCCATCTGAATTTATTTATTTGTGTATCAAAGTATAAGTAATAGTTATTCATATTTGACCAATAATCATCCCATTGACCAATTAATACATTCATTGCTTCATACTTTAAAAATTCATCAACACATAAAATTTTTTCTAATGAATCGGGCAAATTAATTAATGGAGTTTGATCTAATATTTTAATTAATCTGTTTAATTGAGAAAAGTCAGGATTTTCTTCGTGCGTTTCAGGTTCATAATTATTACTTCCGGGTGCCAGTGAAGCACCATATAAGCATTTAAATAAATAACCACTATCATCACCAAATCTTTTCTTTAAAAATTCATCATCAATATTTTCAACATTTATATAAACTCCCATAAAAGTATTATTTATATAAACCAAAGCATGATTGGCTCTGCTTGCAATAAATCCATTTTTTTGAAAAAGATTCCAAGACAACTTCGAGCGCGCTATTGATGGATCGTTATGTTCTCCGTTAAGATTTAGTTTTTCAACATCATAAAATTCTCTTCCTTTTTGAAAAGTATTAAAAGAAATTTTAAATGATTTTTTCTGAGCAGTTCTGCTAGTATTTCCTCTTATTCTTATAGCAACGTTTGTAAGAGTTGAATCGAAATGTTTGTTCTTTAATTTAACAGAACAAACGTGCATAGAATCACTCAAAGGGTTAGCCATCATCCAATCAAAAGCATTTTTATCCATCGTAATTCTTACTTCTAATAAATTTGTGTCATCGAATAACATCCAGCTTTTATCGTTTGTTTGTGATAACAATAAATTATTTGAAATACATATAAGGAAAAGAAGAAATATTTTTTTCATTAATAGTTCCTATTTTAATTTCTAAGTTAGAAAAGAGAAATTCGATATGCTAATTAAGTTTTAATGAACATTAATAAGTTTAGTTTTTTCATCTTCAAAAAGATTTGGAATTGTATAACCCTGCATCAAAATTTTTTCTTTATTCTTTATTATAAAATCTTTAATTGCTTCTATTCCTATAACTTTTGTAATTCCCGTTCTTAAAACCTGTTCACGTTCAACATAAATTTCCCCTTTGTATGGAATCATCGGATTGAAATCAATTTCATTTACAGTAGATAAAGGATGAACATTAAGTTGATATTCTGCCGGAACAGATTTTACCAAACCAACAAGTTCAAAATTAGGAACACCATCACGAATTGCCAAAACAATTCCACCACTTGATCCACGATTAAAAACCGCATCAATTAAGAATGTATTTTTATCTTTGTTTGGATTACTCACAATTCCTTTTGAAATCATTTTATAATTCATCGGAAAACCAAAAACATAAATAAATGTTCCCCATTCTAGTTCGGACGAATTACCCCAAGCAAATTTAAATGGTGAAAGATTAGTTGCATGATTTCCTAAAAATTGTCTTCCCAACAATGCAACATCAAGTGTTTTATCACTTAATATTATATCTACTTCACCATTATCAGGAAAATCGGGAATGTAAGTTGTCTGTTTTGTTTTAACAGATATGCTTTGAATATAATTTGTAGGTGTTCCATCTTTATTTATGAAATATGAATAAATTGTATCTTCAAAAGAAACAACATGAGCAGCGGTTAATAAAACCACTGCAGCATTTTTATTGCTTATTATAGTTGCTGTTCCGGATGCTGTTCTATTAAATGTAATTTCTTGAATTGCTTTTGTTTTAAAATCTAAATTAGATAATTGTCCCCGTGTAATCTTACTTTCTTCTGCAAAAACATAACTTGTATAAAAAGCAATACTATTAATTAACCTTATATTATTTGAAATTTCTTCCAGCTGTTCTGATGAATTTCTATATGGAAATTCGCTATCATATTTCCCGTCACTTAAACTTGGTAAAACTTTTTCTATTGAATTTTGTGCTGAACATGAAATTATAATTATAAGTAAGAGGCAGTATATTATAACAACTTTAAATCTTTTCTTCATACATACCTCAAAAATATTCCGAATAAATGTAACTTTTTTTTATCAATAAGAAAAGAATTATCAAAATTGTTCGTAATACATAAAATCTATTTTGGTTATGAATATCAACTATTTTATTTTTTGGTTAATCTTACAAATAATTAAGGTGTAAAATGAAAAAACTTTATCAACTAATTTCATTCTTGTTATTGTTCTCATTTGTTATTCCACTTAATGCTCAGTTAAATTTAGATACAGTCAAATTTCAAAAACATGATAATGGAAAACAATGGGCATTTGATTACCCACCAGTTGACTATCTTAAAAAAACTTACAATTTAAAAACAAATGAAGAATGGTTTGAAGATATTCGTCTTTCTGCATTAAGATTACCGGGTTGTACTTCTTCTTTTGTTTCTGAAGATGGTTTAATGATGACAAATCATCACTGTGCTCGTGGATTATTAGAAAGATTAAAAAAAGAAGGTGAAGATTTAATTAAAGATGGCTTCTTCGCAAAAACATTAGCTGAAGAGAGAAAAATTCCTAATTACTATGCAGATCAGCTTGTATTGATTAAAGATGTTACTGAAGATATTCACAATGCTGAAAAAGAAGGAACTACAGTAAAAGAAAAAGCAGAAAAGAAAAAAGCAAAGATTAAAGAATTATCTGATAAATATCAGAAAGAAACTGGTTTGCAAATTCAAATTATACCACTATTCAATGGTGGTAAATATTCACTTTATGGTTATAAACGTTATACAGATATACGTTTAGTGTTTGCACCTGAAATGCAAGTTGCATATTTCGGTGGAGATTATGATAATTTCACATATCCACGTTATAATCTTGATTGTACTTTCTATCGCGCTTATGAAAATGATAAACCGGTTAAATCAACTAATTATTTTAAATTCTCTTTAAATGGAATTGAACCCGGCGAACCAATTTTTACAGTTGGAAATCCTGGCACAACAAACAGATTAAAAACTGTTGCTCAATTAGAATTTGCAAGAGATATAACTTACAGAAACAATGCCTTCTTATTTGATTCATATTATTATGCACTTGAAGATTTGAAAAAAGAAGATCCTTCCAGAGCAAAAGAATTTGAAGATTTAAGAGTTCAACTTGGAAACAGTCAGAAAGTAATTTCAACTACATTAAAAGGGTTAAAAGATCCATACGTTTATGCAAAGAAAGTTGATTTCCAAAAAAAATTACAAGAAGCTGTAAACAAAAACTCTTCATTAAAAGAAAAATATGGTAAGGTTTGGGAAAACATTGAAAGCACAAGAAACGAAGCAAGAAAAATTGCTCCACAAATGGCATCTTTTTCTTTTGTTCAAAACAGAATGTTTGGTTCAAGATATTTCGGAATGGCAAAATCATTACTTGATGTAGCAAAAGAATTGCAAAAACCAGAAGATCAAAGAGCTGCTCAATACAAAGCTGAAAAATTAGATTCAACTTTAAAGGCATTATTCCCGGAAAAAATTGATGAACTTTTAGAAAACACTAAATTGTGGATCAATATTGAATACATGGCTTTAAATTTAGGTTGGAATGATCCATTAGTTAAAAAATTATCTGGTGGTAAAAAAGGAAAAGAAATAGCAAAATGGTTATTAGACAATTCAATTTTTGGTGACCGTGATGATGTAATTGACCTTGCTAAAGAAGGCGCAGAAGCAATTATGAAATCTGAAGATCCTATTCTTTTTTATGTAAAAGAAGTTGACAAAAGAATGCCTGAACTTCAAAAACAAATGCAAGAAGTAACAGATACTGAAGGAATTTATGATGATATGTTAGGCCAAGCTATTGTTGAAGTTTATGGAACTGAACTTCCACCTGATGCAAACTTTACATTGAGATTAAGTGATGGAACTTTAAAAGCTTTTGAATATAATGGAACTGTTGCACCTTATTTTACAACATTTTATGGAATGTATGATAGATGGCATTCATTCTACAAAAAATATCCATGGGATTTACACAAAATTTGGGAAAAAGTGCCAGCTGATTTTGATTTAGCTACTCCTTTCAACTTTGTTTCAAATAATGATATTGTTGGTGGAAACTCTGGAAGCGCAGTTATTAATAAAAATGCTGAAGTTGTTGGTTTAGCTTTCGATGGAAATATTGATAGTATTATCGGGAATTATATCTACATTCCTTACAACAACAGAATGGTAGCTGTAGATTCAAGAGCTATGGTTTATGCAATTGAAAAAGTTTATAAGGCAACGCGTGTTTCAAATGAATTAAAAAATGGTAAGATGGATTAATTAGTTTAATATTTATTGCCGTTCACTTAAGTGAACGGCAAATTAAAATCATCAAACACTAATCAATTTATTTCTCACTCATAAATGGATATCTGAAATCTTTTCTTGGTATAAATGTTTCTTTAATTGTTCTTGGAGAAACCCAACGCACAATATTTAAGAAACTTCCGGCTTTATCATTAGTTCCACTTGCTCTTGCTCCACCAAATGGTTGCTGACCAACTACCGCACCCGTTGGTTTATCATTAATATAAAAATTGCCTGCTGAGTGTTTTAAAATTTTATCTGCAGTTACAATTGCTAACCTATCTTCGGCAAAGATTGAACCTGTTAAAGCATAAGGAGAAGTTTCATCACAAAGCTTTAATGTTTCTTCATATTTATTATCATCATAAACATAGACAGTTAAAACCGGACCGAAAATTTCTTCTTCCATTGTTTTGAATTTCGGGTTTGTTGTTTCAATTACAGTTGGGTTAATAAAATAACCGACTTTATCATTGTACTTTCCACCTACAATAATTTTTGCTTCGTCAGATTTTTTTGCAAATTCAATGTAACTTACAATAGAATCGAAAGCTGCTTTATCTATTACTGCATTATTATAATTTGTAAAATCTGTAACCGGACCTGTTTTTAATTTTTTTAATTCTTCTACTAATATTTCTTTTAATTCTGGCCAAATAGATTTCGGGATATACGCACGGGAAGCGGCAGAACATTTTTGTCCCTGATATTCAAATGAACCTTGAATTAAAGCTGTTGCTAATCCTTTTACATTTGCACTTGAATGAGCAAAAACAAAATCTTTTCCTCCTGTTTCTCCAACAATTCTTGGGTAGGTTTTATATTTATTTATGTTGTTTCCTATTATCTTCCACATTGATTGAAAAACCTGAGTACTTCCTGTAAAATGTAAACCTGCAAAATTTGGATTATTAAAAACGACATCACCAATTTTTTGTCCTGATCCGGGAATAAAATTAATAACGCCTGGTGGTAAACCTGCAGCTTCAAGTAATTTAACAATATAATAAGCAGAAAGCACACTAGTTGCAGCTGGTTTTAATAAAGCTACATTTCCCATAATAGCAGGTGCACCGGGTAAGTTTGCATTAAAAGTAGTAAAGTTGAAAGGAGCTACTGCAAAAATAAATCCTTCTAATGCACGATATTCCATTCTGTTCCACATTCCATGAGGCGAATGTGGTGGTTGTCCCTGATATAATTTATATGCATAGTGAACATTAAATCTGAAAAAATCTGCAGTTTCGCAAGCTGCATCAATTTCTGCTTGATGAACATTTTTACTTTGTCCCAACATTGTAGCTGCTAATATCGTATAACGCCAATCTGTAAGAGTAATCATATCTGCTGCACGGAGAAAAATTGCAACCCGATCTTGCCATTCCATATTTGACCAGACTTTCCATGCTTCAAGAGATGAATCAATTGCCATTTGAACTTCTTTTTTTCCGGCTTTATGATACTTACCTAATTTATGTTTGTGTTTATGAGGCATAGAAATTTCTTCAGTATCACCTGTATGAATTTCTTTTCCTCCAATTATCAACGGAATTTCTAAGTATTGATTTTCAATCTCTTTTAATTTGGATTTTAATGCCTCTCTTTCTTTTGAACCCGGTTCATAAGTTCTCACTGGTTCATTTAAGGGCATTGGATGATGAAATACAGCGTTTGCCATAATCTACCTTTCTTTATTGTTTATTATTTGAAACGAAATTTTTGTGGGTTAAAGTTCAATCTTATGAGGTATTGTAAAAAAGAATGTTGTTCCTTTGCCAAATTCGCTTTTTAACCAAATTTTACCATTGTGTTTTAATACTATTTCCTTGCAAAGGGCTAAACCAAATCCATTTCCTTTTTCATTATGTGTTCCACGAGTTGTAAAATGATTTTCAACTTTAAATATTTTGTCTATGTTTTCCTGCTTGATTCCAACACCATTATCTGAAATGGAGATTTGAACAAAATCTTCAAATGAGATTGAATTAACTTCTACTTTACCATTTTCATTCGTGAATTTTATAGAGTTTGAAATTAAATTTCTTATTAGAATGTAAATTAAATCTTCATCTGCATTAATGATTTTTTCTCTTCTTAAATTATTTACGAATAAAATTTTTTTTGCATTTAAATTATTGATAAATAATTCTTTAACTTTTTCAACCAGTTCAAATAAATTAAAATCACTTCTTTCAACTTGTAACTTGCCGGATTGTAGTCTTGACCAATTAAGTAAATCATCTAGAAATTTATATTGATTTTTTAAACCATCATTAAGAGACTGAATTAATTCTTTGATTTCATCATTTGTTAAGGAATTAAATTCATCCAGAAGGTAATTTGAAATCCCCAATAAACCTTGAAATGGGGATCTTAAATCGTGAGATATAATTGAAAATAAAATGTCTTTTGTTTCATTGGCTTCTTTTAATTCTTCATTTTTTCTTTTTACTTCTTCTTCGCTTGCTTTGTAACTTAATAGCAATTCCTGATAACTGTTCCAAATATCTCTTAATTCTTCAACTTCTTTAGTAAACTTTTCAAATTCACTTTTCGAATCAAGATTCAATATTTCCCTCATTTACCACCCATGAAATTCATAAAACCTTTTTGATTATAATAATTTAAAATAATTCAATTATATCAAAAGTCAAATTGATTTTAGATTGCATTACTTTTAACTTTGATTTACATAATGAAAATTTTTATAACAGGATATTTAGATGGAAGAAAATTTGAATGAGAATCAAAACAAACAAGATTTGAACAATAATCAGCAAAAGAAACATTTCAGAAAACATTATTACAGAAGAAATTTCAGAAAAAATCAGAATCAACAAAATAATGCTAACACTCAGCAGCAAAATCAACAAACTTTAAATGTCAGTTTCAAAAAAGTTTCAATCATAGTTCCACTATTTAATGAAGAAGAATCATTAAAACCATTATATCAGGAAATAAAGAAGGGCTTAAAATCTGTTAACTGTGATTATGAAATTCTTTTTATTGATGATGGAAGTAAAGATAAATCACTTTCTATTATTAAAGATTTAGCAAAATTTGATAACAAAATAAAATATTTCAGTTTTAGAACTAATTATGGTAAAAGTGCCGCATTGCAAATTGGTTTTAAAAATGCAACCGGTGATGCAATTATTACAATGGATGCAGATTTACAAGATGATCCTCTTGAAATACCAAATCTTCTTAAAAAACTTGATGAAGGTTTTGATTTAGTAAGTGGCTGGAAGAAAAAAAGATTCGATCCTTTCATTAAAAAATTCAGTTCTAAGTTTTTCAATTTTGTTACAAGAATTTTAACAGGTGTTAAACTTCATGATTTTAATTGTGGATTAAAAGCTTATCGCAAAGCTGTTGTTCAAACCGTTGATGTTTATGGAGAAATGCACCGTTATATTCCTGTTCTTGCTAATTGGAAAGGGTTTACAATTTCTGAAATAATAGTAAAACATCATCCAAGAAAGTTTGGAACAACAAAATTTGGTGTAAGCAGATTTTTTAAAGGATTTATAGATTTAATAACAGTCATATTCACTATAAGATTTATTAAAAGACCAATGCATTTATTTGGTTTTATTGGCTTGATTCTTTCTATTGCCGGTTTTGGAATTGCAGCCTGGTTAACCATTGAAAAATTATTTTATAATATTGGCATAAATAATCGTCCTATATTTTTTCTATCTATTTTGTTAATAATTGTTGGCGTACAATTTTTTGCTATTGGTTTAATTGGTGAATTAATAGTACACAATACTCAAAATGAAAAAGAATATGTAATAAAAGAAAAGAAATAAAATTTAATATGTATTCAATTCAATAAACTTCATAAATACAATTAAAACATAACCTACAAGGAATTTAAAAATGAAATTTCATCTTGTTTCTGGAGCATGTGGATTTGTTGGTAGAAATACTGTGAAACAATTATTAAAAAGAACAAATGATTTTGTCATAATGGTTGATGATCTTTCTGTAGGAACTCACCCTTCAACATGGTTAGATGATCCTTTTTCAAAAAAATTAAAAGACATTGAAATTTTCGGGAAAGATGAAAGATTATTTTTCTTTAAGATGGATTTCAGAAAATTTCTGATTAATCTTCAGGAAGAACCAAAATGGTTAGAAAATGAATATGGTTTAAAGATTGATAGATTTGCTGATGCATTTCATTTTGCTGCTATTGTTGGAGGAAGAGCTAAAATAGAAGGTGATCCTATGGCTGTTGCTCTTGATCTTTCTATTGATGCAGAATTTTTTAACTGGATAGCAAAAGCAAAACCAGAAAGAGTTTTATATCCAAGTTCTTCGGCGGCTTACCCGATAAATATGCAAACCGAAAATGATGCAGTAGCTCTTAAAGAAAGTGATATAAATATTGATGGTTTTACTCTTGGTATGCCCGATTTAACCTATGGTTGGACAAAAATGACAGGCGAATTTTTAGCAAAAATAGCAGCAAGAAATTATGGAATTTCAATTGTCTGTATTCGTCCTTTTAGTGGTTATGGTGAAGATCAGGATTTAACTTATCCGGTTCCTGCAATTGCAATGCGTGCAGCAAAAAAAGAAAATCCATTTGAAGTTTGGGGAACTGGAAAACAAGGAAGAGATTTTGTTCACATTGATGATGTAATGGATTGTATGTTTTTAGCAATGGATAAAATTCATGATGGAACTGCAATAAACATTGGCTCAGGAAAATTGACATCATTTATAGATTTAATAAAAGTTTTTACAAAGTTTGCCGGATATGAACCAGAAATAAAACCATTGATTGATAAACCGATGGGTGTTCATTCTCGTTATTCTGATATGAGTTTTGTAAAAGAACATTTAGGTTGGATGCCTAAAATTTCTCTTGAAGAAGGAATGAAACGTGTTTATGATGTGGCTGTTGAAAGATTAAAAAGTCAAAAGGTTTAAATAATAGTCATAATGGTTCAATAAACTGATAATGAATTTTTGCAATTGTCATCCCGGATTTATCGAGGGATGAATTTGTTTATTATTAATACTTTACTAAAAGATTTTTTCTAAAAATTTGTTATTAAATAAAATTAATATGTCGGATACATCTAATGAAGAAAATTGTAATTTTTGGCCCTGGTCCACAATTTAAAGGAGGAATAGCAAATTATACTACATCACTTGCAAAAGCTTTAGATAAACTTGATGCAAAAGTTTATATTGTTTCCTGGACACAACAATATCCATCTATTATTCCCCGTGATTTTATAGACCGCACTTCAAAAAAAAATTTACTTGAAAACACAAACATTAATGTTGAATATATTACAAATTATAATAACCCATTTACCTGGAATAATACTGTTAATTTTATTTTAAAATTAAACCCGGATAAAATTGTTTTTCAGTGGGCAATTTCTATACAAGGATTGCCTATGGGTTGGATTGCAAAAAAGTTAAAACAAAAATCAAATATTGAAATTATTTTTGACCTTCACGTTGTTGCTCAAAAAGAAGGTAGCTTAATTGATAACTTTCTTTTGAAATATGCTTTATCTAAACCTCATACATTTATTGTCCACTCATTAAAAACTTTTGATGAATTAAAAAAAGTTTTCCCACATAAAAATTTTATTCTCTATAATGAAGAAAAAGAAATTATAGAAGGAAATAATTTAGATTTATCTAAATCTCAAAAAGTTATAAAATTATTTCATCCTGTTTATGACATGTTTGAACCAGATCCGAATTTTGACAAAGAAAAAGTGAAAAAGGAATTAGGATTGCGTAAACATGTTTTTCTTTTTTTTGGATTTATAAGAAAGTATAAAGGATTACACAATGTTATAAAATCATTCGCAAAACTTGCTAATGAAAGAGATGATGTTTCTTTACTAATTGTTGGTGAATCTTTTTGGAATACTTTAGATGAAAGTAAATTTTCTACAAAGATTAAAAAAATAATTTTTGGTTCAATAAAGAAAATACTCGTTCGTTCCAAAGATGATGAAAGTAATTATCGTCCTTTGGACTTAATTGATGAATTAAAAATTAATGATAAAGTTGTAGTTGTAAATCGTTATGTTGGTAACGAAGAAGTGCCGAAATTTTTTCAGGTGGCAGATTGTAATTTATTATTCTATTTGGTTGCAACTCCAAGTGGTGTTGAATCAATGGCATATAATTTTAAACTGCCATCATTAGCAACAAAAGTTGGTCATTTTCCGGAAACCATAAAACATGGTTTCAATGGTTATTTAGCAGAAGCAGAAAATATTGATTCAATGTATGAAACGATGAAACAATTTTTACAAAATCCTATTCCACGGGAAAATGTTGCAAAGCAAGCAGAAAAAATGAGTTGGCAAACTTATGCAAAAGCTATTTTAAAAGATTAAAAAAGTTTAGGAGAAATAAATGTCGAAACAAAAAGCAAAACAACAAGCAAAAGAATTGGGTATTTCAATCGATAAAATAATTCCGGAAAAATTCCAAACACCAATTTTATTACTCTTTCTTTTAATTCTTATTTTAATATTTTTTTCACCAATTACTTTTGGAGATAAAACTCTTTCATCTGCAGATTTAATTCAGGTAAAAAGTTTACGTGAATATGCAAATAAAGAAAGAGATGGATTTTCACTTTGGAATCCTCACATTTTTTGTGGAATGCCGGCAATTGTTACATCAACTGCTCCAAGAATGTTTGACTTAACCGCTGCTATTTATTCATACGCTTCCAGAATTTATTCTTCGGCATTTAAGGATTACAATGCAATTTATACTTTTAGCTTTGTAATACTTGCATTTGCTTCCTTTTTTATGATGCGAAGTCTTGGAGCTAATCGTTTATTAAGTTTTCTTGTTTCTGCTTCTTTAATTTTTAGTACCGGCATTACTGTACTTTTTTACATTGGTCATATTACAAAGTTGATGAGTCTTTCAATCTTACCTTTCATATTAATGATGTTATTCAAATTTCAAAAAGAAATAAAATTAATTGATGTTTTACTTTTTACTTTAGGAATGCATCTACTTGTTTTAAACGCTCACGTTCAGATTGTTTTTTATTTTGCTTTATTGGCTGCAATTTATTTTATCTATTTTACTATTTATTCAGTAGTTAAAAAAAATATTGAATTAAGAAATAATATTTTAAAATCTTTGGGAATAACAGTTGCTGTTGGAATTATAGCATTATTGATGTCATTTGATACATATTCACAAATTTTAGAATACAAACCATATTCTACACGCGGAACAAAAAGTATAACCGAAACACACAACACTAATACACCGGCACAAAATAATTCATATGAATATGCAACTAACTGGTCTTTCTCACCGGAAGAAGTGATGACTTTTATAATTCCAAGTTATTATGGATTTGGAAAATCGACTTACAAAGGAGAACTTACACAAAATCAGGAAGTTGAAGTAAATACATATTTTGGTCAGATGCCATTTGTTGATACAGCAATGTACATGGGAATTATTGTATTTGCTTTAGCATTGTTTGCTTTGGTAACCAGAAGAAAAGAACCTTTGGTTCAATTCCTTGGAATTATTGTTTTATTATTTCTGATATTATCATTCGGTAAAAATTTTCCATTACTCTATAATTTATTTTATTACTACTTTCCTCAATTTGATAATTTCAGAGCCCCCTCAATGATTTTACATGTTTTGCAAATTGTTTTCCCAATTTTAGCTGGACTTGGATTAATGAAAATAATTCAACTAAAAGAAGAAAATAATTTTTCGATAAATAAAACTGTAAAAATTTTATTCTTCACATTTAGTGGTTTATTTATTATTTCTATTCTTGCAAATGATTCACTTAAAAGTTGGTTTTCAAATCGTGTATTAAATTATTCTTCAACTTTAGGCAATCAACAAGAAGCCCAAATGTTTAACGCTTTATCTGATTATATGAGCAATATGTTTGCCGGCGATTTACAAATAGCTTTGGTTTTGTTAGCATTAACTTTTGGTATTGTTTACATCTATTTAACAAAAAAAATAAATAAGGAATTATTAATAATTGGTGTAATTGTATTTAGTTTGTTTGATCTTTTCAGAATTAGTTCACGTGGTGCATCATACATTGATAAATCACAAATTGATCAATTATTTACAGAACCAAATTATGTTCGGGTAATAAAACAGCAAAATGAAAGCAGTCCATTCAGAATTCTCAATTTAAAGAGACAAGGAATGGGTTCTGTTTCTCAAAATTCTAATTTCAATGTTTACTTTTTATTAGAAGATTTCTATGGTTATTCTGCCGTTAAACCAAGAAGTTATCAGGACATAATGGATGTTGTTGGTCCTGTTAACACTACTCTTTGGAAAATGTTAGGTGTTAAATATATAGTTACTGAACAACCTTATGGTGTTGATGGTTTTACTTTAGTTAATCAAATTGAAAATGAGTTTGTTTATAAAAATGAAAAAGCTTTACCACGTGTTTATTTTGTCGATAAAGTAGAAAAGAAAAGTGGCAAAGAGATTCTTGAATTAATAAAGAATGACTCTTTTGAGCCAAGTAAAATTGCTTTTGTTGAAGAAAAAGATTTTGATTTTTCTCTTGATACATCTGCAACCTCTACAATAAAAAAATACTCAGACGAAAAAATTTCAATTGAAACAAAATCTAATGGAAAAGGATTTTTATTTTTCGGTACAACTTATTTACCCGCATGGAAAGCTTATATTGACGGAGTTGAAACTAAAACTTATAAAACAAATTATGGTTTCATTGGAGTTATTATTCCTGAAGGAAATCACAATGTTGAATTTTCTTACGAACCTAAAGGATTTGCAATTGGAAAGATGATTTCACTGAGTTTAAATATTTTATTATTTGCCGGAATTATTGCTCTTGTTTTAGGAAAAAGAAAAAATAAATCTTGATGCTTGATAAATTAAAAAATACTATTCAACAAACTTTTGTTTATAGTTTAAGTAACATTGCGTTAAAAGTTTCTGGTGTTATACTTCTTCCAATTTATTTAAGATATTTCACCATTACACAATTTGGTGTTTGGGATTTATTAGATACATCAATTCAAATACTTGCAGAAATTCTAATACTAGGTCAGGCAAGTGCATTAATTTTTATAAACAACTCTGATGAATATAAAAAAGAAAAATCTTCTGCTCTTTTTACTATTATTATTTTTTTGGTATCAATAATATTACTCATCATTTCATTAAGTGAAATTGTTAATCACATATATCCAAATCTTTTTAATTGTGAATTAATCAATTTTGATTATTTAAGAATTTCATCTTACATAATTTTATTACGAGTTATATCAAATCTTTTCTTTTCAAAATTAAGAGCCGAAGAGGAAGCAAAAAATTATACACTACTAAATATTTTAAGAATAATATTAATTATTTCATTAACAATTTATTTTGTATCAATTAAAAGAAATGGAATTTATGGAGCATTAACAAGTTTTTTAATTTCCGAAATAATTATTGTTTTTCTATTAACAATAAAAACTTTCTCACAAATCCAATTCAAATTCAACTATAATATTTTAAAAGTTGCTCTTTTGTTTGGATTACCTTTAGTATTAAGTTCTGTTGGATTCATGTTACTGAATTTAAGTGATCGGTATATTATCAAATGGTTATTAGGAGCTAAATATGTAGCAATTTATGGTTTGGGTTATAGAATTGCTGGCGTTTTAAATATGTTTTTAATATTACCATTTAATTTAGGTTTGTTACCTATTGCTTATAAATATTTCGGGAAAGAAAATGATAAAAGATTTTATTCTAAGTTAATGACATATTCAACTTATTTTTTTGTTTGGGGCTTTGTAGCTCTTTCACTTTTCACACCTGAGTTAATATATATTTTTGCAGGTAAAAGTAATTATACCGATTCCTTTTATGTAACTCCTGTTATATTACTTTCGTATGTTTTTAGTGGAATGCGATTAACTGCTCAACTAGGAATGCTTTTAACCAAAAACACAAAACATATTGCATGGATTACATTAGGTTCTGCATTATTAAATATATTACTCAACTTAATTTTCATTCCTATTTATGGAATAATAGCAGCTGCAGTTAATACGCTCATTTCATTTATTATTTTCTATATTGTTACTCATCTGGTTTCAAATAATTATTACAATATCCCCTATGAAATTTCAAAATTGATTATGATGATAACAATTGGTTGCCTGTTAACCATACCAATTTATTTTATGAATGAAATCAAATATGAATATATCTTCATAAAAATATTTATTTCTGTTTTGTTTCCCTTTTTATTATACATATTTAACTTTTATGAAAAAGCGGAGCTTGAAGTTTTAACATCAAAAGAAAAATTGTTTTCATTTATAAAAGAAATAATTGGAATAAATAAATGAAAAAGGTTTTATTCATAACATATTATTGGCCACCAGCTGGTGGAATTGCTGTTCATAGAAATTTGAAGTTTGTAAAATATTTACGCGAATTTGGATATGAACCAATTGTACATACTGCAGATGACGCAGAATATCCTGTCCTTGATGAAAACAATTTCAAAGATGTTCCTGAAAATTTAAAAGTTATTAAAACAAAAATTTGGGAACCTTTTAATTTGTTTAAATTGATCACTGGTAAAAAGAAAGAAGAACGAATTCATAATGTTTTTTTAGAAGAAGAAAAACCAACATTTGCTCACAAACTGGGAATCTGGATTCGAGGAAATATTTTTATTCCCGATGCAAGAAAATTTTGGATTAGACCAAGTGTAACTAATCTAAAAAAATATTTAAATGAAAATAAAGTTGATCTTCTTTTTACTAATGGTCCTCCTCAAACTAATCACATGATTGCATATAAATTGAAAAAAAAATTTAATATTCCCTGGCATGCTGATTTTCAGGATCCCTGGACACAGGTTGATTATTTCCCACAATTAATGTTGAATCCAGTTTCATTAAAAATTCATAAAATGATGGAACAACGTGTTTTTAAATATGCTGATAAAGTTACTATTTGCAGTGAAACATGGAAAAAAGATCTTGAATCAATTGGGGCAAAAGATGTTGGTGTAATTGTTTGGGGATATGATGAAAATGATTTTAACAATATAAACGTTCCATTATCTGATAAATTCAAATTAAGTCATTATGGAAGTTTAGGTCCTGATAGAAATGCAAAAACTTTATGGAAAGCTTTATCAATTATTAAAAAAGAAAATTCAGATTTTGCAAATCAACTTGAAATTGAATTGGCTGGATTTATTGGTCACGCTATTTTAGATGAATTGAATTCACTTGGATTAAAAGAAAACTTAAAATTATTGGATCATATTTCACGTAAAGAAACAATCGAAAAAATGTATAGTTCACAAGTTCTTCTTTTAATTCTTAATGATATGCCAAATGTAAATGGCAGACTACCAGGAAAATTATTTGAATATCTTGCAACAAGAAGACCTATTTTAGTAATTGGACCAAATGAAAGTGACGCTTCAAAAATAGTAGAAAATGCTAATGCTGGTTTAACCTGTAATTTTAATGATTTAGAAACAACAATAAAAACTATACGACTTCTTTTCGAAAAATATAAACAAGGCAAGTTAACATCTAATCAAACTGATATTTCACAATATTCAAACAGAAATCTTACAAAGAAGCTTGCAAGTTATTTCGATGAAATTATAAGGATAAATTCTAATTGAAAGTTAATAAAAAAATAAAAGTACTTTGTTTTACTGATGATGCAGTTGGTCGCGATGTTGAAATGCTTCTCCCAATAAGATATTTCTCGGAAAATTATTTAAACTGTGAATTCTTTCATGCTCTTAATATAGATATTCATCAGATTTATAAAATAAAGCCCGATATAATTTTACAAGCCAACACAATTGGAAGTAATCTTTATTTCGAAATTTCTAAAATTGCACACGAACAAAATATCCCAATCTTTGCATTAATCTCTGAAGGTAATTTCAGAACCGATGGTTCATTTAATTATTGGGGATTTAACAGAGATAAAAAATTTTATCAGGAATATATTTGCTGTTGGAGTGAAAGAACTGCTAATTTTTTAAAGGAAAAAGAACCTTCATATAAAAATAAAATTGTTGTAACTGGTGGTGTTGGTTTTGACAGATATTCAATTTATGAGTTTATGAAAAAAGAGGACTTCCTGAAAAAATACAGTAAACAAAATTTTAAAAAAGTTATTGGTTATGCCGGATGGGCTTTCGGAAAACTAGATCACAAGCGGGGACGGGAAGAACTTCTTTATTGGGCAAAAGGAGATAAAGAAAAACTTGAATGGATTGAGCGACAAAGGAATTTAGTTCGCGATATATTAAAAAAAGCAATTGAAAATAATCCCGACACACTATTTATTTTAAAACAACATCCACAAGAAAATGCACCCGAAAGACCAGAACCAGTTACAAATGAAATGAGTGAATTAGCTCATTATTCTAATGTTGTTTATTTATGTAATGAAGAATCAATTCACGACTTAATTAGTGTTTGTGATATTTGGACTTGCTTTGAATCAACTACAGCTTTGGAATGTTGGTTAATGGGAAAGCAAACAATTTTTATAAATCCAGATCCAAATTTTAATCGTGACCCACTTTACAAAGGTTCTCCATTAGTTAAAAACTACTTTGAACTCCAAACTTTAATAAATGAATATTACAAAACAAATAGAATTGATGAATATTTTTCAAAAGAAAAAGAGGAGATAAGAAAAAATTTAACTAAAGATATTATTGGTTTTGGAGATGGATTTAATCATATAAGAGCATGTTATTATTTTAATCATACTTTAGAAAAAATTAAGAAAGGGGAATTTAATTCAAAATATAATTTTCATTTTTGGCATTGGCTGGTTTATATTCTTACAAGAATTGCAGCACCTTTTTATAACAGATATTTATTTTCAAAATTGTGGAAGCTCAAGAAACACTTGTGGGTTTTTGAAAATTATAAAATGGAAAAACTTCAAAAGCTCTATCAAAATTACATTCCTTATTATCAAAAATTTTATAAAAAACATAACATTAATTCTGAGATATTAAAGAATATCGGATTAATAAACACTATAGATTGAATCTTACTAAACAATTGTTGATTTTTATTTTCATAATATATTATATACAAACCACCTTTTTTATATTATAATCAAAATGAATTAATTATTTTTGTATTTGTTTTATTAGCAAAAAGGAATTTAAATGAACAACAAGACCATATTAATAACTGGTGGGACAGGATCTTTTGGGAAAAAATTTGTTGAAACAGTATTAAAAAACTATACTCCCAAGAAAATTATTATTTATAGCCGCGATGAACTAAAACAATTTGAAATGCAACAAGAATCAAAATACAGAAAAGAAGGTGTTTTGATGCGTTATTTTATTGGTGATGTTCGTGATAAAGAAAGATTAATTCGTGCAATGACCGGAGTTGATTATGTTGTACACGCAGCAGCACTAAAACAAGTTCCTGCGGCAGAGTATAATCCTTTTGAAGCTGTTAAAACAAATATTATTGGTGGACAAAATGTAATTGATGCTTGTTTTGAATGTAATGTTAAAAAAGTAATTGCTCTTTCAACTGATAAAGCAGCTGCTCCAATTAATCTTTATGGAGCAACAAAATTAACATCCGATAAACTTTTCATTGCGGCTAATAATTACAAAGGTTCACACGATATTAAATTTTCTGTTGTTCGTTATGGGAATGTAATGGCAAGTCGTGGTTCTGTAATTCCTTTCTTTTTAGAAAAGAAAAAAACTGGTGTAATTCCAATCACCGATGAAAGAATGACCCGCTTTAATATTACGCTTCAAGAAGGTGTTGATTTTGTCTTAAAATGTTTTGAAATAATGTGGGGTGGTGAATTATTTGTACCTAAAATTCCATCTTATAGAATTACTGATTTAGCTAAAGCAATTGCTCCGGATTGTAAAACAGAAATTGTTGGTATTCGTCCCGGAGAAAAAATTCATGAAGAAATGATTACTGAAGCTGATGCTATTAATACAATTGAGTTCGACGATTATTATGTTATTCTTCCTTCTGTTCAACTAGGTGATAATCAATCACTTAAATTATGGGATACCGAAAAATTTAGATTAACAAGTAACTCTAAACCGGGCAAGTTTTGTGATTATGGTTTTAAATATAATAGCGGTACAAATCCTTGGTTTTTAACAGTTGACGAATTAATTAATCTTATAAAAAATATTTAACTATTATGAAGAACAATAAAATATACTATTATGGAAAACAAACTATTGAACAATCTGATATTGAAGCAGTTTGTAAAATTTTGCCAAGTCAATTTATAACACAAGGACCGGTATCGGTTGAGTTTGAAAATGAATTAAAAAAATTTTTTGGGGCTAATTATGCTTCTGTTGTTGCCAATGGAACAGCAAGTTTGCATATGATTGCTTTAGCTCTCTGTTGGAAAAAGAATGATATTATTATCACTTCACCAATTACTTTTTTATCAAGTGCTAACTGTGCAATTTTTGTTGGTGCTAAAGTAGATTTTGTTGATATTAACCCTAAAACTTACACAATAGATGTAAACAAACTTGAAAAAAAATTAATAGATTATAAAAATCAAAATAAAAAAGTAAAAGCAGTTGTAGCAGTTGATTTTGCGGGACATCCTTCCGATTGGAAATCTTTATTTGAATTAAAAAATAAATTTGGTTTTCAATTAGTAAATGATTTTTGTCATGCATTAGGTGCTGAATTTAATAATGATATTCAATATGCCGTTAAATATGCAGATGCTGTGAATTTTAGTTTTCATCCTGTAAAACATATTACAACTGGTGAAGGTGGTGCTGTTTTAACAAATGATGAACAAATTGATAAACGTGTTAAAATGTTGCGAACTCATGGTATGACAAAAGATGAAAATCTATTAGAAAAAAATGATGGACCTTGGTATTATGAAATGCATGAAGTTGGTTTTAATTACAGAATAACTGATTTCCAATGTGCCTTAGGAATAAATCAACTTAAACGACTGAAAAAATTTATTTCTGCAAGAAGAAAAATTGCAAATTATTACGATTCATTTTTCAATAATGATGATCGGGTAATAATTCCATCTGTAGAAAAAAATGTTAAACACGCTTACCATCTTTATCCTTTGCAAATTAAGTTTGATAAATTGAAAATTGATAAAAAAGAATTTTTCTATAGATTAAAAGAAAACGGGGTTGTTTTTCAAGTTCATTACATACCTGTTCATTTGCAACCATTTTATAGAAAAAAATTTGGTTTTAAATTGGGCGACTTTCCAATTGCAGAAAAATTTTATGAAAGAGAAATTTCGATTCCAATTTATCCTACTTTAACAAAAAAAGATTTAGTTTTTATTACCAATGCAATTAAAAAAACTTTAGATAGTTATAGATGAAAATCTCGATAATTACAGAAGCAAATAAAAATACTGGTTTTGGTCATTTAACAAGATGTATTTCTTTATATCAGGCATTTGAAGAAAGAAACATTATTCCCAAAATTTATTTAAATGGTGATGATTCCGTTTTACCTTTTTTAGAAGAAATTAATTATGAAATGTTTGATTGGCTTGAAAACAAAAATGATCTTTTAAGAAAAATTAAAAATAGTGATGCAATTATAGTTGATTCATACATTGCTGATATTAGTTTTTATGAAACAATTTCAAAAATGACTTTGATACCACTTTACTTTGACGACACTCTTCGGCTTGATTATCCATCGGGAATAATTCTAAATGGCGCTGTTAATGCCGAAACTTTACCATACAAAAAAACATTAACACATGAATATTTGTTAGGATTAAAATTTTTACCACTCAGAAAAGAATTTTGGGAAATTTTTGAAAAACCATTAAGATTAGATATTCAAAATATTATTTTAACTTTTGGAGGAAGTGACCAACTTAATTTAACTACACGAGTATTAAGACTTTTAACACGCAATTATCCTTCGATTAAAAAAAGAGTAATTGTTACACAATCATTTCAAACCATTTCACAAATTGAAGAAGTAAAAGATTCAAACACAGAAATATATAATTCACCAACTCCTACAGAATTACTAAAAATTTTATATGACACGGATTTAGCAATTTGCTCTGGAGGACAAACTTTAAATGAACTTGCAAGAGTTGGAATTCCAACGATAGCAATAGCAACTGCTGATAATCAAAAAATTCAACTTGCCGGATGGGTTAAAGAAAAATTTTTACAACAAGAATTATCTTATGACTTACCAAACCTTGAACATAGATTATCATTATTAATATCCAACTTGAGAAAAAAGCAAGTAAGAGAAGTAATTTCAAAAATCGGAAAGCAAAAAATTGATGGTAATGGTGCCAAAAGAGTAATTCAATATATAATTGATAAGCATGTAGGAAAATCTGGTTTCTACTTCAGACAAGCTATTTCAAAAGATGCAACAATTATTTTTAATCTTTCAAACGATCGTTTGGTTAGAGCAAATTCAATTAACACAGAACCTATAAAATGGGGCGACCACTTAGATTGGTTCTCCGGTAAATTGCTTGATGATAATTGTTATTTTCTTTTAGCTTTTACTCCAACAAACCAATTTATTGGACAAGTACGTTTTGATATTAAAGGTTATTACGCAGAAATTAATATTAGCATTGATAAAGATTTTCGCGGGAAAGGTTTTTCTAAACAATTAATTTTTTCAGCCAGTTATAAGTTGTTTCATGATAAACCAAACATAAATTTCATCAATGCAATTATTCGTCCAAATAATACTCCATCAATAAAAGCATTTATGAAATCGGGATATAAACTAATTGGTAAAGAAATAATTAATGATGAAGAATTTTTATTATATCAATTAAAAAAATGAAAATACAAATTGGTAATAAATACATTGGTAACGATGAACCCACATTTATAATTGCAGAACTTTCTGCAAATCATAATCAAGATTTTGAAATAGCTCTCGAAAGCATAAAAGCAATAAAAGAATGTGGCGCAGATGCTGTTAAACTTCAAACTTATACACCAGATACAATTACAATTGATTCACAAAAAGAATATTTTCAAATAAAGCAAGGTACAATTTGGGATGGCACAACTCTTTATGAATTGTACAAACAAGCTTATACTCCATGGGAATGGCAGCCAAAATTAAAAGAATATGCCGAAAGTTTAGGACTAATTTGCTTTTCATCTCCATTTGATAAATCAGCTGTTGATTTTTTAGAAGGTATTAACGTTCCAGCTTATAAAGTTGCATCATTTGAAATAACAGATTTACCTTTA
>JAOADJ010000057.1 GCA_026417375.1 Melioribacteraceae bacterium | reverse complement strand
TCCAATGGAGCTTATATGTATAACTATGGAGTAAATAAAAAATTTTATCATTATAAACTCAATGTAGATGATGTATTTAATTTAATGAATGAGTCTATTATAAACCATATCATTAATGTATTTGAAGTTGAAAAGAAATTAAAAAAACTAAATGTTAATACAAATGAATTTGAAATATTTGATTTAAACAGAAAAATATTCAAACAAACTTCAATAAATCTGCTTCGAGATTTACTTAACACAGAAAGACCAATAACAAGATATGAATTAATGAATATTATAACTGAAAGAGCAAAAGAATTTCCTTTTTATAAAAGGAAAAAAATTGAGACTATAGCAGGTGAAATGATATCTTAAATTTTTGTGGGGGGATATTTATTTTCAGTCTGCTAAATTTATTAGCAGACTGATTTTTTATTTATTTAAACAATTTCTCTTATCGATTCTTCAACATCTTTCATTTCAAAACCTAGTGATAAAAGTTTATTAATATTTAATGAAACATCTTCAACTGGATAATTTACATTTGCTTCTTTCATAGTAATTGGTATTAACAAATCCGGATTAAAACCAGTTACCTTACACAACATTTCTCCCAAACCGTATCTCGATAATCTTTTTTTGCCACCTAAATTTATTATTTCTTGTTTAATATCATTTTTGATTAACCCTGAAATTATTCTTGCAGTTTCTAAAACAGATAATGGTGAACGAAATTGATCTGTAAACAATTTAACAGGTTTTTCATTTTTAAGTTCTTGATAAATATGTTGAAAGTGTGAGGTACTATGATTTAATCCAATGCCAAATTGAAGTGCAACTCTTAAAATTATATAGTTATCAAAAGTTTCTTGAATTTTTATTTCACCCATTAATTTTGTTTCTGCATAAAGAGAAATAGGAATAAGTTTTGAATTTTCATTTAATAATGAACCACGGTAACCTGCATAAACTAAATCTGTTGATAAATAAATTAATTTCGATTTATGTTTTTCACATTGCTCTGCTAAAAATTTAGTTGCATTTACATTAATTTCATAAACGTCTCTAGTTTTCATTTTGTCAGCTTTTTCTGCCGTTGATACTGAAGCAGAGTGAATAACATTTTCTGGTTGAAATTCATTAAATATTTTTTCAATTGTAATGTAATCTGTAATTGAACATCTGATTGAATTATAATTATTACAATTGCCAACATTGGAATAATATTGAGTTAATAAATTATTTTCTTTACTTAATTCCAGATTAAGATATTGCCCGATAAAACCGCTTCCACCGGTAATAAATATTTTCATCTTATTTCCTTTATTAATAAATTCAACTATACAATTATAAAAATAACTTAAACATAATTGGAATTTTATGAAACATTTAATTGGTGCTCATGTTTTTGTTGAAGGTGGTGTTGATTCAGCAATAACTAAAGCTGAAGAATTTGGATTTAATGCAATTCAAATTTTTACAAGAAATAATAATCGCTGGACATCGAAACCACTTTCTGAAAAGGAAATAAATTTATTCAAAGAAAAACTTTCTAATTCTAATATAAAAGTTGTTGTTTCTCACGATTCATATTTAATAAATCTTTGTGCAATTGATAGTGAAAATTTAGAAAAATCAAGAATTGCATTTAAAGATGAATTAGACAGATGTGAACAACTTGGAATACCATATTTAAATTTTCACCCTGGTTCGCATGGTGGTGCTGGTGAAGAAGAAGGGATAAAATTAATTGCAGAATCTCTTAACTTACTTCACCTTCAAACTAAAAATTACAAAGTTAAAAGTATGCTCGAAGCAACAGCGGGTCAAGGGAAAGCTTTAGGATATAAATTCGAACAACTTGCTAAAATAATCGAACTTGTTGATGATAAAGAAAGAATGTGTGTTTGCATTGATACTGCTCATATTTTTGCGGCAGGTTATAACATCAAAGATCCTAAAGAATATAAAAAAGTAATGAAAGAATTTGATGAAATAATTGGATTAGATAAATTAAAATGTATTCATATGAATGATAGTAAAAAGCAATTAGGTAGTAGAGTTGACAGACATGATCATATTGGAAAAGGTGAAATTGGCTTAGACGGTTTTGCAAATATTATGAATGACAAAAAGTTAAAAGATGTTGCTTTAATTCTTGAAACACCAAAAAGTAAAGATCAACATGAAGATTTAGAAAATGTAAAAACACTTTTAAGTTTGATTAAATAAAATGAAAAACCTGATTGGTAAAATATTTCACGGATTTGAATTTATAGATTTAATTGGTGAAGGAGGTATGGGAAATGTTTTTAAAGCACGTGATTTAGAACTTGATAGAATTGTTGCTATAAAAGTTATACGAACTGAAAATAACAGATCTTTTCATTCATTAAAAAAGTTAAGAAAAGAAGCTAAGAACCAAGCCAAGTTAATACATCCAAATATTATTACAATTCATGAATTGATTGAAATTAACTCATCGATTGGAATTGTAATGGAATTTGTTGATGGTGAAGATTTAGCATCAATTATTAGAAGAAAACAAAGATTAGATTTTCCACTTATAAAAAATATTTTATTACAAATATTGGATGGACTGGACTTTGCTCATTCGCACGGAATTATTCATAGAGATATAAAACCTTCGAATATAATTATAAGAAAAGATGGAGTTGCAAAAATTGCTGATTTCGGAATAGCAAAATCTGTAGAGGATTTTGAATCATTTACTACCAGCTCAAAAATGGTTGGAACACTTTTTTATATGAGTCCCGAACAAATTTCAGGAGGAAAAATTTCTCATTTATCAGATCTCTATTCTTTAGGTTGTACAGCATATGAAATGTCAACAGGATTTCCCCCTTTTTATTATCAAAATAAAGCTCAGGTAATTTATGCGCACCTGAATGAATATCCTGCACCAATTCAAAGTTTCAGAAATGATTTTCCTTCTTCATTTAATAAATTAATTTTTGAATTGATTGAAAAAAATCCGAAGGCAAGACCCAAAAGTTGTGTTTACATAAAAAATTTATTGAAAATTATATCAGTTGAAGAAATAAAATTTCAATCTTTCAATACAATTAATAAAGGCAATTCTTTTTTCTATAACTTTATAAAAATTATTTTGATACTAATTACTATTCTTATTGTTTATTTGGTTGTAACAAATGTAAAAATTAATCCATAAGATTTATTGTGGCCTTACAACCATAATTCCATTTTGTTTTTTATTACCAAGAACATAATCAGCTAAAGGTTTTTCAGTTATTTCAACTTTTTTACCAACTATTGGAGCGTGCATAAAATGAATTCTTCCATCTTCAAGACGAATGGCTATACCTGTATGAGCAATATCTAATCCATCAACATTTGTAGTAATACCAATTAAATCACCACTTTGAATTTTATCTTCAACATCTTTTATTTTTTCTTGAGGTATATAATAATAATCGCGCTTAGAAATTTCTTTTTCATATTTTTTCATTTGTTCAACATACTTAGGATTCTCTTTTAACTGACGATATGATTCAATATGAGTTGTCATGAAATTTATTTTCTTATTTATTTTAACACCACCAATTTTTTTTGAGATATTTTTTCCAATTCCTCTTTTATCAATATCATAAATCCAATCAGAAAAGTAATGAAGACGCGAAGGGTACTCATCAAGTTTTCCGTTTCGGTATCTCAAGTTTTCAATTTCTTTTAAATAATCATCGAAATTAGTTTTACCATTTTTAACGCAACGTGATAAAGCAAAAGTTGATTCTAAAAAAGTGTAGCAATCTAATCCTGAAAGATTAATAACAACATTTTCTTTTTCACCTTTCTCGAGGGTATATGATACATAATCAGTACCTAAAAAACTTTTTCCGATTTCAATTATAATTTCATTAATTGGTTTTGAAGAAAGGTTTTTTGAAACAGCTAATTCAAATTTCGAATTACAAATTTCAACATCTTTTTGAGTATAAGTTTGTGCATGATAAATATTTAAAAATAAAACAGATACTAAAAAAATTAATTTCATGTTTTTCAAAATGGTCTCTCCTCAATTTGTGGTGGTTCAATAACTTCAGGTAAAACACGAAAGCGTTCTAAGTTTTCGAAACGAGCATATTCTTTCAAAAATTTTAATTTTACTTCACCAATTGGTCCATTTCTTTGTTTACCGATAATTACTTCTGCAATTCCTTCTGTGCTTTCACCTTTCATATCATCGCTAGCTGCAAATTGTGTAATACCATAAACTTCCGGACGATTAAGAAAGATAACAACATCTGCATCTTGTTCAATAGATCCCGATTCACGTAAATCTGAAAGTTGTGGTCTTTTATCCGAGCGTGTTTCAACTTGTCTGTTTAACTGAGATAAAGCAATAACAGGAATATTTAATTCTTTTGCTAAAGCTTTTAACGATCTTGAAATTGTTGAAATTTCCCTTTCACGACTATCCATATGAATAGAAGGATTTACCAATTGTAAATAATCAATGATTAATAATCTTATATTCTTTTCATTTTTTAATCTTCTTGCTTTAGCTCTTAATTCGAGGATAGAAATTCCCGGAGTATCGTCTATATAAATTGGTGCTTTTGTTAATTTATGAATTACACGTGAAAACCTTGCACCATCTTCAACTTTAAATTTTCCTGTTCTTAAACTATGAGCATTGATTCTTGCTTCAGCAGAAATTAAACGGGTTACAAGTTGATTTGTTGCCATTTCTAAACTAAATACTCCAACCGGAACATTATGTTCAATTGCAGCATTTCTTGCTGCAGACATAGCAAAAGCAGTTTTACCCATAGCAGGACGAGCAGCAATTATTATCAAATCTGATTTTTGAAATCCACCAAGAAGTTCATCTAATTCGGTAAAACCAGTTGGAACGGAAAAAGTTGAAATCTTTTTTGCATGTATTGCTTCAATTAATTCCCAAGCTTCTTTAACAGCTTTTTCCATAGAAGTAAAAGATTCTTTAATTCCCTCTTCTGAAATTTGGAATATTTTATTTTCCGCTTCATCTAATAAATCGAAAACATCTTTTTGTCCTTCGTATGCAAGAGATGCAATTTCCATTGAAGAAGAAATTAATTTTCTTAAAATCCATTTTTCAAGAACAACACGGGCATGATAATCAATATTAGCCGCTGAAGAAATATCTTGTGATAATTTACTAATGTATGCAGCACCACCGGCTTGTTCAACTTTACCTTCTTTTTTTAATTCTTCATAAACAGAAACGGTATCAACAGGTTCATCGTTTTCATAAAGAGAAGTGATAGCATTAAAAATAATTGCATTTTTAGGATCAAAAAAAGCATCGGGTTGAAGTATTTCGATAGCTTTAGGAACTGCTTCTTTATCAATCATCATAGCCCCAAGAACAGACATTTCAACTTCGATAGCTGATGGTGGTTGCTTTGCTGATGATTTTAATTTTTCAATGTCATAATTTGGTTTTGATGCTTTTCTAGTTTCAGTTTTTTTTGCCATAATTAAGCCGTTAATTCATCATATAATTTTCTAAATTTTTTAACATCTTCCCAACAACCTTTCTTCCAATTTGGATTTCTTAAAAGAGCTGCAGGATGATATGTTACAACTACTTTAATTCCATAAAAATCGTAAACATTTTCTCTCAAAGCTGAAAGAGTTAATTTTTTATTTAACAATCCATTTGCAGCAATTCTTCCCAAACATAAAATTACTTTTGGTTTAATAAGCTCTATTTGTTTTAATAAATAAGGCATACAAGTTTCCATTTCAGAAGGTAAAGGATCTCTGTTTCCAGGTGGACGACATTTAAGAATATTTGCAATATAAACTTCATCGCGAGTGAAATTAATTGCCTTTAAAATATCTGTTAAAAGTTTGCCTGCTCTACCTACAAATGGTTCGCCTTGTAAATCTTCATCAGCTCCGGGAGCTTCGCCAATTAACATTGCATTGGCATTTGGATTACCAACACCAAACACAAATTTATTTCTTGTTTTACCAAGTGGACATAATTGACAATTGGAAATTAATGAGTTTAGTTCTTCTAAATTTTCAGCTTTTTGAAATTCTTCCAAAGTTAATCCGATTAAATTTAATTCTTTATTTTTTTCGATTGTTTCATCTTGTACAAATTTTATTGCTAATTCTTTTTTTGGCTTTTCATAAATATCTAAGTTTATATTTTCAAACAGATCGTCACCAAAAATTAATTGTTGATCTTTTAATAACTCAATAAGTTGTTTTTTTAATTCTTCCACAATTAATGCTTTGATTAATTTTTCTTTTTAAAATTAATTATTATTTAAAAAACAAAAAAAGCGGAACTGCAAGAACAATTCCGCTCTAAGAAAATTTAAGACTAATTACTTTTCTGATTTGTAACGGAATTTAACTTTTCCATCACGAAGTTCTTTAATTGCCTGAATATGTGGTTTTTCTCTTTTATCAAATTCTAAAGAAAGCTTTAATTGTTCCGGATTTTCTTTGTCCTCAAATTGTTCATCATTTGAGTTTGTTACACTGCTCAAAAGAGTGTTAAATTCAAGTTTAAGATCGTCATTTAATTTTCTTGCTCTTCTGGAAGCAACTATAACTGCTTCATATAAATTAGAAGCATTTTCTTTTATTTTTTTTAAGCTCAATGGTTGAATTGCCATTAGTTATTCTCCTTTATTTCATTTTCTATAATTTCTTTTACTTTTTTCTTTGCAATTTCCAAATCTGAATTGGAAACTACATAATCAAATTTATCTTTAAAGCTTAATTCCATTTCAGCTCTTTCAATTCTTTTCTTTAAGTCTTCTTCGGTTTCAGTGTTTCTATTTATTAATCTTTGTTTTAATTCTTCTATACTTGGTGGAGCTATAAAAATTAAAACAGCATCGGGATAATAATTTTTTATACTTAAAGCACCTTTAACATCAACTTCAAAAACTGTATTTAAACCGTTTTTTATATTTTCTTCAATCTGAGATTTTAAAGTGCCATAGTAATAATCGTAAAATTTTTCCCATTCAACAAATTCATTATTATTTATTTTATTAAGAAATTCCTCTTCCGAAATAAAGAAATAATCAACACCATTTTTTTCCGAAGTTCTTCTCTTTCTTGTAGTAGCAGAAATTGAAAAAACAAAATCCGGAAAAGATTTTAAAACATCTTTTACAATTGTAGTTTTACCACTACCACTTGGAGCTGAGAAAACAAATAATTTAGGTTTATTCAATTTCACTTTTTATTCAATGTTTTGTATTTGTTCACGAATTTTTTCTATTTCTTCTTTAATTAAAATTCCTTTGTGAGAAATTTCTGTTGAAAGAGATTTACTATTTATTGTATTTGCTTCGCGATTCATTTCCTGAACAATAAAATTTAATTTTCTTCCTGCTTCTTCAGGTTTTTCTAAAGTTTCATAAAATAATTTTATATGACTTTTTAATCTAACACATTCTTCTGTAACATCGGCTCTTTCTGAAAGTAATGCAAGTTCAACATTTAATCTTTCGGTATTATTTGAAAAATCATTAACTAATTGAGTTGCTCTTTCTTTTATTTTTTCAAAATATTCTTTAACAGAAACTCTTGCATAATTTTCAATAAAATTAACAGCTTCTTCGATTATAGCTAATCTATTTTTTAGATCTTTTTCTAATTCTAAACCTTCAGCATCTCTCATTTTGTTCAGTTCAATAATTGAATAATCAATTGCCTGATAAATTAATTCGATTTCCTGTTCAGCTTGTTCATAATCATCTTTATATAGCACATTTTGAAAAAGAAGAATATCTGAAAGTTTGATTTTATCTTTAATCTTAGAAGCTTTTTTTATATCCTTTAGAAGAGTTAAAACATATTTAACAGAATCCGGGTCAATTTCATTAAACTTTTCAACGACATCCCCTTTTTTAACTGAGATAGAAAGATAAACTTTACCACGTTTAATTTTAGATTTTAATCTTTCTCTTATTTCGAATTCTTTATTGAGAAGAAATTTTGGTAATCTTAATGAAATATCAAGAAACCGGCTGTTAACTGTTTTAATTTCAGCTTCAACGGAAAATTCATCATTTGTAACAATACCTTTGCCATATCCAGTCATACTGGAAATCATACAATCCTCTTCAAAAAAGTGAGGGCAAATTTACAGAAAAAAGAAGTTTCAGCAAAAATTATAATTTCAGAAAGCTTCACCAATACCAATGTGGAATTGAAGTAGTTCACCCCAAAATCTTTTTTTCAGAAAACTTTTTCGGTTTTCCGGATCATAAATTTTAAAGCCAAAATCAATTCTAAAAGGAATAAAATCGGAATAAAATCTAAATCCAAATCCTGAAGCAACAGCAATTTGATTTAATTTAAATTCATTAAAGTCGTTCCAGGTATTTCCATAATCAATAAAAAATACAGCTCCAAGCTTTTCTAAAAATTTATGACGCGATTCGAAAGATCCTTCCATTAAAACAAATCCACCTGTAACTGCACCTTTAATTAAAAACGCATCTAAATCTTCCTGAGTAATGTTAGTTAAATTCAATAATGAATTTTTAGGTACAAGCTGACGTGTGCCCCAACCACGAATTGAGTTACTTCCACCTGCATATAATCTTTGATTTATAGATATATCTGCTTGATTGCCTCTATAAGTAAATATTTTTCCAAATTTGAATTTTATTCCAAAAACATCTGTCTTGGAATTATAAAAATTTGGATAATATGTTGAAGTAATTATTGTTTTAAAACTTAATGGTCTGTTGAAAGTTGTATTAAATATTTTACTGAATAAAAATGCTATTGAGTTAGCTTCTTCTAAAACAAATGATAAAGAATAACCTTCAGTTGGATATAAAAAATCATCAGTTTTGTTTGCACCAAAGTTTAATCCAAATAATTGGTTTGTACTATTAAACGAACGGGATTTTAATAAATTATCAACAAAATAATTTGCAAGTGAATCTGCATTTTTTAATGACATTCCTTGATTAATTTCAAAGTAGTTTGTTGCAATATTAACTAAGTATTCTCTTTTGTAAACATACTCAGAATGTTCGATGCTGAAATACATATTCAATGTATTTAGATAAACGTTATAAGGTAATTCAAAATCAAATCCTATTTTTCCACCATAGAGAGTAGAATTATATTCATTTTTTCTTTTTTGAAGAGTAAAATAGGATTCAAGTTTAGTATTAATTGGATAGCCAAAAATAAAAGGTTGTTCTAAACTTAATCTTGCATCTGCATAACCAAAAAAAGTTGAATCTGCAAAAGATGGTTTTTTTATGAACTCAGAAATATTCTGAGCTGCAATTGAAGTAGAAGCTGTTAATTTTCTTGCTCCTCCCAAAAAATTTTTTCTAACAAAATTTAATGCAGTACCAAGATTAAAAGTATTATCTTCATTGTTCATAATAATTTCAGGGGAAAGTTCATGCATTAAACCAATATCAACATTAATATTTAACGGAACTGTATTACCGACAGTATCCGAAATTACACTATTGATAATTGATGAAGTAAAAAGATTTGTTCTGTATAAACGAACCTGACCACGTTGAATATCAGCATGGCTATACCAGGAACCGGGATTAATAGCAACTAATTCACGAAGCAAATCATCTTCAATCATATCAAAACCTTTACCAGTTCTTGTTGTAAAAACGTTGCTTATTTTATAACGTTTACCAGCATTGTATGAAAGAACAACGTCAACTCTGTTTTTTAAAGTATCAATTGTAATGAGTGGTTTTTCTGCTTGTATTAACATATAACCACGATCTCGTAAATATGTTAATGTGTAATTATTTTTCTGTTCAATTAT
>JAOADJ010000017.1 GCA_026417375.1 Melioribacteraceae bacterium | reverse complement strand
GAAACACCTTCCAAATAGTAACCAACTTCATCCACACGACCACCACGGATGTAGATATTACCATTTTGATTAACAACACCAGCAGTTAAGCTTATAATGCTATTAACACCACGAACTGGAAGAGCTTGAATATCTTCGTTTGTTGTAATACGAACAGCGTTGGTGTTATCTTTTTGGATGATTGGTTTTTGAGCTACGATTTCAACAGTACCAACCTGAATATCTTCACTTGGTAATTCAAAATTAACGTAGGTTGTTAAATCTGCGTTAACTCTTATGTTAGAAATCGTAATTGTTTGATAACCAACATAAGCTGCGCGTAAAGTATAAACGCCAGCTTCCATATTTTGAATCAGGTATTCGCCGTTTACATCAGTATTAGCACCAGCAGAGCTACCAACTACATAAACGTTGGCCCCTACGAGTGCTTCACCGGTTTGCAAATCGACAACTTTTCCCTTGATTCTACCCTTGGTACCAGCCATTAACATGACAGGCACAAGAGCAAAAAGTAGCAAAAGGTAAAAAATCTTTCGCTGCATAGTTTACTCCTTATTTGTTGATTAAATTAAGAAAGGGTTTTTGAAGTGATAAAATTTGTAACTGTAAATTCAATAATACCTCCTTCAAGATTTTTTTGTATTGATTAGTTTTTTTTACTGCTACTAAATTTTTACACTTCATTAATTGGAACAATTTTTTTTCGAAAAAAACAATCAAAAATATTTTTGAAAATTGTGATATCAAATTATAATGTCTTTCTTTTATTTACAATAATTACAAAAGTTAAAATTGTTTTTTCGAAAAGTTTTTATTCTTGCACTGAAATTAATACTCATTTCTTTTTTTGTCAAGCTAATTATTTTATCAAGAAATTTTTTGTTTATAATAATTTATTTATTTTATCAATGAATACAGATTTTTGAACTGCGCCTATTATTTGATCTTTAACTTGTCCATCTTTTATAAATAATACTGTAGGAATACTTCTTACTCCATAACGAACAGCAATTTGTTGATGTTCATCTACATCAAGTTTACCTACTTTAACTTTTCCTTCATATTCACCAGCAAGTTCTTCTATAATTGGTGCTATCATTCTACATGGTCCACACCATGCTGCCCAAAAATCTACTATAACTGGTATGTTTGATTGTAATGCTTCTACATCAAAATTTGAATCTGTAAATGTAAATGGTTTCATTTATTCTTTCTCCTATTATTAATTACATTTTTCCATTTTTCTTTAATGCAATATGTGCAATAATATTTTTTTGTATTTCGTTTGTCCCTTCAAAAATTCTATTAATTCTTGAATCACGATAATATCTTTCAATTGGTAATTCTCTTGAATATCCCATTCCTCCATGAATTTGAACAGCATAATCTGCAATTTTATCTAATGATTCTGAACAGAATAATTTTACCATAGCAGATTTTTGTGATACATCTTTCTTTAAATCATAATCAACAGCTGTTCTGTAAACCATAGATTCCATTGCAAAAATTAATGTTGACATTTCTGCAAGCATAAATTGAATTGCCTGAAAATGAGAAATTGTTTGGTCGAATTGTTTTCTTTGTTTTGCATATTGAACTGACATTTCCAACAATTCTTTTGAAGCACCTAAACAAGCAGCTCCTAACCCTAATCTACCAGCATCTAAAGTTTTCATTGCAAGTATAAAACCACGACCATCAGTTCCAACTAAATTTTCTTTGGGAACTCTCACATTATCAAAAGTTATTGCATTGGTTGTGCTACCACGAATTCCCATTTTCTTTTCTGCTGGTCCTGCATGATATCCCGGTGTATTTGTTTCAACTATAAAAGCACTTATCCCTTTTTCTGTTCTTGCAAATACAGAAACAATATCTGCAATACCTCCATTTGTAATCCAAAGTTTTTCACCGTTAATAACCCATTCGTTTCCATCTAAAGTTGCTTTTGTTTTTACATTAAAAGAATCTGAACCCGCTTGCGCTTCAGTCAAACAAAAAGCACCAATTTTTTCTCCTTTAGCAAGTGGTACTAAAAATTTTTGTTTTTGTTCTTCGGTTCCACCTAAATAAATAACATTTGAACCAATAGATTGATGTGCACCAATAAAAGTTGCGGTGGACATACAACCTCTTGCAATTTCTTCTTGCATTAAACAATAACCAACTTCACCAAATCCACCACCACCATATTCTTCGGGAAATGCAACACCTAAGAAACCAAGTTCACCTAATTTTTTAATTAGTTCATCAGGAATTTTTTCATCGTGATCAATTTTTGAAGCAACAGGTTTAATTTCATTATTAACAAAATCGCGAGCCATTTCGCGAAGCATATTTTGCTCTTCGGTAAATTGAAATTCGGTCATACTATTTATCCATTATTTTATAATTTGGCTTGTTTTTTCACCGATGTAATTTACTATATATTCAGCACCATCAACCCCAATTACGTTACCAGAAATCCAACTTGCTTTTTCATCACACAAAAGTACAATTGCTTTTGCTACATCTTCAGGAGTTGTTAATCTGTTATGAGGATTTTTTGCTTTTGCAGCAGACATCATTTTATCGAACATCGGAATTTTGTTTCCGGCAGGTGTATCTGTAACTCCCGCCATAATTGAGTTACAAGTAATTTTCATATTACCAAGTTCAACAGCAAGTTGACGAATATGAGCTTCGAGTGCAGCTTTAGCTGCTGATACAGCACCATAGTTTGGTATTACAGTATGTGAACCAGCACTTGTTAGTGCAAATATTCTTCCTCCAGTTGCAAATAAATCTCTTTGTATTAGTCCTTGAGTCCAATATACAAGTGAATGAGCCATTACTTCTAAAGTCATATTCATTTGAGCTGGAGAAATACAATCATTCGGATTTTTAGAGATGAATGGTTTTAATGTACCAAATGCAAGTGAATGAATTAAGACATGAACATGTGGATGATCTTTTGTTGCAAATCTTTCTTTTATTTCGTCGAGTGTGTCATTAATTTTAATTTGGTCTGCAGCATTTATATTAAAGAAAACTGCTTTTTGTCCAGTCTTTTCAATTTTCTTAATTACCTGATGAACCTGTGGCATTGTTGCTTGTCTATCAAGATGAATTCCAAAAATATTATAACCATGTTTTGCTAATTCAACAGCTGAAGCTCCACCAAAACCACTTGAAGCACCAAGAATTAAAGCCCATTTATTTTCCATTTACTAACCTCTTTTTTGAATTGCGAAGCAAACTTAATAAATCATTTTTTATTATCAAACGAAAGTTATAAAGTTAATTTGTAAAATATTTTATTGATTCTTCCCCAAGTAATTGTGTAAGTTCATCAATTAACTCTTCTTTAAGATTAATTTTATTTTGGATTAAAAATTCTCTTGTTTTTCCTTTTTCAATTAAACCAATTACCACATTTACTTTACCTGGATATTTATCAAGTATCTTTTTTATTTCTACAATTGTATTTTCATTATGTATTGAAACATCCAATAAAATTCCAATGCTTTTAGTTAATAATTGTTTTGTACTTTTCAGATCATATGCAATATCAACATGAAGTTTAATTGCATCACCACTACTTTCTAACATTCCCTGTACTAAAATAGTTGATTCTGGTAAAATTAAATCTTCACACTTTGAATATACTTTTGAAAACATTAAGCATTCACATGAACCGGTAAAATCATCCAGAGTAAAGAATGCCATCTTGTTTCCTTTTTTATCAATTTTTGTTCTAAGCTCTGTTACAACACCAACAGCCCGAACAGGATCTTTAAAGTTATAAGTTTCTTCTTCTCCTAAATGCACTGTTGCAAAAGAATTATACTCAGTTTTAAATTTTCTTAATGGATGATCTGTCAGATAAAATCCTAATACTTCCCTTTCCTTTGCAAGTTTATCTTTTGTTTCCCATGGTTTAATATTTGGCAATTCAGGTTCAAGCATTTCATGCGAGTGAACATCTTCACCAAATAAACTATTACTTAATTTTTCTTTTGATGATTGAACATTATTTCCATATTCAAGAGCTTCAGGTATTGCTTCAAAATTTTGAGAGCGGGTTCCACTAACAGAATCAAATGCACCTGCTAATACCAATCCTTCAAGAGTTCTTTTATTTACAATTCTTGTATCTATGTGTGAACAAAAATCATAAATACTTTTAAAATTTCTTCCTAAAGATTTATGTGCTTTTTTAATTTCTTCAACTGCTGAAACTCCAACATTTTTAATTGCACTCATTCCAAAAATTATTTTATTCCCTTCAACATCAAATTTAACTGAAGGATAATTAATATCTGGCGGTTGAACTTTTACTCCAAGTTTACGACAATCTTCCAAAAGTATTGTAACTTTTTCAGTATCACCAAATTCATTGGAAAGATTTGCTGCAAGAAATTCTTCCAGGTAATGAGCTTTTAAATAAGCTGTTTGATATGCAACAATTGAATAAGCAACTGAATGACTTTTATTAAATCCATAATTAGCAAATTTATCGATGACATTAAAAATCTCAGATGAAATTTCTGCAGAAATATTATTTTGTTTCGCACCTTCAATAAATTTTTCTTTCTGTTCAGCCATAGCTTTCAGATCTTTTTTACCCATAGCTCTTCTTAAAAGATCTGCTTCTGCCAATGACATTCCAGCAACCTTATTTGCAATTTGAATAACTTGTTCCTGATAAACAATAACTCCATAAGTTTCTTTTAAGATTGGTTCTAGAACAGGATGCAGATAAGTAATTTTTTTTCTTCCATGTTTGCATGCAATAAAGTCATCAATAAATTCCATTGGTCCTGGGCGATAAAGAGCATTCATAGCAGAAAGATCATTGATGCTGGTAGGTTTTAATTTTTTTAAATACTCACGCATTGGGGCACTTTCAAACTGGAAGACAGCAGTTGTTTGTCCTCGTCCAAAAAGCTCATAAGTTTTTGCATCATTAACAGGAATTTCATCTATGTTTATTGTTATACCACGATTTTTTTTCACCAATTCAATTGTATCACGAATAATTGATAAAGTTCTCAATCCAAGAAAATCCATTTTAAGAAGACCAGCTTCTTCAAGATCTTTCATATTGAATTGAGTTACTATTGCATCATCATCACCATAAATTGCAAGAGGTACATGTTCGCTAACATCACCAGGAGTAATTACAACACCAGCAGCATGTTTAGAAGCATTACGATTCATTCCTTCAAGTATGCGTGAATATTTTAACAATTCTTGCATTACAGGATCATCGGTTGTATTGAGCCATTGTAATTCGGGAACTTCTTTTAATGCCTGATCGATTGTGTAAACTCTACCAAACTTTGAAGGAATCCATTTAGTAATTTCATTCACTTTTGGAATTGGAATTTTAAGTACACGCGCAACATCGCGAATTACTGCTTTTGAAGATAATCTGTTAAATGTAATAATCTGCGAAACAGAATTTTCACCATATTTTTCTTTAACATATTTAATAACTTCTTCACGTTGGTCATCTGCAAAATCAACATCAATATCGGGCATTGATTTTCTTGCCGGATTGAGAAAGCGTTCAAATAGTAAATTATATTCAAGAGGATTAACATTTGTGATACCAAGTGCATAAGCAACTAAACTTCCAGCAGCACTACCTCTTCCAGGACCAACAGGAATTCCTTTTTGTTTTGCTGCATTTATAAAATCCTGTACAACCAAAAAATATCCGGCATAACCCATTTTATTTATCACATCAATTTCATATCTGAAACGATCTTCAACTTCCTTAGATATAGTTTTAAATTTTCTTTGTAATCTTTCTTCCGCTAGCTGAACAAAATATTCATCAAGAGTTTTTGCATTCGATTCTTTTGGAATTGGAAATTTAGGAAATAAATGTCCTTCAGTTTTAATTTCTAAATTTATCTTTTCTTCAATTTCGAGAGTATTTTCAACTGCCCCTTTGAATTTTCGGAACACTTCTTTCATTTCATCAGCACTTTTGAAATAAATTTCTTGCGTGCCATATCTTAAATCTCTGTAATCAACATTTCCTGTTTTATCACCAAGGCATAGTAAAACATTATGTGGAATTGCATGTTCCTTTTCTATGTAATGAACATCATTAGTACCAACTATTTTACAATTTAAATCTTTAGCTAATTTAGGAACACCATCAAGTAAAGGTTGTTCTATTTCCATTCCATGATTTTGAATTTCTAAATAGAAATCATCACCAAATAATTCTTTTAGTTGAATAGCAATTCTACGAGCTTTTTCATAGTCATTATTAATTAATGCTGATGAAACCGGACCAGCAGGGCAAGCTGAGGTACAAATTAATCCTTCACTGTGTTTTTTAAGTATGTCAAAATCTATTCTTGGTCTGTAATAAAATCCTTCCAGATGACCAATTGTAGTTAACTTAATTAAATTTTTATAACCAGTTAAATTTTTTGCAAGAAGTATAAGATGATTATAATGCTTTTTCTTTACACCATAATCTGGTTCATCACCTTTTTTATCGAAACGAGTTCCATCAATTACAATGTAAGCTTCCATTCCAATTATTGGCTTTATGCCTTCTTGCTTGGCTTTTTTATAAAACTCCCATGCACCAAAAAGTACACCGTGATCAGTTAGAGCAACAGCATGCATATTATTTCTTTTTGTAGCTTCAATTAAACCTTCAATTGTGGCTGCTGCATCCTGTAAACTATAATGTGAATGATTATGTAGATGTATAAAGTCTGACATTTTAATTAATGAAAAGTATTTTTTTATTTAATTGTTTTACTTTAATCCTGTATGCCCAAAACCACCGGAACCGCGATTACTAATTTCTAAATTTTCTGATTCGATTAATTCTGCTTTATAAACTTTGGAAATAACCATTTGTGCAATTCTATCACCACGTTTAATAATAAAATCCTCTTCTCCAAAATTGAAAAGAATTACTTTTATTTCGCCACGATAATCTGAATCAATTGTTCCGGGAGAATTTAGAACTCCAATTCCATTTTTTGCTGCCAATCCACTTCTTGGTCTAATCTGAATTTCATAACCGAAAGGAATTTCAACTTTTAAATTTGTTGGGACTAAAGAAACTTTACCAGAAGGAATGATTAATTCACTTTCAACGGCAGCGCGTAAATCTAAACCACTGCTACCTTCGGTTGCATATTCAGGTAAAAGCACATCATTAAATTTATTATCTATTCTTAATATTTTAATACTGACTTTTTCCATTTGTTAATCCGATGAGTTAGAACAAAAATAAGAACAAAATAGTTTTTAGAAATATTGACTTTAAACAAATTAATATTAACGATATTTTTTTTTGTAAAATAAATTTACAAATGATGATATTTCATTTTTATCAATAACTTTTGAGAAAAATAGAATTGTAATAAATGAGAAAAGCATAATTAATTTGATGATAAGATTTAATTCATAATTGAAATAAATTATGTAATACAAAATGCAAGTAAAAAATATTAAAGATAAAATCAGTAAGATTTTTTTGTATTCATATTTAATGGGGTAAAATTTTTGGGAGAAAAAATATAAACTAAAAGCCATTACAAAATAAGCTGCAAAAGTTGCAATCGCTGCACCCATAATTCCAAACAATGGAATAAGTAAAATATTTACTAAAACATTCACTACTGCACCAGAAAATGTTACTAATGGAAAATATTTTGTTTTTTCTTCAATATAAATTCCTGCCTGAAAAACATAATAAACACCATTAAACAGATATCCAAGTAATATCAATGGAACAATAGGAAGTCCGCTTAAAAATTCTTTACCAATTATAGATTTGCCTTTATAAAATTCAAATCTTGCAAAGTCATCAACAAACAAAGTAAGAATTATCCAGATTAAAGATGAAACAAATAAAAAAAGAGTAAAAACCTTTGAAAAAATTTCTTTTGCATTTTTTTCTTTGGCATTATTTAAAAAGAATGGTTGCCAAGCAAACTGAAACATTGAAACAAATAACATCATAAATACACCAAGCTTATAATTTGCCTGATAAATTCCTAAAGTTGATTCATCAGTTAAAGCTAAAACAACTGGTCTATCTACAACATTTACAATTGTTGCTGCCAAAGCTGCAGGTAAATATGGAAGTCCAAACTTTAAAATTTTTTTAAGTAGTTCATTATCAAATGAAAAAATATAATTGCTGATTACTTCTTTTTGAAGTGCAAGAAATGAAAATATTGTTGCAAATAAGTTTGAAATAAAAATCGCTTCGATTCCTAATTTATATTTTAATATCAGAATCATATTCAAAACTAAATTAATAATTATATTAAGAAATTTTATTGTTGCATATTTAAGTGCTTTTCTTTCTAACCGAAGCTTTGCAAAAGGAATGATGGCAATTGCATCGAAAGCAATAATTAAAATTAAGTAGTAATAAATTTTAATGTATTGAGATGGAATTTCCATCAAAGAAGAGAATTGATTTTTAAATAACAATAGAATAATTGAAAATAATAATGTAGTTAGTATTAAAAATGAATATGCTGTAGAAAACACTTTTTTCTTTGCAGAATCTTCAGCAACCGAAGAATATTTCATATATGCAGCATCAATTCCATAAATGAAAATAACATTGATAAATGCTATGTAGGCATAAATATTTGATTGAATACCAAATTCAGATGTGCTTAGAACATTTGTATAAAATGGAACTAATAAAAACCCGATGAATCTTCCTAACATAGTGCTAATGCCATAAATTGCAGTATCTTTTGTAAGCTCTTTTAATTTTTCGCGCATTTGAATTATGGCAATTATGTTTTAAAATATTTTGCTAAAGCATCAACATAAATTTTGGGTGGACGTGTTGCTTTTTTGGTTTCGGCATTTATGAAAACGTGCGTTGTAAATCCTTCAGCTATCAAATTTCCGGTTTCTTTATTTCTAATTTGATATTCAACTTTTGGTTTTGGTGTATATAATTCCTTTAAAGTAGCAGTTACTAACAAAAGATCATCATAAGTTGCAGCGGAAATATATTTAACTCCTGCTTCAACCAAAGGTAGTTGATAACCTTCGCTTTCAATTATTTTATATGGAAAACCAATTGACCTAAAAAGTTCAGTTCGTCCAACTTCAAAGTATTCTAAATATTTTCCATTATAAACAAACTGCATTTTATCAGTATCAGCATAACGAACGCGAATTTCAGCTGTATGAGAAATCATATATAGTTCATTTTCTATTCTTCAAAAACACCCATTTTACCAAATTTTTCAAGACGTGATGAAATTAATTTTTCGGGTTTTATTTTCAACAAATTATTTAATTCTTCAATCAAAATTGTTTTTAATGTATTAGCCATTTGTTGATGATCTTTATGTGCGCCACCAAGTGGTTCAGGAATTATTCTATCAATAATTTTTTGTTTTAACAAATCTTCTGCAGTTAATTTTAAAGCTTCAGCTGCTTGCTCTTTGTATTCCCAACTTCTCCATAAAATAGAAGAGCAGGATTCCGGACTAATAACAGAGTACCATGTATTTTGTAACATTAAGATCCTATCGCCAACACCAATACCTAAAGCACCACCACTTGCTCCTTCACCAATAATCACTACAATTATTGGCACTTTCAATCTGCTCATTTCAAATAAATTACGTGCAATAGCTTCTGCCTGACCACGTTGTTCAGCTTCAATACCCGGATATGCACCTGGTGTATCTAACATTGTAATTACCGGAATATTAAATTTTTCAGCAAGTTTCATCATTCTTAATGCTTTACGATAACCTTCCGGATTTGGCATACCAAAATTTCTAAAGAGATTAGTTTTAGTATCTCTTCCTTTTTGATGACCAATTATCATTACTTTTTGATTATCGAGTTTTGCTAATCCACTTACAATTGCATGATCATCTTTAAAATTTCTATCACCATGAAGTTCAATAAAATCTGTGGTCATCATGTAGATATAATCTAAAGTATAAGGTCTTTCCGGATGACGAGCAAGCTGTACTCTTTGCCATCTTGTAAGATTATTGTATATGGATTCCTTTAGTTGAATTACTTTATCTTCAAGAGTTTTAATTTCCTTTGAAATGTCAAGCATTGTTTCATGCTTTCTCATCTCTTCAATTTTGTTTTCAAGTTCTATAATAGGTTTTTCGAAATCGAGAACATTCTTTGCCATTTTTACTCCGCCTTAAAAAATATTTTTGAAAAAGTTTTACCTAAAATTTCGATATCAAGCCATATACTTTGGTTTTTTGCATAATAGATATCCATTTTTTTAATTTCATCATAATCATTCAAATCAATTGATTCTGTAAACCATAAACCAGTTAAACCAACTTTTCCAACATATAAATTATCATGAAATGATAAACTAAATGGACCTACAAAACTGAATTTTCCTGAACACACACCGGGAATTTTTAAAATGAAATTAACAAAATCACTTTTACGCGAGTTAATTTTATAAAACAAATATATAAATGGATATAAGAATATCAAAAACAGAATTCCAAATGTTATATCAAATAATCTTTTTGAAATTCTGTTGCCTAACATTGAAACATTGTATTGAACCTTCAACAATGGAATATCTTCAAGCATTGTAATTGATGATTTACCGACAAGATAATCCATTTCTTTACCAGAAACTAAAAATTCAACGTTTGTTCCCTGGCATTCAGATATTACCGAAAACATATGATTGAATGACAATTCTTCCGATATAAAAATTACTTTATCAATTTTATAATCATTAATTAGTCTCTTTAAATTTTCTGTTGATCCCAAAATTTTATAATCGCCAACTTTTTCTCCGATATGTTTTTGATCTAATCCAATAAATCCTACTATTTCAAAAAGTTTGTTGATATTGTTTTTTAGTTTATTTGCAATTTCTTCAGAAAATTTTTTTGTACCAACAATCAAAGTTTTGGATTTTTTTGTTTCAACATCTAAACCAATTTTAAATACTACTTTTAAAAAAACTCTGTAAACTGAAAAAGTAAAAAGTGAAAGTATAAAAACAATCAAAACAACAGCACGACTGAAAGCATACTGTTTGAAGAAAAATGTTAATGAAGAAAGAAATATTAATCCAACTACTAAGGAAATTATTGTTCTTAAAATTAAGAGTGAATTCTTTTTATATACTCCAATCAAAAAATTTATAGTGACCTGAATAAGTGATGGAATAAAATAAACCCATGGAACTGCATAATAAGGAAATCCATGAGTACGTGGATTTAAATAAAAAATTTCGGCTAAAATTATTGCAAATGAAAAGAGTAGTAAATCAATAAAAGCAGAAGCAATTGGAATTTTATAAACATTTGCAAAGGCAAAAATTTTTCTGAAAATTATCGCTGATTGTAAAATTAACTCAACAATAAAAGAAGTTGATAAATGTTTCCGAACAAACAGATGCATTGCGTCATAAAATAATTTTGTTTCGTCGATGCTACTTCGTTTTGTACTTTCACCTTTATAGTGAATAATTTCTGTTTCATGAAAATAGAATACTTTATAACCAGCTTTTTGGGTTCTATAACATAAATCAAGGTCTTCACCATACATAAAAAATTGTTCATCAAAGCCAGCAATCATATCATAAACAGATTTTCTCATCATCATAAAAGCACCGCTTACAGCATCAACTTCATAAGTTTTATTTTCATCTAAATATGTCAAATTATATTTTGCAAAAAGTTTACTTTTAGGAAAAAGTGTGCTCAATCCCATAACTTTAGTAAATGATGTCCACGGTCCGGGAAAACTTCTTCGGCAAGCTAATTGAAGTGTGCCATCTACATTTAAAACTTTGCAACCTGCAATTCCACACTTTTCATTTTTTTCAAAAAAGTTTATCATCTTTACAAATGTATCTTCTTTAACAATTGTATCAGGATTAATCATTAACAAATATTTACCTGTTGCAATTTTTAATGCCTGATTATTTGCAGCTCCAAAACCAACATTTTTTTTGTTTTGAATTAATTGAACATCAGGAAATTTTTCTTTGATTGCTTCTACACTTCCATCGGTTGAATTATTGTCAACAACGAAAATTTCTAAGTCTAATGAATCTTTTGCTTTTCGAATTGAATCGAGCAGGTTGAGAACAAATTCTTTTACGTTGTAATTAACAATTATAATTGATAGATCTTTCATGCTTAATCTAAAATTCCGAACATACTTTTAAATCTCAATTTCCAAACCATGAAGATTGCTTCACGCACAATCTTTTTTGACATTTTAGAAGTTCCCTGAACTCTATCTATAAAAGTAATTGGATATTCCAAATATCTGAACCCTTTTTTGAATGCTTTAAAATTCATTTCTATCTGAAACGAATAACCATTCGATTTGACATTATCAAGATTTATTGATTCCAAAACTTTTCGGGAGAAACACTTATAGCCGCCAGTTCCATCTTTTATTGGCATGCCAGTAACAATTCTTGAATAGTAGTTTGCAAAATAACTCAATAATAATCTTCTTATGGGCCAGTTAATAACACGAACACCATTAATATAACGGCTACCAATAATCCAATCATAATCATTAATCTTATCTAAAAAATTTTTAATTTCTTTAGGGTCATGAGAAAAATCTGCATCCATCTGAATTGCAACATCATAATTATTTTTTAACATGAACTTAAACCCTTCGACGTATGCAGTTCCAAGTCCTAACTTTCCCTCTCTTTTTATTAAAAATATTCTTGAATCTTTTTCACTTAGTTCTTTTACATAATTTGCAGTTCCATCGGGAGAATTATCATCAACAACAAGAATATTAATATCCGGATACATATTAACAATAACTCTTATAAGTTCTTTTATATTATGAACTTCATTATAAGTTGGAATAATTACAATTGATTTCATTTTTCAAAATGTCCTTTCCCAAAGAATACGACAAAGATTGTTCTAAAAATTATTTTAAAGTCCATTCTTAAACTCATATTTTCAATGTAAAATAAATCGTAACGAAGTTTAACTTTAACATCTTCAATTGATTCATCATATTTATGTTTAACCTGAGCCCAGCCAGTAATACCGGGGCGAACTTTAAGTCTTCTTTTATACAAGGGAATTTCCTTAGAAAGTTTCTCGACAAAAAAAGGTCTTTCTGGACGAGGACCAACAAAACTCATATCTCCTTTCAAAACATTATATGCCTGAGGAATTTCATCTAAGCGAAATTTTCTAACATACTTTCCAATTTTTGTTACACGTGGATCATCTTTTGTTGACCAAACCGGTCCTGTATGTTTTTCTGCATCAACATACATTGTTCTGAATTTTATAATTTTAAAAATTTTTCCGTGTAATCCCATTCTTTCCTGACGATAAAAAACCGGTCCGGGTGAATCAATTTTAATTAGTATTGCTGTTATTAATGTAATTGGTGATGTAATAATCAAAAGCAGAAATGATAAAATTATATCCATCAATCTTTTTAATTTTTTTTCCCATTCGGGCATTAATTCCGGCATTACATCAATTAAAGGAAAACTATAAAGTTGCGATACTTTAGCCTGTCCGCTAATAATATCATAAAGATCAGGAACCATTTTAATTTCAATTTCTCTTTCACCACATCTTTCAATTACATCCATTATTGTGTCTTCATCATTTCTTCCTAATGAAATGATAATATTTTTTACATTATTACTATCAATTACTTTTTCTAAATTTTTTTCAACATCAATTACTTTTAAGTTTTTATAAACCTTACCAATATCATTTTCATTAATTGCAATAAATCCAACCAAATCCAAACCAAGTTCTCTGAATCTATTGATCGAATCATAAACTTCTTTTGCTTTATCGTTGAAACCAATTATTAAAGCATTTCTTCTTCCAATTCCATTGATTAATAATTTCCGTTGAATACTTCTAATTAAAATTCTTCCCGATCCAACAACAAAAAGAAATATTCCCCAGTAGAAAAAGATATAAAAGCGATTTACATTCTGAACTCCACGTGAATAATCATCGTAAAGAATTAAAAAGAAGATTATAAATATTCCAACAAAAGAAGCTTTGAAGAGAGTGTTTATTTCATCAAACCGTGAAGATGCAAACCAGGTTCTGTACATTCCGACAAAAGTAAAAACAATTAACCAATAGAAATAAATTGCAAACATCGGTAAGAAAAAATCTGGTTGAGAGATTAATTCAAACCAACCTGATTCAACTCTTAAATAAAAATAAATAAACCATGATAGATTTATCGTAGTAAAATCTGTGAGCAGAACTAATATTTTTTCAATTTTTTTATCCATAATATATCAGTTTAGTTGAGCGAAAACTTTTTCAGAAATAGTTTGACCAATTGATAACGAAGCAGTTGCAGCTGGTGAAGGTGCATTACAAACATGAATAACTCCTTTATCTTCAAGAAAAAGGAAATCATCTATAAGCGTTCCATCAATTAAACATGCTTGAGCCCTAATACCAGCTCCCCCTTTTGTTAAATTATCTTTTTCAATAACTGGCACTAATTTTTTCAAAGCACCAACAAAAGCATTTTTATTATAAGAACGATAAAATTCACCCAATCCTGTTTTCCAATGTTTCTTCATAACAATACGAAATCCTTTCCAACTAAAAGTATCATAAGTATCGCGAAAACTAAAACTTGATTTTGAATACCCTTCTCTTTTAAATGACAGGACGGCATTTGGTCCACATTCAACGCAATTATCAATCATACGTGTAAAGTGAACACCCAAAAATGGGAATGATGGATCAGGAACCGGATAAATTAAATTTTTAACGAGATGATATGAATCTTTTTTTAGTTTGTAATATTCACCTCTAAATGGAATCAATCTGTAATTAAGTTTTTTATGTGTCAGTTTTGCAAGTCTATCCGATTGTAAGCCTGAACATGTAACAACAAGTTTAGATATATATTTATTTTTTTTTGTAAATACTTTCGATAATCCATTTTCAATTTTTAAATCTATTACTTCTTCATTAAAAAGAATTTCACCATTATATTTTTTAATTACACTTAAATATTTATTTGAAACTTCTTTATAATCTATTATTCCAGTTTGGGGAACATAAATTGCAGAAATTCCTTTTGCATAAGGTTCTATTTCATTTATTTCATTTTCATTCAACAATTTCAAATCAGTTAATCCATTTTGAATTCCTCTTTCATAAATGTTATGCATTATTGGTATTTCTTTTTCTGAAGTTGCTAAAATTATTTTCCCACATATTTCATACTTTACATTTTGTTCATTACAAAAATTAATGAGCAAATCATAACCTTGTTTACAATTTTTTGCTTTCAAACTTCCGGGTTTATAATAAATTCCCGAATGAATAACACCACTATTATTACCAGTTTGATGTTTAGCAATTTCATTTTCTTTTTCAAGAATTAAAATTTTTAATGACGAATCTTTTTCTAATAATTTTAATGCAGTTGCTAAACCAACAATACCAGCACCAATAATTATAATATCATAATTTTTCATCTTTTAGTTGAATTCCAAATTACAGAATGTTTTTTATTTAAGAATTTAATAAAACCAAAAATTACAGCAATATTTGAAACTACGAAATAAAATGGTAATGAAAACAAACTAAATCTATATTTTAGTTTTGCAAAGATAAAACCAATTAATGCAAAGAAGTAAAAAAATAATTGAAACGAAAATATTAGAAAGATGAACAGAGATTGATTTGCAAGTATCAAACTTGAGAGAAAAAGTAAAAATAAAATTGTTGGCAGTATCCATCTTGTAACTTTATGAGAAAAAAAAGCATAAGCCAATAATTTATTTTTACCAATTAATAAATGTTTGAAATGAATTAAAGTTTGAAAATTTGTTGCACTGAATCTTACTTTACGATTGAATTCATCTTTAACTTCTTGTCCTACTTCTTCATAAGCAATAGCATTTTCAGAGAAATTAAATTTATACCCTTTATCTACAACTGAAAGAGAAATAAATAAATCATCTGTTACAGGTTTATCAACGGGTATTTTTTCAAATAATTTTTTTCTTATTGCAAAAATTCCACCATTCGCTGAAAAGGATATTCCTGCTTCACCTTCAGCTCTTTTAATAATATTTTCATAGAACCAATATTTTGATTCTTCGTTACTTTCATTTAAAGTCTTTTGACTTTCAATTAAAATAAGTTTACCACAAACACCGCCAACATTTTCATCAGCAAAATCTTTTACCAATTCTTTTAAAGCATCTTTTTGAAATTCAGTATTAGCATCTGTAAAAACAATTAATTCATTTTGTGCATGCTGAACTAATTCATTAATTATTCCGGCTTTCCCTTTTCTTTCTTTGAATAAAAATATTTTCAACCAATTATATTTTTCCTGATATGAAATTAATATTTCATTTGTTCTGTCATCGGAATTATCTGAACCTATTAATACTTCAAGATTGTTAAAATCATAATCTAATGAAGCAATGTTTTCAATTCTTTTGGCGATTACTTTTTCTTCGTTATATGCTGCAATAATAAATGTAACAGTCGGATTTTTTCTTTCTTTTATTTTAATGATACTTTTTCTACCGAACAAAAGATGTATAATTATCGGATAAAGAAAAAATGAATTAATGAGTAGTATTAAACTTAAATAGAATATGACAATTAATAATTCACTCATTTTGGCTCTAGTTTACTAAGTTCACTTTTTATTTTTGCTGAAATTTTATTCCAACTATAATTTTCATAAATATATTTTTTAGATGATTCAACAAAATTTGTCACATTAATTTCATCATTAACAATTTTTAATATTTGGTTTGCAAAAGTATCTGAATCATCAGCAATAAATATATTTTCATTATCTGTTAATCCAATACCTTCCGCTCCAATTGAGGTTGATACCACAATATTTCCACCAGCTAATAATTCTAAAATTTTGATTCTGATTCCACTTCCAATTCTTAGAGGAACTATTGAGATTAATTTATCACTTAATTCATTCCAAATATTTTCAACAAATCCAACATTAATAATATTGTGCTTTGTCTTTTCATCAACAATATATTTTTGAGGCAACTTACTTCCATAGATGTACAATTTTATACGTGGTTCTTTGAGAATAATTTTTGGGAATACCTCATTTAAAAACCACAATAAACCATCAAGATTTGGATACCAATTTAATGAACCAATATGAAATATTGAATATTTATCAATTTTATTTTTAGTAAGATTGAATAATTCATCTTCAACACTAGAGTTTATTACAACTGCATTAACATTCTTATTAAGCAATAACAATTTAATTTTGTCATTGTCGCTAATCATAAAACAAGCATCAAACTTTTCACACAATTTCGGTTCATATTTCAATAACTTTTTATATTGTAGCCAGGCATAAAATTTTATTAATAAATTCTTTTGATTTTTATAAAACTTCTCCATTATCAAAAGTTCAAGATTTTCTTCTCTTAAAATTATTTTTGAATTGGTTTTTGATTTAAGATAATTAACAATCCAACCCATATGAGCATTGAAAATAATTACAAATTCATATGAGTTAGTTTGTAAATGATTTTCTAAAAATTTTATTAAATCTTTTCTAATATACTTTGAAAGGTTATACGGAACTTCAGAAAACAAGTTTTTAATGGCTTCAATAAAATTATTTTCAGTTTCTACATCAATTAAATAAGTATTGCATATTTGCTTTAGTTTTTCATCAACATTTTTTTTCTGAGAATAACAAATTAAATCAACATTATAACCTAAATCGTAAGTCGATTTAATAAATCCATACATACTTTTTGTATGACCATCAACAGCCGGGTATGGAATTTTTGGTGCTATAAATAATATTTTATTCTTCAATCTGTTTGAATATGTTTTTTGGATAAACAAATAGTTGTTTGAAAAAATAATAACCTTTCAGTAGTAGAGATTTTTTTAATAAAAGTATTCCTGAAATTGAAAACAAAATACCACGTAATGTTAATCCTGTAAAGTGAATTAATATTAACAATAAAAATTTTATTCCATAAAAATGTTTTTGATAATATTGAATTTTGCCAATAGTTTGATTTTTGAATTTGAACCATAAAATTTTATCCGTTGAAACTCCTCCATAATGAATAATTTTTTCTTTTGGGAAAAAAATAATTTTACCACCAGTTTTCTTAAATCTGTAGCATAAATCTGTTTCTTCAGAATAAAAGAAAAATCTTTCATCAAAACCATTTAATTTTTTTATGGACATTGCAGAGCAAAACATGAATGCTCCTTTAATTACATCAACTTCTGTGGGTTCATTTAAATTAATTTCATTTTGATAATATTTATTAAACAACCTGCTCTTTTTAAATATTTTGTAAAAGAAAAAATTTTCTGTTATTCCATTCCATAAATCAGGAAATTCAACAACTGATTCTTGTTTTGTTAAATCTGAATTTAATAATTGACAACCTATAAAAACTTCTTCATTTAATTTTTCAGCATAATCGAAAATATTTTTAATTGTGTTTTCAAATAACAATGTGTCATTATTTAAAAACAATAAATATTTCCCTTTTGCTATTTCAATTCCCTGATTATTTGCTTTTGCAAATCCAAAATTTTTTGAATTGCAAATAATTTTAACAACAGAATATTTTTCTTTAAAATAATTTTCATCAAAGTCGCTTGAAGCATTATCTACAATAATTATTTCAAATAAAACATCTTTTGTGAACTTAATTATTGATTCAACACATTTCTTCAAATATTCAGTTGAATTATAATTAACAATAATTATTGAAATATCCATTTCTTCTAAATTTTTTAAACAAATATATGTTTTATTACACACTTAATTTTATCTTAACAAACAAAAAATGAGCAAATATGAAATTTTTACATATAGTTTTTTGGATAATAGTTTTTTTTACAAATATTTTTTCTCAAAACAAAAAATATGAACCCGTTGATGGAAAAATAATTGGCATTTGGCCACACGAAAACAGACTTCGTTCGACACAAAAACTTAATCAACTTAAAAATGAATTTGGTTTTAACTACTTATTAGTTGCTGCTCCATATGGTGATGCTTGGTATGATAGTATTAAAAATTCTGACTATACTTTAGATCATATTGTTAAACAAATTTATTATCCCGATTATTTAGACAGAGAAAAATGGTTTTGGGAAAATATTTACTCACTTGGAAATGTTTATGCTTATTATTTTGATGAACCATTAAGCAGAAAATTTTCTTTTGCCGGTGTTACAAAACTTATATCAATTTTTGCTGATAAAGGTTTATATCCAAAATCTAAAATCTATTTAGGTGAAATAAATGAGTATCGAGCAAAAAGATTTGAAAGATTAGTTGATAAAATTTCTTATACGGGTTATGGTTCAAAAGATAAAAATGGATTAGACCAGATTCAAAGTTGGAAAGAATGGAAAAATTTATTGGGTGAAAGATTCTCAATGTTATGGATTGCTGCACATGAAGATTCAAATCATTTTAGAATTTTATTCAAAGCAGCTAAAGAACTCGGATATAATTCAATATGGTTTTATCAATATGAACCTCTTGAAGCTGATAAAGAAATACCTGAAAAAGTTATTTATGATTTTTGCGAAGCGGCAGTTGAATTTGGATTTATGAAATACAAAAAAGAATAATTATAAATAATTAGTTATTCCGTTTTCAAAATTTAATTTTTTTATTTAATAATAAAATAATTTTTTCTCCAATAGTTTCTTTTCTGATTAACTTGAAGAATATCAACAATTCTTTTTCATCATAAAATTTAGTTATTAAAGTAAATGTAGTAATTATTAATAAAGACAATATCAGATAAACATAAATTGGTAACGTCGAAATAATAAATAAAGTAACACTTAATAAAAGTGACCAGATTATCAATTTTACTTTTCCAAAAGTTAGTTTGAAATTAACTTTGTTAAGAGCAAATATTACAAATACAAACGAACTAAAACTTGCAACTAATTTTGCAATCGATGCACCCATATATGAATATTTTGGTATTAAAAGAAAACAAATAGAAACATTTATTATAACCTGAACAAGACTATAAATAAAATTGTATTTCTGATTATTGCTTGCTATTAAAAAAGACAGTGAAAAAGTTGAAAAGAAAATAAAAATTTGACTCCAATATAAAATTGATGCTGAAAGTGAAGATTCAATATATTGTTTGCCAAATAATAAGTTTACAATTTCTTTCGATTCAAAAGAAAATACTGCTGCCATTGAAAAAGAAATAAAATATAAAAGTTTAATTGTAAAATTTGTTAGATCTTCAGTGCTTTCATTTTCTTTTAACTTATTTACCAACTTAGGAAAAATCGTCATTACAATTGCATTTGGTATAATGCTTAAAGGCATAGTCAATCTAACCCCGGCAGAGTAAATACCAACTTCGTAACTTCCTTTTATTGAATTTAATATTACAATATCAAGCTGTAAAAAAATATTAGTTAAAATCACAAAACCAAACATGGGGAGTGATTCTTTTATCAACCACTTGGAATGGTCAAATGTAAATTCATATTTATAGTTAAACTTTTTTTGTAAAAAATAAAAAGAGAAAATAAATCCGGGTAAATTTGAAATAGTATATGCAATCGTAAAATAAAGCAAAGGAGCTTTTATAAATTTTATTAATACAATTAGTAGAAGCAAAACTAAATTATCTACAAAAGAGAGAACCATTGGATAATGCATTTTGAGATTTGTTTTAAATGGTGTTGCAAGTAGTTCTCTAACAACAAACGTTTTGGCAGAAAGTATTATTGTAAAAAATAAAATATTGGAAAGTAAAATTTCATTAGAAGTAATACTTAAAAATGGAGCAACAATATTGTAACCAATTATAAGAATGATGAAAAATAAAAAACGTAAATTTAACCCTGCATTAAAAAGGTGAAATGATTTATTGTCTTTAGAAAATTCTCTGAATACAATTGGCTCGATTCCAAAATCGACAAGCTTTGATAAAATACTAACAACAGCCAAAACACTACTAAACATACCATAACTTTCAACACCTAAAATTCTAATTGCAAAAACAATTGCAATAAAATTTGTTATAAATGCTGCTGCTTGTCCAAATGATAGTGAAAATATATTTTTTGTTAGTTTTTCGATTATTAATCCAAATTTTTAAAAAAATATTAAATATTTATATGCAAGTTAAACAAATACATTATTTTTTGAATTAAGATTTAATAATTTTATTACAATTAATAAATTACAACAAAGATAATTATGTGTGGAATTTCAGGAATAATTAAAAAAAATAATAATGTTTCAATCGATGATTTGAAATTAATGTCCGATTTGTTAAGCCAACGTGGACCTGATGCAGAAGGTTTTTTTATTGAAAATAATGTTGGCTTTGCACATAGAAGATTATCTGTTATAGATCTTGAAACAGGTGACCAACCAATGTTTAGTGATGACAATTCTATTGCCATAATTTATAATGGTGAAATTTACAACTTCCTCGAAATTAAAGATGAATTGATCAAACTTAACTGCTCTTTCAAAACAAAAAGCGATACAGAAGTAATTATAAAAGGATATCAAAAATTTGGGATTGATTTATTACTTAATAAACTTGAAGGAATGTTTGCGTTTGCACTTTATGATAAAACAAATGAATTAATTTTTATTGCAAGAGATAAGTTTGGAGAAAAACCTCTTTACTATTCAATACAAAATGATAAAATAATTTTCTCGTCTGAATTAAAAGCACTTGAACCATTTATAGATAAAAAATCTATTTCAAAAGAAGGACTGAATTTTTATTTATCACTTAGTTACATACCAGCTCCATATACAATTTATCAAACCGTAGAAAAATTAAATCCTTCATCATATTTGAAAATTGATAATAGCTTTACTATTAACAAAATAAAATATTACAACTTAATAGATAAAATAATTCAAAAAGAAAATAAATCTTTTGAAGTTTCAAAAAGTGAATTAAAGAATTTACTTTTTGATTCAGTAAAAAAAAGAATGATTTCCGATGTGCCATTAGGTTGTTTTTTAAGTGGTGGAATTGATTCAAGCATTATCGCTTGCGTTATGAATGAAATATCTGACAGACCTATTAATACTTTTTCAATTGGATTTAAAGAAAAAGAATATGATGAAAGTAACCGTGCTAAAATTGTTGCTGATAAAATTAAATCTAATCATACAATTCATTACTTAAGTTATAATGATATTATTGAATTGCTCGATGAAATATTAAAATATTTTGATGAACCCTTTGCAGATTCATCTGCTATTCCATCTTTTTATGTTGCTAAGCTTGCAAGAGAAAAAGTTACAGTAGTTTTAACTGGCGATTGTGCTGATGAAATTTTTGTTGGTTATGAAAAATATTTAGCTAATTACTATTCTAATAAATATAATTTACTTCCTAAGTTCTTTAAAAATTTATTTGAAAAATTTATTAATCTTATTCCACATTCATCACTAACAAACAACTTATTAAGAAAAATCAAAAAAGTAATTTATAATGCCAATCATAGTTTTTTTGATTTGCATTATAATTTAATGTGCATGGGTTTTTCTGACAATGAAAGATTTTCTTTACTTAAGGGAACTAATCATTTTAACATTAAAGAAAGATTATTAGAAAAATATAATGAGTTTATTTTGGGATCAGAATTTGAAAAAGGTCTTTACCTTGATTTAACTACTGTTTTAGAAGGTGATATGTTGGTAAAAGTTGACAGAATGTGTATGAAAAATTCTCTCGAAGCAAGAGTTCCATATTTAGATTCAAAAATTGTTGAGCTCGCTTACAATATGCCACTTGATTTCAAATTAAAAGGAAAAAATAAAAAGTATATTTTAAAAGAAACATTTAAAGATTTGCTACCTAAAGAAACATTAAAGTTTTCCAAAAAAGGATTTACTGCCCCAATAGATCATTGGCTTAAAAATGAATTAAAAAATGAATTAGATGAATTATTGAATGAAGATTTTATAAACAAACAAAATATTTTTAACTATAATGTAATTAGAAAAATTTATGATGATCATTTTTCCGGAAAAGAAAATAATATGTATAAACTTTGGAATCTTTATGTATTTCAAAAATGGTATAAATCAATTTTTACTTTTTAATTTTTTTGAAATCAACTCTAAATAAAGTTTATTATTATTTTCAACCATTGCTTCAATTGAAAAATCTTCTCTGATATTATTCTTTGCATAATCACCAAAACTTTTAGCTTTTGAAGGATTAACAATTAGATCTAAAATTCTATCGGCAAGCATTTCAGTATTTTTTGGTTCAACTAAATAACCGTTTTTACCGTCTTCAATTACTTCAGCAGCTCCGTCTAAATCAAAAGAAATAACTGGCTTTCCCATTAATAATGATTGTACAAAAACCCGCGGTAACCCTTCCAATAATGAAGTATGAACAACAACATCTAGAATTGAAATTATAGAAGGAATTTCATTTGGCCATATCATTCCAGTGAATACAATTTTATCATTCAATTTTTTTTCATCAATAAATTTCATTAATGTTGATTTACATTCACCATCTCCAATTAAAATTAATTTTGAATTTGGTTTTTGCTTTATAACTTTTTCGAAAGCATTTAACAAAAATATATGTCCTTTTAATTCTGAAAATCTTGCAATTTTTCCAATTAATATATCGTCTTCATCAACATTATATTTTTTTCTTATTTCAGAAGTTTTTGTAAAATCATAATTCTTAAACATAGAAATATCAAAACCACTTCTGATTACAACAAATTTTTCTTTTGGTGCAATTTTATCTTGGCTCATTTCATTTACAATTGTATTTGTAACAGAAACAATTTTATCACAAAAATGAGAAGCAAATTTTTCTATTAATTTATATGAATTTCTTAACCAAAAACTTTGAAATCGGTGATATGGTTTTCCATGATTATGATGGATGATAATCGGAGTTTTGGATAACCAAGCTGCAATTCTTCCCACAACACCTGCTTTTGCGCTATGAGTATGTACAATATGATATTTATTCTTTTTAATATGTTTATATAAATCAATTATTATCTTAATATCATTCACAAGTGAAATTGGTCTTTGTAAATTTCTAAAAGTGAAAACAGGTACATTCAATTCTTCAGCTAGTTTAAACATTCCACCTTCATCGTTCTTCGAAGAACCGGTAATAATATCAACTTTGTATCCTTTCTTTATTAAACCAGCAACGGTAAATAAAGTGTTTTCAGTTGCTCCACCAACAGTGAATAAAGTTATTATGTGTAAAACTTTTATCTCTTTTTCCATTTCAGTTGTTAACAAGTTTTTCAAAATTATCTATTATTTTTTTTGCATTATTTTTTAGTGAATATTTTTCTTCTACTAACGCCCTTCCGTTTTTACCCATTTTTTCTCTTAAATCTCTGTCATCTTTCAACTTAAGTAAATATTCATACCATTCATTTTCATTTGTTGCTTTAAAACCATTTATTCCATGTTGAATAATTTTATCATTAATACCAACAGGAGAACCAACTACCGGAATTTCGCAGGCTAAGTATTGAATTAATTTAAACCCACATTTACCTCTTTCAAACGGACCATCTTTCAAAGGCATTATTCCTACATCAAATTTTGATATTTCTTCAACTTCTTTTTCTTCATCCCATTCAATTAAATGGTATTCGAAATTCTTAAATTCTAGTTTTCTCGCACCAACAAATGAAAACTTAATATTTCCAAGTTTGTAAAGTTTTTCAAAAACATTTTCAAGTTCATACAAATAAACAGAAGTTGTTGGTGTACCCAGCCATCCAATTGTAAAAATATTATTTTTATCAATGTCAATCTTTTTATATTTATTTGTGTCAACAACAGTTGGTAAAAAAATAATTTTTTTAGCGTTACTCAATTTTGCACGTTCAGATATATAATCATTTCCGGAAAATACTATATCAACATTATGCATTACAGAATCAATTTTTTTGCCCAATAAAAAACGTATTAATTTAGTTTTATGAAGATCATATCTATGAAAAAAAGCATCATCATAATCTGAAACAATTTTTGTTTTACCTTTCAGAAAAATTTTTTCTATGAAAAAAGGAATCCAAGGGAAAGCTTCTTGTTCCAGCCATATTAAATCATATTTTCTTTTAAATAATAATGTTAATGCTCTTTTAAAATAACTTAATATGATTTCTGAAAAAGGGATTTTTCCATTACCAAAGAGATATTTTATGTAATTATTTGGTAAAAGTGGTTTTATTTCATAATTCCAATTTTTCTCTTCAAAGAATTTTAAATATTGAAAATATCTGTAACGACTACTTGGACCATCGTAATTATATCTAGTTAGGATAAGTATTTTCATTTCCCTCATTTAGAAAAAATATTTTTGATACAATTTTTTGTATGCAATTAAAGTTTCTTTTACACCATTAAATTGTAGTTTAATAATATTAAAAAATACTCTCGATATTGGTTCAAAAACAAAAACAAAAATTTTTATTAGAAAATAATTGATAGATGAAAAATGTTTTTTACAATATTTTAGTTTACTATCTAAGCTATAAAATAATCTGGTTGCTTTAATTTTATCTGAAGTTCCACCACCTTTATGATAAATTTTAGCTTCGGCGAAATAATAATTTTTCCAACCTAATTTTTTTGCCCGTAGTGAAAGATCAAGATCATCATAGTAAACAAAGAATAAATCATCATAACCATTTAATTGATTAAACAAAAAACGTGGCATTAATAAATATGAACCCATTAACTGATCAACTTCACATGAAGAATCATGTTCCCAATCAGTCATAAAATGAGGCTTAAATAATTTTGGAAATATTTTATCAAGTCCAATTGATTGATATATAATTTTAAATGTTGTGGGAAATCGTGCACAGTTTCTACTTATTTTATTTTCATCATCAATAATTTTTACACCAACCATTCCAATTTTGTTTTTTTCATTTGCTATTAGAAAATCTAATGGTTTATGAATTGAATCTTCAAATAATTTTGTATCTGGATTTAATATTAAAATGTAATCTCCATCAGAAGAAAAAACACCAATATTACATGCTTTTCCAAAACCATAATTATCATCATTACGAATAATTTTAACTGGTAATTTTATTTCATTTAAATTATTTAAGGAATTATCTGATGAATTATTATCAACAACAACAACATTTCTTAATTCAAAACTTTCATGTAATGAATTACTGATTGAAGAAATACAATCAAATAATAAATCACCCGAGTTCCAATTAACAATTACAATATCAACTGATGGTTTCATATTTGTTTAAAAAACTTTTTAATAGTTGTAATAATTTTATCAATATCTGATTCAGAAAGATTTTGATGAAGTGGTATGTTCAATGCTTCATCTAAAATTGATTCGCTATTCGGTAACCTTTCTTTGTAATTATATATTTTAATTAAATGAAGTGGATAATATCTGAAGGTTACATAAATCCCGTTTTCAACTAAATACTTGGCAAGTTTATCTCTTAAATTATTTTTTACTTTTATCCAGTATAGATAATATGAACTTTGAGTATCTGCTAATGGTTCTGGAGGAAGTTGAATTTGCTCAACTTCTTTCAATTCATTCTGGTATATATTCCAGATGGATTTTCTTTTTTCAATGAAGTAATCAATTTTTTTTAATTGCTCAATTCCAATTGCTGCATTAATATCATTCATTAAAAATCTGTTTGAAATATTATCTAATTCAATTTCCCACCATTGATTGTTTTTTTCTTTGAAGCTATCAAAACCGGATGTTTTTTTTGTTGAAAGACCTAGAAATCTTAACGATTGTAACTTTTCATAATAAAATTCATTTTTAATAACTATTGCACCACCATCACCAGTGCTAAGAGTTTTCATTGCGTCAAAACTGAAAAAACCGGCATCACCTAAAGTGCCGCAACTTTTTCCTTTATATTTTGATAAAATTGAATTAGCACTATCTTCTATTATCAATATATCTTTTGAAACTTCTTTTATTGAATCATAATCAATCGGATGACCACCATAATGAAGTAAAATAATTGCTTTGGTTTTATCTGTTCTTAATCTTTCAATTTCTTGCGGAAGTAGATTAAATGTATTCAAATCTACATCTGCAAAAACTGGTTTACCACCCAATTCAATTACACTGTTAGGACAAGCAATAAAATTAATTGTTGGAATTATAACTTCATCCTCTTTTCCAATTCCTAAAGTTTTAAGAACTAAATAAGTTGCTGCCGATGCACTATTTACCATTAAACAATATTCGGCATTAATTTTTTCGGCAAATTTATTTTCAAATTCTTTTGTTTTGGGTCCGAATCCAATCCATCTTGATTCAAGAACTTCTTTAATTGCATTTATTTCTTCATTATCTAATGTGTTTGTAAATATTGAAATCATTTTTCCTGATTCTTTTGTTTTGAAATGTATCTAAAAACTAAATAAGTAATAATTAATGTGTAAACATACCATAAAAAACCAAATGGACTATTAAAAAATGAAAAGGTTATTCCAAATAAAAATAATCCAAAAAAAGTTATTTTACTTAAAGTTGGATTTTTACGAAAAGAAAAGTATAAACTATTAATTCCTATTCCTCCTAATAAAGGAATAATTGTTACACCTAAAGTTCCAAAATCTCTATAATAATTAAACATCGCTGAATAAGTGTTGAAATCACTAATTAAAAATGGTGTTTCATTTAAATAAAAATATTTTTCTATCCAATGTTTTATTCCTGTAATAGCAGTAATAAAATCAAACGTATAATATCCATAAGTAAAATTTTCAAGTTTTAAAATTGATCTGCCATAATTTTCTAAGTTCATAACAAAATACATATAAGGTTCTGTAAATATTGCATACTCGGGACTAAATTTCATTTTGGCAAGTTTATAAATAACAAATATTACAAGCTGACCAGCTCGTAACGATGACACTGATAAAAATAAAATTAAAATAATTAAAGAAATAAAAAACATTGTTCTGAATTTTATTTTGAAAGTAGTATAATAAAGCAAAACAAAAATCATAAATAATGTAAAAAACAAAAGGTAACGTTGAAGTGTTAATCCATAAAGTAGAAAAGATGAGATTGAGAAGAACATTAGAAAATATTTTTTTATTGTTTTTCCTTTTTCATAAATGAAATAAATTGCAGTAAATAAACAAATAATCAAAACATTATGTAAAAACAAACCTACACCAAACATTTGAAAGGCTGCTCTTGTTTTTCCGGGTTGAGATGAAAATACTGGAACAGTTCCGGCTTTAACTAATATTAAAATAAAACCTATTATAAAAAGAATGAATAAAAGAGTTACTGCATTAAATAATTTATTATTATCTATTTCAAATAAATT
>JAOADJ010000033.1 GCA_026417375.1 Melioribacteraceae bacterium | reverse complement strand
ATCATAAGCTTCAGTGCCAAAATAAGCATCAACTTCAGGAATTTCTTTCCGAAGTTCATCCATATAACGCTCGGATAAACAACCAGCGACAACAACTTTTTTAATTTTACCTTGTTTCTTTAATTCTATTGCTGAAAGAATTGTGTTAATTGATTCTTCTTTAGCAGCTTCAATGAAACCGCATGTATTAATTACAATTGAATCAGCTTTATCTGAATCAGCAACAACATTAAAATTATTTAAACTAAGTTGATTCATCAATCTTTCTGAATCAACTGTGTTTTTAGAACAACCTAAAGTTATTACTGAAATTTTATTTCGTTCTTTCATTAAATCCTTTCAAACAGATCATTTAACAAGTAAAAGATAGAGATAAATTATTGGCGAAGTGAAAAGCAGCGAGTCAAAGCGATCTAAAATTCCTCCATGTCCGGGAATTAAAGAAGATGAATCTTTAACGTTAGCATCTCTTTTAATTAAACTTTCTATCAAATCTCCAATTTGACCAAAAATTCCAATTATAAAACCAATTGCAATAGCATCAGTTAATGATAAAAATTCAAGTATTAAAGATTTAGAAGCAACCATTCCAATTACTGAAAATACAAATCCGGCAATTGCTCCTTCCCAACTTTTTTTAGGGCTTACGCGAGGCATTAATTTGTGTAAACCATAAGCGCTACCAATAAAATAAGCTGCTGAATCGCACAACCAAATAGATATTAATATTGATAAAATTAAATATCCACCTTGTGTGTAAGTAAAAGCTGAATCGGCATAAAACTGTCTTAAGTTAATTATTGAAGCAGAAAATATTCCAATGTAAAAAATTCCAAGTAGTGTAGAACCAATATTATTAATTGCTGATGATTTGTTCCGGAATAGTTCTAAAAAAAGTAAAACAATTATCATTAGAATGAATAGCACATGATAATCTATAATTAATTTATATTCGTTTATAATTAAAACTGCAACAGAAATAAAACCAACAAGTTTATTGGGAAAAGAATTTTTACTTCTTAACATTGAAGAATATTCATTAAACGAAACCAATCCGATAAATAAAACAAAAATTAGAAATGGTATTTTACCAATTATACAAAGAGCAATTATTAGTGGAATTCCTATTAACGCAACAATAATTCTCGATGTTAAATTGTTCAGTTTTTTACTCATTCGTATCATCCTCAATTTTTGAATTATTTATATCATTCAAAATTTCCAAAGCAGTTTCCAAATCATTTTGTTTTACAAAAATTTTAATTGGAGCAGAACCAACATAAGAAAGATTTAATCTCATTCTATCTTCTTTTGAAAAAATTACAGCATCAATACCGGCACTAGCTAAATTAGTTTTTATCATTTCGGCTTCAATATAATCAGAAGTTTTATAAACTTCTTTCCAATCTGAAAGAGAAATTTCAATATTATCATAATCAATAAATTCATTTAAAGGAATTAGTTCAGTATTACAATCATTACAAAATGTTATTCCATCAATATATTCTGCTTTACAATTTGGACAAATCATATTTCACTTTCTTTTTTATGAAACAAAATATCATAATTTTTATTTAGATAGTATATAAATGATAAAAATGCAATTAAAAGAAAAATAAAAAGTAAAAAGCTGGGTAAAACGGGTCCTTGATTTTTAACGCTTGAGGACATTATTTCTTCTGAGCCAAAAATAAAAAAAGCAATTACTGTTAAAAAATTATTTAAGAAGTGTAAAATCATTGAAACGATAATTGAATTACTTTTATAAACAGCGTAACCAAAATAAAAACCAAGAGAAATTAAAGCCACTAATCCATAGGGATTAAAATGGTATAAACCAAAAAACAATGAAGTAATAAAAATACTTGAATAAGGTTTGAATTTTAGTTCGAAACTTTTTTGAACAAAACCACGGAATAAAATTTCTTCACAAATGGCGGGAACAACTGCAACTAAAAAAACAACAAAGGAGCTTTCAAAAAATGAATTTGCTTTTAAAAGTTTAGTATAAGTGCTTTCAACTAATTTATCCATTTGATCTAGTAGTTCCATTAATTTTTTTAATAACGGAAATACATTTGCTAATTGATCCAATAAATAATTTTGAATTAATAAGTAGGATTGAAGAAGAGGTAAAAGAATAATTAAACCAATTATAAAAAAAACAATTTCTTTAAAAGTTGGAAGTTTAGCTCTTAAAACAGGAGTAACGTCATTCGGATAAACAGCTCTTGCAAATATTAACGTTGGTAAAAGCAAAAGAAGAATTTGACCGCCCATTGTTAATAAACGCATTGCATTTATATCTGCATTATCAATGTTGAAGCCAAAAATTAGAACTGTTAAAATAGCGCCACCAACCTGATAAAGAATAAAAATACCAATCAAAGCGATAAAAGCAGCAGTTACAGGATTCATAGTAAAATATATGTGGTAGTTTTTATCAAACTTGTTCAAGTAATTATTATTGTTTTCATTTTCCATAATTATTTCTTTTTTGATTTTAATTCGCCAGCTAAACCTGAGTAACCAGTTAATTCGGCATCAATTGAGCCAATTATAATTTTTGTTTTTACTTTTACAGGAATTTTAAGTTCATCATTAGTTAACCAGATTACTACATTTCCTTCACTTTTAAATAAACCACCTTCTTTAATTTCTGGTTCAAGAATAATGCAATCAAAAGTACCAGCTTTTACTGAAACAGTTTCTCTTCCTTTATAAACAACATCTAATGGATAAGTTTTATCTTTATAAAAATTTTCAAGATGAATTTTATCACCAATTTTAAAATTTGAGAAGTCGAAAGTGCGTACTAAATAAAAAGCAGAAACAATATCATTTACATAAAGAGGAATATCATAAGTTCCTCCAGATGTTTTTGCTTTTTTATTTTTTTGATCGAAGAAAGCAGAAAAATCTCTTGAATAATTTCCTTCACGAATATGTTGTTCAAATCTCCAGGGGAATAATCCTTCTTTATCTAAATAGGTTTCATATCTATCACGCACTTTATATAAAACATCAAATGCTGCAACTGTATTAACACCAAATGTTATTTTGTAAACTTCCCGGCCATTTAAATTTATGATTTTTGGAATATTGTATTCTGCAATTCCTGCAGTTATAAATCCATAGTTTACATCAAAAGTTAATTTTTCACCTTCTTTAAATGCTTTGTTCTCAATTTTTCTGAATTCGTTTTTTTTAGATAATGTTTGAGATAATAAATCTAAACTAAAAAATAAGTTTGCAACTAAAAGTATCAAAAAATATTTAATGAAAATAATTTTCAATTTTTCACCGTTATAAAATTGTTTATTGAGTTTAATATTTCATCAACTTCAATACTATTCATACAATCAAGGTTTTCACATTTTTTTCTGTTGCAATTACCATCACAAATAGTTGGTTGAAAAATAATAGATTTCGAAGTATAAGGTCCCCATCTTTTAGGGGAAACAGCTGCAAACTTTGGATAAAAACCAATTATTTGTTTTTGCAATGCTGCTGCAATATGAATAGGTCCGGTTGAATTTGCAACAACTAAATCAACTTTTGAAATTAATGTTATTAATTCTTCCAAATTAAATTTTCCGGCTGTGTTAATCACATTTTTGTTTACAATAAGCGAATTACAAAGTTCCCTTTCATCTTCTGTTCCTGTGATAATTAACATAACATCATTTCTTGTTGATAATTTTTCAACTAATAATTTTAATTTTTTAAAAGGTAAATCAATTGCACTTCCTCCACTACCAGGATGAATTAAAATTAGCTTTGACTCACTATTAATACCGGTTTGTAATAAAAAATTATTAATCGTTAAAATGGAATTTTCATTTAATTTAATTCCGAAATCAACTTCATCTTTTTGCGGTGATTCATTTATTCCTAATGGTTTTAATAAATTTACATTGTATTCAAGTTCGTGTCGTTCGCCAAATTTACGATGCTCATAAATTTTATGAGTGAATAAAAAAGAATACCACCTATAACCAGTACCGATTCTAAGTTTAATTGATGAAAAAAAAAGAATAAATGAAATCCAAAATTTTGGGAAGGCAACTATACATATATCAAATTTATTTCTAAGCATTAAAATATTTTTTAAAATACTTGGTTTACCATTTTTTTCAATTAATACAATAGTATTATCAATGTGAATATTGTTTTTGGTTAAATCTTGAGTATAATTTCTTACAAGAAAAGTTACTTCTGAATCAGGAAAATATTTTTTAATAATAGAAGCAAGAGGAAGTGTTAAAACAACATCTCCAATTCTATCAGTCCTTACTATTAAAATTCTTTTTTTTAAGTTCATTTTTTCGAAACGAAAGGATTATCCTTAATAAAATATCTCCATGGCAAATCTACACTTTTTTTAATACCAATTCTTTTTGATATTCCTATTCTATCAATATGGATTGATTTATTATCAGCTATAAAAATTTCATTATCAGTTAATGAAATTCCATTTTCTTTAATTGTAATATTAAATGCCTGACAAATTTTTGCTGGTCCATTAGTTAAATTAATTTTTTCTTTTTCAGAAAGAATTTTTTTATTAAATCTATTTTTTGCCATAATATCAATTCCATCAATAGGTTCAATTGCACGAATTAAAACAGCACAACCATCTTTTACATTTCCAGTAACAACATTTGCACAATAGTGCATTCCATAAGTAAAATAAACATAAAGAAATCCACCACCTTTAAACATAACCTGATTTCTTTTTGTAATTCCATTAAAAGAATGAGCTGATTCATCAACAGAGCCATCGTATGCTTCAACCTCAACAATTTTACCTGAAATAATCTTATCTGATAATTTTCTTACAAAAATTTTTCCTAATAAATCTTTTGCAACTAAATGTACATCTCTTTTATAAAAATCTAAGGAAAGTTTTTGCATGATTGGTATTATGAAATCAATTTTAATTTTATTTCTTCAATAGGATTAAGATAATATTCAGCTTTTTCAGGTTTTTGATTTATCAATTCTTCAAAAGCAGAAATAGCTTCGTTGTAATTTTTTTGTGTATAATAAATTTCAGCTAAAGTTTCAGAAACAATTTTTTTCCCTTTGTATTCCGGAATTTCTAACTCATTATTTTCATCAACTGGTTTTGGAATAATTTTAGCTTTAGATAACTGTTCTGCAAGTTGATCTAGCTTGTTTTCAATAACTTCGTTTTCAATAATATTTTCATCAATAAAATTTGGTCTTAAAGATTCTGAAAGCGATTTTCTTTCATTTATAATTTTTTCAATTTCATTAGAATAATATTCAAATGTCTCTTTGGAATTAATTAAATCAGCTCCAATCTTTGCAACAATTTTTGCTTCAGTTTCTTTGCCTTCATAAGCTTTACATAAAGACAACAATAAAAAAGCAGTAGGATAAAATGAATGTGTGTTAATTCCATCTTCTAAAATTTTATTGGCTTCAACAAAATTTCCTTTATTTATTTCAAGTGCTGCAACTCTTGTAAATAAAGGTGAATTTTTATTGAATTCGTAAATTAATTTTATTCTTTCAGTAGTTAAATTATCCACTTTGTTAAGTTGTTTGTTGTCGTTTTAAATAGGTTTGTCTTAAAGACATAAATGAAACAGTAGCAAAACCAAAAAAGAACATGAACTGAAAAGGAATAGCTGCAATTTCCATAAAATAAATTGCTGCAGAAACTCCAATTAAACAATAACCTGCCAATAATAACTCAATATAAGTTGACGGTTGAACTTTTGTTTTTGCCAGGTATTTATTTTTTTCAACTGTGTCAGATTTTTTTTCGACTTTATATTTGGGTGTACGAACAAATTCACTTTTTCTACTCATTAATCCTTCAATTACAGCACGTGTATTGTTTAATGTAAAACCCATACTTCCAGCCATAAAAAGAGGAAAGAGTGCAATACGTTTTCTCCAATCATGATGAACATCTTTCTGAGCAAAAAGATAAAACAAAAATGTTGATATAAAAGCAACAACAAAAATTGCCATGAAGTTAAAGAAATTCCAATATGGACCAGCATTTTTTATAAAAATTAATGGAACATTTAAAATTGCAGCAAGAAGTGTAAAAGGGAAAACAAAATTATTAGTAAGATTAAAAGTAGCTTGTAATTTTACACGTAGTGGAATTTTACTTTTCCAAACTAATGGTAAAAGTTTTTTGCTTGTTTCAATTGCTCCTTTAGTCCATCTGAATTGTTGAGCTTTAAGAGCATTCATTTCAACTGGTAATTCAGCTGGAGTAGTAAAATCGCGTAAGTAAATAAATTTCCAACCTTTTAATTGAGCACGATAACTTAAATCGAGATCTTCTGTTAAAGTATCTGCATGCCAGTTTCCAGCATCTTCAATACATTCTTTTAGCCAAACACCACCTGTTCCATTAAACTGAATAAAAAAACCGGCTTTATTTCTTACTGTTTGTTCAATTACAAAATGTCCGTTAAGTGCTAATGCTTGTATTTTAGTAAGAATAGAATAATCTTCGTTTAAATGTTCCCATCGTGTTTGAACTAATCCAATTTTGTCATCTGTAAAATAGGGAAGAGTGTATCTTAAAAAATTTTTTTTAGGAATAAAATCAGCATCGAATATTGCAACATATTTTCCTTTTGCAGATTTCAAACCTTCTTTTAATGCACCAGCTTTAAAACCAGATCTGTTTTCTCTTCTAATGTGTTGAATATCAAAACCTAAAGCTTGTTTTTCTTTTACAATTTTTGCAACCAAGTCAACAGTTTCATCTGTTGAATCATCAAGCACCTGAATTTCTAATTTTTCTTTTGGATAATCTAAATCGCAAACAGAATTTATCAATCGTTCAACTACATAAAGCTCATTATACATTGGCAGCTGAATAGTTACCATTGGTTCATCTTGAATTTCTTTTGGCTTGGGAACATTTTTTTTATACTTACGATGGTAGTACATCATTACAAAACCGTGACTACCATAAATTAAAATTATCATTAAAGAAAAAATGTAAGTGAATAATACTATTTCGTCTAAAACTTCCATAAAAATTTCCTTTTAAATTACCAGTTTGAAACTACGCCAAGTAAAATATTTTCAGTTATTTTATTTATTGTGTCTTCAATAGCTTTTTTTCTTGTGTTTGAAATATCGCCGGTTGCAATATAATCGGTAAAATCAGAAAAAGATTTATCGAATATCGTTTGTTTTTTAACAACATCTTTATAAACAACTTGTATTGTTAATGTAATTCTTCTTGAAGCCACTTGCTCTTTTCCTGATATTGCTGAAGGTGCATCGTTTAGTGAAATAATTGTTCCATTAATTGTAGCATTTGCATTGGTTAAACTACTAACCATTAAAGTATTATCATCTAAAAATTTTTGTATCAATTGTTTTGTTACTCGATCACCTAAATTAAATTCACCCGAGTTTGTTCTATCTTGAAAAACAGAAATGTAAACTGTTTTTATATGAGGTGGAACTGATGAGCCAGTAAACGAATAACTGCATGAGAATAAAAATGCAAAAGAAACTGCAATTAAAAATTTTTTTATAAAATTATTTGATGCCATATTCATTAATTTTTCTATATAAAGTTCTTTCACTAATTCCTAATAGTGCCGCAGCTTTTCGTTTATTATTTTTTGTAAAATTAAGTGCATTGACTATTGCATCTTTTTCTAAATTGTTAATAGGAATAATTTCTGAAACATTATTATTGTTAAAATTTTTTGAAAAGTCATTTTGATTTTGCAATGCAATAGCTTTTAAATCCATTAAATCTTTTTTTATTTCAATTAATGCACGATAAATCATTTCACGATCAACCTGATCTGCGGGTTTATTTACAAATACAGGTAAATTTCTGTTTTCATCGTGTGAATCTATTATTGAAAGCAATGGCAAAAATGAATTTGCATCTAATATTTCATTTCTAGATAAAGCTGCAGCTGTTTCAATAACATTTTTAAGTTCACGTATATTTCCGGGCCAATAGTAATTTACTAAAATTTCTTCCGCATCTTTAGTTAAAACAAAAGATTTGGTTTTGTTGTTAATTGAAAACTGATTTAAAAAATGATTTGCTAATTCTATAATATCACTTTTCCTATTTCTTAGAGGTGGAATTGTAATTGTTACAGCTTTTAGTCTAAAATATAAATCATGTCTAAAGCGTTTTGCATCAACTTCCTTTTGTAAATCTTTATTTGTAGCCGCAATAATTCTAACATCAACTTTTGTAACGGTTTCACTTCCAATTTTCATAAACTCTTGTGTTTCTAAAACTCTCAACAACTTTACCTGAGTTGTTAAAGCCATCTCTGCAATTTCATCAAGGAATAATGTCCCATTATTTGCAATTTCGAAATAACCTTTTCTATCATCAATTGCGCCGGTAAACGATCCTTTTTTATGTCCAAATAATTCGCTCTCTAAAAGTGATTCTGGAATTGCGCCACAATTAACACTAACCAATTCTTTATTTGCTCTTTTGCTTGAACCATGAATTGCTCTTGCAAATACTTCTTTTCCAACTCCACTTTCACCAGTGATTAAAACAGAAATATCGCTTTGAGCAACTTGCATAATTATGCTTATCAAATCTTTTATTTCTTTTGATCGGCCAATAATACCAAACTTATTTTGAAATTCTTCTATTGTCATATTCTCAATTTTTCAACTACATAAAGATAATGTTTTTAATTTAATCTTAATATTTAATAATAAATAAGCATTCCATCTTTTGCTAAAACTATTTTGTCATTTAATCTTTGTGATGAAATCCAATTTGTAATATTGTTTTCAATATTATCATCATAATGAACAAGGTATATTTTTTCCGGAACATATAATTTCAATGCTTCATAAATATCATCAATTGTAATATGGGTTATTTCGGAAATTATAATATCAATTTTATCTTCTTTAAAGAGAAATAAATCTTCTGTTGATGCAATATCAGATGTATAAAAAATATTTTTCGAATTTGTTTTTAATAATATACTGGATGAATTAAAAAAACTATTTGAATAATTGATTAATTCATTCTTCTTTTTAATGTGAGAATTTTTTTTTGTAATAAAACTAAAATCTTTGCCAACAAAAACTTCATTTTCAAATTCTAAAGGGAAATAGTTTATTTTAAATCCAATAATTTCTTCAAACATATATGTTGAACCGAGAAGAAATTTGATATTATCAACAAAGCTTTTGTAAACATAAATATTTAATTCATCAGAACGATTTTCAAGTTTCATTTGAGTGATTAATGAAGCAATACCAGTAAAGTGATCAGCATGTAAATGAGAAATAAAAATATTTTTGATTGAATTAAAGGGAATATTGTTTTGTAAAATGGACTTTGAAATTCCGTCTCCGCAATCAACCAGTAAATTTGTGTTATCAAACTGAAAATAGATTGATGTATGATTTCTTTTTATGCTTGTTTTACCCGAACTTGTTCCTAAAAAAAATAATTTTATCATTTTGATTTCGAAACTATTCTTCCAGATACGCTAAACTTCTTATTTATTATTTCTAAAATTTTTTTTGCTTCATCTTCTTTGAGAAAATTTCCAACATAAACAACATTTAAAACCGATCCACCAATTTCTTTTTGTGTAATCTCTGTTGTATATCCTTCTTTTTTAATCTGGTCAGCTAATTTATTTGCATTTTCAAGATTTAAAAAAGCCCCAACTTGTATTGTGAAATTTGTAAGATTATTTGAAACAGATTCATCTATTTTATTTGGTTCAACTTTTTTTTGTTCTCTGTTTGTCAATTCAACATCATCAAAATCAGGTATTGTTTTGTCAGCAGTTTTCAAGTAATTGGAATTAGGAAATTTAGCTTTTAATACAGTTAAAAGAGTATCTGCTTTTTTATAAAAACCAAGAGCATAGTAATAAGAAAAGATTCTAAATAAAGATGCATCTGCATATTTAGAATTTGGAAACGCTTTATAAATAGCTTCAAATTTCTTAATTGCCAATTGTGCATCAGATGTTAAAACAGCATCTAAAAATTTAACCGAAGGATTATTTGAATTATTGCTCTGAAACTCTTTTAGTTTTTTTTCTGCTTCTTTAATATTTCCTTTTTCAATTAATATCAAAGCATCTTTTATTTCAACTTCTTGACCTAATGAGTAAACAGAAAATATTATCAAAAGAAAAAAAATCTTTTTCATATAAATTAAATTGGATCACCAAATAAAGTTGCGGAAGTTGCTCTGTTAATTTTTACTTTTACATAATCACCAATTTTATAATTATCATTTTTAGGAACGATACATATTTTGTTAGAATCAGTTCTGCCGGAATAAAAATCATCTGACTTTTTACTTAAGCTTTCAATCAAGATTAATTCTTCACTGCCAATTAAATTTTGATTTATCTCCCAAGAAATTTTTTGTTGCAAATCAATAATTTCATTTAATCTTCTTGTTTTTATTTCATCAGAAACATCATCATTCATTTGATATGCTTTTGTACCTTCTCTTGCAGAATATTTAAACATATATGCACCATCATAACGCACTTGTTTCATAACATTCAAAGTTGCCTGATGATCTTCTTCTGTTTCGGTTGGAAAAACTGCGATAATATCAGTTGAAAAACTAACATTAGAAATTATTTTTCTTGCTTTATCAATCAGATTAAGATAATGTTCTATAGTATAAGTTCTGTTCATTAATTCAAGTATTCTGTTAGAACCTGATTGAACAGGTAAATGAATATAGTTGCAAATGTTTTCATGCTCTGCAATTGTATAAAGAAGTTTGTCGGATAAATCCTGAGGATGAGAAGTAGTAAACCTTATTCTCATTGAAGGCGCTGCTTTTGCTGATGCAGCAAGCAAATCTGCAAAATCTTTATCTTCAAAAGAATAAGAGTTAACATTTTGACCGAGCAAAGTAACTTCTTTAAAGCCACGCTGTTCTAAATTTTTTACTTCATCAACAATTGAATTTAAATCTCTGCTTCTTTCTCTTCCTCTTGTAAAAGGAACAACGCAATAAGTGCAAAATTTATCGCAGCCACGCATTACAGAAATCCAAGCACTTAATCCATCTTCTCTATAAGGAATAATATCATCATAAGTTTCAGTTCTGGAAAGTTTTACACCAATTCCTTTTTCTCCTCCATAAGCCAAATCTATAAATTCAGGTAATCGCCTGTATTCATCCGGACCAACAACAAGATCAACAATTTTTTTTTCTTCAATTAAATTTTTGCGTAATCGTTCCGCCATACAACCCAAAATACCAATTACAGTAGAAGGATTATTTCTTTTAACTCCTTTCAAATGATCTAATCTGGAATAAATTTTTTGTTCGGCATTATCTCGTATGCTACATGTATTGAGTAAAATAATATTTGCATCATCTATATTTTTTGCTAATTCAAAACCTTTATTCTTCAAAATTCCCATTACTAATTCTGAATCAGCAAAATTCATTTGGCAACCGTATGTTTCTATATATACATTATTTTTCATTTTATACTTTCGTTAAAAAATAAATGATAACATTAATTAATATTAAAATTAAAATGTAGAAGACAATTGAAATAAGTCTTCTTTTTTTTCTTTCATATTCAAAAATATTTTTAGGGTCAAATCGCATATTCAATAAAATTTTAGTGTGCAAAGATAATAAAGAATGATTAGCTGTAACAATTAATCACTTTTATCATAAGATAAATTTGTCTTGATTAATTATAACTTTATGATTACGTTAAAAATGAACTTTATAAGGAGGTTCTATGAAGGGCAAAATTTTATTTTTAATTGTAATTCAATTTTCTTTGATAAATGCACAAACAAAATTAGGTGTTTTGAAATATGACGATTTTAAAACGCCGGAATTTTGTGGCACATCATGTCATACAGAGTTTCATCAACAATGGAAACAAGCAATGATGTCTCAGGCATATACACATGAATGGGATGAAATAGAATATTTCAAATTAGCTGTTCCACATGCAGAAAAAGATGAGAAAGTTGCTGAAGTTAAAGCTGGTTGTAATGGTTGTCATTCACCAATTGCATATGTAGTTGGAGATGTTCCTCCACCACTCCCAAGTAAAAACTCGAGAGCTAATGAATCTGTTTCATGCGATGTTTGTCATAGTATAGCAGGTTTTTCGGGTGATACTCCATATAATTTCAATTACATAATGAAACCGGGTAAAACAAAATATTCATCAAGAAAATCAGGAGTGCAATCTCCGGCACATGAAATTGAAGTTAATCCAATTATGAAAACCGGTGATTTTTGTGGAATATGTCATAATGAAAAATCACCATTTGATACTTGGGTAAAATCAACACATCTTGAATGGAAAGATGGTCCTTACTATAAAGAAGGTGTTCAATGTCAAGATTGTCATATGCCAAAAGCAGAATTTAAAACAGCTTCAATGGGAAACACTTACAACGATGCAAGATTACATTTATTTCATGGGGCTCATGATGAGGGAAAAGTTAAAGGTGTAATTGAAATAAGAATTAATCCTGACATTAAAGAAGTTGAACCCGGTGAAGTTGTTAAATTTACTGTTGCATTGTTTAATCAAAAAACAGGACACAAATTTCCAACTGGCTCAGTTGAAGATAGAATTGTATGGCTACATGTGGAAGCCATAGATGAAAAGGGAAATGTATATCATTTACCTGTTGATAAAAAAGGTTTTCAGGGGGAAGAATATTTAATTGGTGAAGATGTTCTTGCATATCAGGATATGGGTATTGCTTTAAATGATCCGAATTTTAAAGGTGTTCAAAGAGATGGAATTCCGATTGGGGATAGAATTTTCAGAAAACCTTATTTTGATCCTAAAGGAAGAATGACAATTCAACAATGGAATACAGCATCATTTGGTGTTGATTACAGAATCGGCCCAAGAGAAACAAAAATTGAAACATTTACTTTTAAAGTTCCCGAAAAAATTTCTCCAGGCAAATTAAAAGTAACAGCAACATTAAATTATCAATTATTAGTTAAACCAGTTGCAGATTTTCTTGGAGTACCGTCAAGCGAATCAAAAATTGTAGAAGTAAATAAACATTCAACAGAAGTTACAATTTTACAATGAGGTTTATTATGAAAAAATATTTATCTGTTACACTTTTATTTGTAATTACATTTATTCTTTTAACAGAAAATGTATTTGCTATTCCTGCTTTTGCAAGAAAGTATAATATGAGTTGTCAAACTTGTCATTCCCCTTTTCCAAAATTAAAACCTTATGGTGATGAATTTGCTGGAAATGGATTTGTTCTGGCTGATAAAGATGCACCCCGATATTTTGTTGATACAGGTGATGATCAATTATCTCTGATTCGTGATTTACCAATAGCATTAAGATTAGAAGGCTTTGTTACTTATAATAATAAAAATTCTGAAAAACTTGATTTCACTTCACCATATCTTTTGAAATTTCTTTCAGGTGGTGCATTAGCAAAAAATATTTCTTATTACTTTTATTTCTTTTTTAGTGAACGTGGCGAAGTTGCAGGTATTGAAGATGCTTTCATAATGTTTAATGATTTATTCGAACAAGATTTGGATTTATATATTGGTCAGTTTCAGGTTTCTGATCCTTTATTTAAAAGAGAATTAAGATTAACCTTTGATGATTATCAACTTTATAATATTCAACCCGGATTTTCAAAAGCAAATCTTACTTATGACAGAGGAATAATGTTGACATATGGGTTACCTTCAAAAACTGATATTGTTATAGAAATACTGAATGGAACCGGAATAGGAGCACCAGATAATTTTAGAAATTTTGATGATGATAAGTACAAAAACTTTTTCGGAAGAATTTCTCAGGATATTTCTGATGATTTTAGAATAGGTGCTTTTGGTTATTTCGGAAAAGAAAAATTAGAAACAAATACTACTTTCATTAATAGTTTTACAATGTTTGGTCCAGATTTAACTTTTAAATTTAAAGACCAGTTGGAATTTAATTTTCAATATGGAAATAGAATTGATGATAATGCTTTTGGTAACAAAAAAGAAATAAATACAAAAGGTGGTTTTGGTGAATTAATTTATACTCCAAAGGGGGATGAAAGTAAATGGTATGCAGTTGCACTTTACAATTGGATTGATTCAGATTTTGATGGATATGATTATCAAACTGGTTCATTACATCTGGGATATTTGTTAAGAAGAAATTTAAGATTAATATCTGAACTATCTTACGACTTCAAAAATAAATTCAGTCAGTTTACTTTAGGATTTGTATCCGCATTTTAGAATTATATGAAGTCACCCTTTACAAATTTAAGGGTGACTTTTTTTCTTAACCACAAATATCAACTTAATTTCCTATCAAACATTTACTTATTTTTACACAGCAATTAATATGAGTTTTATATGAATGAAGAACAAATAAAAAGTTTTATCAAACGAATTGAATTATTTCAAGATATAAATGACGCTGAATGTAATGTTCTGTCAAAAAATTTTGAAATAAATAATTATGAGCAAAATTCTCTTCTGTTTGTAGAAAACACCCCAAGAAAAAACTTATACATAATTGTTGATGGTGAAATAGAGCTATTTAAAAAGACTCCATTTGGAGAAGAAAAAAGATTAACAATTTTTACTAAATATGATTTTCTTGGTGAAGGTGTTTTGATTGATGATACTCCACACTCAACAAATGCCAGAGCAACTTTAAATACAACAGCATTAGTTTTATCCAAAGAAAAATTCTTTGAAATATCTAAAGAATATCCAAATCTACCTGTTAAAATTTTAAGTAGAATGGCAAAAGTAATTTTTCGAAGAATGCAATTTTCAAATACGCGGGTAATAAACTTAGGGGCACAATATCAAAGTGGAAGAACAAGAACAGAACATGATTTATTGGGAGATAGAGAAGTACCAAGCGAAGTTTACTATGGAATTCAAACATTAAGAGGATTGGAAAATTTTAATATAAGTGGAGTTACACTTTCTTTTTATCCAAACTTAATTGAAGCTTTAGCAATAGTAAAAATGGCAGCAGCAAAAGCAAATTTTGAATTAGGTTTACTTTCAAAACCAATTCATGATGCAATAGTTCAGGCGTGTCAGGAAATTATAAGTGGAAAATTTCATGGTCATTTTGTGATTGATATGATTCAAGGTGGAGCAGGAACTTCAACAAACATGAACGCAAATGAAGTAATTGCTAATCGTGCATTGGAAATTCTTGGTTACGAAAAAGGAAATTATAAATACTGTCATCCTAATAATCATGTTAATTTATCTCAATCAACAAATGATGCTTATCCGACTTCAATAAAAATTGCTTTGATAAAGAGTAATAAAAATTTAATAGAAGTATTAAAATCATTAATTGAATCATTTCATAATAAAGCAAAAGAATTTTCAAATGTTATAAAAATGGGAAGAACGCAACTTCAAGATGCAGTACCTATGACTTTAGGTCAAGAGTTTGAAGCATATGCTGTTACTCTTGAAGAAGAAATACAACGGCTTGAAGAAAATGCAAATCTATTTTTAGAAGTAAATATGGGTGCAACAGCTATTGGTACTGGAATAAATGCCGAACCCGGCTATAGTGAAAAATGTATTCAACATTTAAGAGAAATTACCGGTTTAGATATTAAGCTTGCAAAGAATTTAGTTGAAGCTACACAAGATACTGGTGCTTTTGTAATTTATTCATCAGCCGTAAAAAGATTAGCCGTAAAACTTTCAAAAATTAGTAATGACTTAAGATTACTCTCTTCTGGTCCCAGAACAGGAATTCATGAAATAAATTTACCACCAATGCAACCGGGTTCATCAATAATGCCGGGAAAAGTTAATCCGGTTATTCCAGAAGTAGTAAATCAAATTGCTTTTAAAGTGATTGGAAATGATTTAACCGTTACTCTTGCAGCAGAAGCTGGACAGTTGGAATTAAATGTAATGGAACCAGTAATTGTTCAAAGTATTTTTGAATCAATTGAAATGTTGAAAAATGGAATGACAACATTAAAGTATAAATGTATTGATGGAATAACTGCAAATGTAGAACATTGTTTAAATCTAGTTAAAAATAGTATTGGAATTATTACAGCATTAAATCCGGTTTTAGGTTACGAAGTATCAACAAGTTTAGCAAAAGAAGCTTTGGAAACTAATCGGGGAGTTTATGAATTAGTTTTAGAAAAAAATTTATTATCAAAGGATGAATTAGATAAACTTTTAGCACCGGAAAATATGATCGGTCCAAAAGTATAAGTTAAGATTGTTTTTGAATAATGTTTTTAGATTCAGCCCAGGTTGAAAATTTTTTGTCTTCGATTAACACATGAATCTTAATCCATTTATCGAGCATCGTATCTAAGTTGTTTTTTAATTCTGTCATGGATTTTGAATTTTTAATTGTGTTTTTTATTTCTAATAAAATTTCTTCATGACGTTGTTTGTGTTCTTTGTATGAAGGGTAGTTATGTTTTTGAAAATATTCTTCTTCGGTTTTAAAATGAATAGTAGTGTAATCCAATAAATGATGAAGAAGATATTTTATTTCATCTTGTTGTCTAACAGGATTTTCAATATCAAGTAATTCATTTGATATTGCAAATAAAAGTCTATGTTGAGAGTCAATTTCATCAAATCCTGTTTTGCATTCGGGTGACCAATTCATTTTTCTCATAACTACTCCAAATTTTCAATATCAAATTCTGCTATTTTTTATAAAAGAGCAATTAAATTTTTTTAGGAAAGTTATGAATGCTATAATTCAAATATTTATTGGAAGCGTTTTGTTAAGTATTGTTCACGCTTCAATTCCTAATCATTGGCTTCCATTGGTTGCAATTGGCAAAGTAGAAAAATGGAATTTAAAGGAAACCTTATTTGTAACTTTTATAACGGGTGTATCTCATACAATTAGTACAATTGTAATTGGAATTATAGTTGGGTTGATTGGTTATCAGCTTACAGAAACTTATCATTTTGTAACTCACATAGTTGCTCCATTAGTTTTAATTGTTCTTGGGTTAATATATTTTTATCAGGATTATAGGCATAGTAAAATAGATATTCCACATGAACATAGTCATATTGATGTTAATAATTTAATACAAAAGAAAAAAACAAAAAGGGCTATTGTTACTTCATTAAGTTTAGCTATGTTTTTTTCTCCCTGCATTGAAGTTGAAATATATTATTTCACTGCAGCAAGGATTGGCTGGCTTGGAATTGCAATTGTTTCTTTGACTTATTTTATTGTTACAATTTCGGGAATGATGTTATTGGTTTATTTTGCTTCAAAAGGAATTGAAAAATTTAAAATTAATTTTTTCGAACACAGAGAAAAATTAATTAGTGGTATTATACTTCTTATTGTTGGGTTACTTGCTTTTTTTATTGAGTATTAGAAAAGTTACATTGAATCTTTCTTAAACTTTTATTAAGAAATAATGTGGCTAAAGCCATTTTATCTTTACTTTGTTTTTTGTCACCCAGCTAAAGAGCCTGTGTGAAAATTCTTTTCATGTCATTAAGCTCGTCAAAGGATGACAATGTTTTAATTTTTTTTGATTTTGCCATTCTTTGACAAGCTCAGTATGACAAAATCCACTAATCCATTAGTTTTCACACGAGCACTAAATCCAAGAGCAAAATTTATTAAAAATCAATAGCACTTAACTTTAGTCAAGTGAAATAAAAAACTAAAATTTTATTCGGCTTTAGCCACATTAAAAATCAGTTGATATTTAATTCACTTAAAATATTTTTTGCATTCGAAAACTTATCTAAAACCCAAAGTACATATCTTATATCCACACCAATTGAACGACTGTATGATTCATTCCAGGCAAAATCATTTATTGTTGCTTCATAAGCTCTATCGAAATTTACACCAATAAGATTTCCGTACGCATCAAATATTGGACTTCCGGAATTTCCTCCTGTAGTATCCATATTGTAAAGCATAGCAACGGGAAGTTTATTTGTTTTCTTGTTTAAATAATTTCCAAAATCTTTTTTATCATAAAGGGTTTTTAATTTATCCGGAATTGCAAAATCTTCATCACCTGTTAAACTTTTTTCGATAACTCCATCTATACTTGTAAATGGTTCCATATAAACTGCATCGGCTGGATTATATCCTTTTATATAACCATATGTCAAACGTAAAGTACTATTTGCATCAGGTATAAAATTAGTTTTTTTCCATTCCATTTTTACATCAACTAAATCACCATAAAGTTTATTTAATTTACCTTCATTCTTTTGGTTCTCTTTATCATTTTGTAAAATTTGTTTGCGAAGTTTTGATGTGAATATGAACAATTCATCTTGAGATTTTGAGAGTTCTTCCGGTGTTTTTTTCATTAACGATTCGAAATATTCTTTTTCTCTGATTTTTGAATTGACCAGATTATTTTCAATGAAGTTTGAAAAAATTTCATCCGGGTTTGAACCATTTCCTTCAAGTAGATAATCTACAGCATTGATTCTGGATGTTGATTTAAATTTTGAAGCATCTGCAAACATTTTCATAAGTATCTGTTCTTCAAAATCAGAATTGTAATTTGATTTTAAATTTTCTAATGAAGCTAAAGTTTGTTTTATATTTTTATCCTGAAATTGAATTCTTCTTTCTGAATCGGGTTTCTGAATTTCTTCTACATAATTAAGAATGAAATTTGCAAGTGATAATGTTGTTGAAAAATTTTGTATTTGTCTTAACCATAAATCTGCCTGAGCCGTTTCATCGATTTTACTATAAACATAATTTATTTCATTTAACAGATTTCCATACTTTGATTTTAGTTCAGAATTAGAATTAATAAATTTTTGTAATTCTTTTTCTTCTTCAAATTTTTTATCAACTAAATTTATTTTTCTTAATCCTTTCAACTTTCCCTGATAATTTTTCATTGTATTTGCAAGACCTTTAATTCTACTTGCAAATTTTAATTTAAGGGCTTTATCATCTTTACTAATTTCTTGCATTGATTTAATAGCATAGTCATAAAGATTTGAAATATATGGAAGTAAATAATCTTGCTGATACTTTAAATACGCAGCAGGACGATGGCGAAATGTTCTTCCCGGATAACCTAAAATAAAAGTAAAGTCTCCTTCCTCAACGCCATTTGAATTTATCTTTAAATATTTTTTTGGTTTATATGGTACATTTTCTTTAGAAAATGATGAAGAACTTCCATCTTTTGAAACATAAGCACGAAGTAGAGAAAAATCTCCGGTATGACGAGGCCAAACCCAATTATCAGTTTCGCCGCCAAAGTTTCCAATTGATTGAGGTGGGGCATAAACTAATCTTACATCACGGAGAATTTTGTATTTGAATAACACATAAGATTTTCCAGCGAACATTTCAGCAACTTCTGCAACAATAGATTCTTTTTCATTTGTAGCTTTATCAGAAATTTCTTTAATCTTTATTGCTAAAATTTTTGCTCTTTCAGATGGATCATTAATATTTTTTACTGAATTCAAAACTTCATCAGAAACATCTTGATAGGAATCTATGATTTTAACAGTCGAGCCTATTGCAGGAATTTCTTCTTCCAAAGTTTTGGCATGAAATCCATTTTCAAGATAATTGTTTTCAACAGTGCTTGCTCTTGCAATTGAACCATAAGCACAATGATGATTAGTGATTATTAATCCGTTTTCCGAAATAAATGAACCAGTACATCCACTTAGATTAACAAGTGCATCTACTAAACTTATTCCGTTTGGATTATATACTTCATTTGGATTAATCTTTAAACCAGCTTTTACTAAATCAACTTTTTGAATTTCGCTTAAAGGATACATTCCTTCATCTGGCGATGAAGAAATCATTCCTAAAAAAATTGATGATATTGTGATTACTGAAATTACTAAGACAGATTTTTTCAATAGAGTTAGAAATCTCATTATTACTCCAATTTATGCAGGTGAAAAATAAATCTAATTAATATTAGAAAAAATTTTAATTAGGAACTAATCGAAAAAAATTAAAGTTTAGTTAATAAATAATAATTAATAATATGAAAAAAGCTATAATAATTGGTGCTGGTCTTGGTGGTATTGCTACAGCATTAAGATTAAACAAAATTGGTTATGATGTTACAATTCTCGAAAAGCATTCAACTGCTGGTGGAAGAATGAATATAATTGAAATGGATGGTTTTCGATTTGATATGGGTCCATCTTTTATGAGTATGACATATGAATTCGATGAGTTTTTCAATTTCATTGGTGTCGAAAATCCAGTTGTGTTCGAAGAATTAGAACCACTTTATACAGTTAATTTTGCCGGTAAAAGCAAATCAAGAAAAATTTATAAAGACCTTAAAAAATTAGAAGAAGAATTTTCTGATGTTGAAACAAATCTTAAAGAAAAAGCAGAAAAGTATTTAAAAAGAGCCGGAGAATTTTTTCATGATACAGAAAAAACAGTTGTAAAATCAAATTTTGATAACAAGTTGAGTTATATTTTACAACTTGCAAAAGTTCCCTGGAAACATATTCCATATTTACAAAAAACTGTGTGGAGTGAAGTTGAAAAAACATTTGAATCTGAAGAATTAAGAATTGTTTTTTCATTAGTTGCATTTTTTCTTGGTGCTACTCCATTTCAAACACCAGCAATTTATTCTCTGTTAAATTACACAGAAATGAAGCATAATGGTTATTGGCGGGTCAAAGGGGGAATGTATCGTTTGATTGAAGAATTGTTGAAAATGATGAAAGAAAGAAACATAAAAATTTACTACAATACTGAAGTTACTGATGTAAATTATGAAAATAATAATGTTAAAAATGTTGTTGATCAGAATGGAAAAATTTGGGAAGGAGATATTTTTGTTTCAAATGCTGATGCAGCCTGGTTCAGAGGAAAGTATTTAAATAGAAAAAAATATTCAGAAGAAAAATTGGATAAAATGCATTGGACTTTAGCACCTTTTACTATTTATTTGGGAGTTAAAGGAAAAGTAAATAAATTAGAGCATCACAACTACTTTCTTGGAAACAATTTTAGAGGCTATGCTGATACTATTTTTACTTCTTCAATAGCGCCTCAAAAACCATATTATTATGTAAATGTATTGTCGAAATCTGATCCAACTACTGCTCCTGATAATCATGAAAATATTTTTATTCTTTGTCCAGTACCAGATTTAAGATATAAAAAGGATTGGAAAGATAAAGATGAACTTGCTGATAATATTATAAATGATTTATCTGAAAGAATTGATTATGATTTGCAAAAAAATATGGTTGTTAAAAAAATATTATCGCCAGAAGATTGGTCAAAAACATTAAACTTGTATAAAGGTTCTGGATTAGGTTTAGCACATGATATTAATCAGGTTGGAGCTTTTCGTCCGAAGAATAAAGATGAACAATTAAAAAATCTTTATTATGTAGGTGCATCTACAACACCAGGCACAGGATTGCCAATGGTAATAATTAGTTCAAAATTAGTAACGGAGAGAATTTTTAATGATTCAACTATATCATGAAACTTCTTTTGATATAAGCAAAAAATTAACAAATGCATATAGCACTTCCTTTAGTTTAGGAATAAAAGCCTTTACTAAAGAGTTTCAGAAACCAATTTATGCCGTTTATGGATTTGTTCGTCTTGCTGATGAAATAGTTGATTCATTTCAGGAATATGATAAAAAATCGTTGATGCAAAAATTTCGTGAAGAAACTTTTAAAGCAATTGAAGAAAAAATTTCGACAAACCCAATATTAAATTCATTTCAAATTGTTGTTAATAAATATAAAATTGATTTATCATTGATTGATGCTTTTTTAAGAAGCATGGAAATGGATTTAGATAAGTCCTCTTATCAAAGAAATGTTTATGACCAATATATTTATGGTTCTGCTGAAGTTGTAGGATTAATGTGTTTAAAAGTTTTTGTAAATGGAGATGAAGAAAAATATAATCAGCTTCTTTATCCAGCTAAAATGTTGGGTTCTGCATTTCAAAAAGTAAATTTTTTAAGAGATATTAAAAGTGATATTGATGAAAGAGGAAGAATTTATCTGCCGGATGTTCACTCGACAATGAATATTGATAATGAAAATAAAAAACGATTAGAAAATGAAGTTGAAAAAGAATTCAGTGAAGCTTTGAAAGGTATTTACAAATTACCTATTGGAGTTAAATTAGGTGTTTATTCAGCATATTTATACTATTATGTTTTATTTAGAAAAATTAAAAAATTAGATGTAAAAAAATTATTAAGAAAAAGAGTTCGTGTTTCAAACATTTATAAAATTGTTTTATTATTAAAATCAATTTTCGAAGTGAAAATTTTGAAAAGTGTATGAATAAATTTTACAAATTAATACTAATATTAATTTTTACATTTAAATTTAATATTAATGCATCATCAACTGATAAATTCAGTGAATCTGAAATAAAGATTATTGATGATTTACGCGCAGTTTATTATAAAGCTGTTGAAGATGATTTTTATATAAATGATTTAGAAAAATACATTTATAAGTACATTTCAAATAATCCAAAATTTAAGTTGTATGAAATTGCATATCTTGGTGGAATTGAAGCGGTAAAATCAAAACATGCATTCTGGCCGATGAAAAAACTAAATCATTTAAAAGAAGCAATGAAATATTTATCACAGGCAATTGATTTAGCTCCTGATAATCTTGAAATAAGATTTTTAAGATTTTCAATTTTGCATTACGTCCCATCTTTTCTTGGTTATGGCAAAGAAAGAGAAGAAGATGCTAACGAGATCTTTAAACTTTTAATGAAAAAAGATTTTTCACTTGTGAATAAAGAAATTCAAATAGGAATTTTTGAATTTATGATTTCAAGTGAAAGAATTGATAATGCTTCAATTAAAATATTACAAAAAGAACTCTCACTCTTAAGATGAGTATTTATCTACTAATAAATATTCTTACTATTATTATTCCTTTAATTATGTCTTTTGAAAAAAAGATAAAATTTTATAAAAATTATTCACATTTATTTCTTTCTATTTCACTAGTTGGCTTTGTTTTTATTATTTGGGATATTATTGCAACAATTAGAAATGATTGGAGTTTTAACACTAAATATATTTTAGGTATAAAATTTTTTCATTTGCCATTAGAAGAAATCTTGTTTTTTGTTACAGTACCATTTGCTTCAATTTTTTTGTATGAAACTGCAAAATCTTATTTGCCCGAGAGTAAAATTAATTTTCCACGTAATCTTTCTATAATAATAAGTTTAATTGCAGTTACAATTTCTATAGTTTATTATAAACAGTATTACACTTTCACTGTTATGATATTTGTTTCAATTTTCTTTTTGATAAACTATTTCACAAAAAATTATTTGTTGTCATCAAATATTTATTGGATATGGATTTTGTTTACTTACCTTCCATTTTTTGTAGTAAATTATATTTTAACTTCATTGCCAATTGTAAGCTATTCATCAAATGCTATCTGGAACATCAGAATAATAACAATTCCATTGGAAGATTTTTTTTATTCATTTTCACTTTTATCATTTAACTTATTTTTCTATAAATTATTTAAAGAAAAATGTCCAAGAAAAAAATAGCTATTATTGGTTCGGGTTTTGGCGGCTTAAGTTCAGCATTATACTTGTCAAAATATTTTAAAGAAATTCATGTATATGAAAAAAATAATTTTGCGGGTGGAAAAGCTAACTTCATAAATGAAAATGGTTTTAGATTTGATAAAGGTCCTTCTCTTTTAACAATGCCATTTGTAATTGAAGATGTATTTAAAAATGTAAATGAAAACTTTGAGGATTATTTAAGAATAAAAAAATTAGATGTTTATTGTAAATATTTTTGGAGAGATGGTGTTACAATTAATGCTTATTCTGATTTGAATAAATTTGAAAGTGAATTAAGAAAAATATCTTCAGCAGATTCATCGAATGTAAAAAAGTTTTTGAAGTATGCTCAAACAATCTACGATTTAACAGCCGAAATATTTTTATTTAAAAGTTTTAGTGAAATTAAAACATTTCTTAATCTTAAATCACTTAAAACTCTTTTTAATATTTGGAAAATTGATCCATTCAGAACAATGCATCAATCAATTTCAAGTTATTTTACTAATAAAAAAATAATTCAGTTATTTGATAGATATGCAACTTATAATGGATCAAATCCATACAAAGCACCTGCAACATTAAACATTATTCCTCATGTTGAATATAACATAGGTGGATACATTCCTGAAAAAGGAATTTATTCAATAGTTGAAAGCATGTTTGAATTAGCAAAAAAGAAAAATGTAACATTTCATTTTAATACAGAAGTTGAAGAAATATTAATTGAAAAAAACAAAATAGTTGGCATTAAAGAAAAAAATAATCCGAACATTATTAATTACGATATTGTAATATCAAACGCTGATATTAATTATACATATCAAAAATTGATTAAAAGTAAAAATCTAAAATCAGCCGAGAAAATAAAGAAGTTAGAACCATCTTCATCTGCACTTGTTTTTTACTGGGGAGTTAAAGGTACATACGATAATCTTGAAATTCATAATATTTTATTTTCTGATAATTACGAAAAAGAATTTCAAGAAATATTCGATGAAAAAATTATTCCAAATGATCCAACAATTTATATTTATATATCATCTAAGTATAAAAAAGATGATGCACCCAATGGTTTCGAAAATTGGTTCGTTATGATTAATGCACCAAATAATTCTAATTTCGACTTCAAAAAGGAAATTGATAGAATCAAGCATAAAATAATTAGTAAAATAAATGAAGTATTAAAAATTGATTTAGAAGAAAAAATATTTTTTGAAAAAATATTAACACCTGAAGATATTGAATATGAAACTTCAAGTTATTTAGGAAGTTTATATGGAATTTCTTCTAACAATAGAAAAGCTGCTTTCTTAAGACAACAGAATAAATCCAAAGAAGTTGATGGGCTTTACTTTTGTGGAGGGAGTGTTCATCCGGGTGGTGGAATACCTTTGACAATTTTGTCCGGAAAAATTACAGCTGAATTAATCTTTAAGTACGAGAAATAAATGCTAAAAGCTCAACATAATTTTTTAGCTCAGAAAATTTTTTATCCTTACTTGGAAAGACTTCTTAAAAAAAATTTTTCTCACTTTTATTTTACAAATGAATTACCTCAAATAGATAAAAACTTAGGTTTAATTATTACACCAAATCATTTTAGTTGGTGGGATGGTTTTTTTATTGGTTATGTTGAAAGAAAATTTATTAAAAGAAAAATTCACATTATGATGTTGGAAGAACAACTTCGTAAATATTGGTTCTTTCAAAAAGTTGGTGCATATTCAATAAATCCAAACAATTCAAAAAGTATTATTGAAACATCAAATTATACATCACAATTAATTACAAATGAAAATGTTGTTGTAATTTATCCTCAAGGCAATATTGAACCTTTTGATCCGGAACAAATAAATATCAAAAAAGGATTACAATTATTTACAAAAAAAACTAAAGACAATTTTATGGTTTTACCGGTTGCATTTAAGATCCAATTTTATGAAGAAAAAAAACCTGCAATTATTACCCGGTTTGGAAACTATCTTGACGGAAAGATAATTAATGAAAACTATGAATTGTATATTAATGAGTTCATTAAAAACGTTTCATTATTAAATGAATTATCAAATAAAAAATTGTTTATAAAAAATATTTTTGAAGAAAATTAATGGACGTTGTATTTACAATATTGTTAGTTAGTAACTCTATTTTTTTCTTAATTGTTATATATAACTTGTTATTTGCACCAAGAGTGAAATTATTTAGTCTTGAAAATCAAAGTGAAAAGATAAGTGTATTAATTCCTGCAAGAGATGAAGAGAAAAATATAACTACTTTGTTAAATAATTTAATAAATCAATCATATAAAAATCTTGAAATTATTGTGCTTGATGATAATTCAACTGATAATACTCAAAAAATAGTTAAATCATTTTCTGTTTTAGATAATAGAATACATTTAATTAATGGTGAAAAATTGCAAAAAGGTTGGTTAGGAAAAAATTTTGCCTGCCATCAGTTATCACAAAAAGCAAATGGAGATATATTCCTTTTTTTAGATGCGGATGTTTCAATAAATGAAAATTCAATTGAATCTGTATTGAAAATATTCAAAGAAAAAAAAGTTAATATGTTATCAATATTTCCAACACAAATAATTCCCAATATTTCAACTTATTTAATTACTCCAATGATGAATTGGATTTTGTTAACATTTCTACCACTTCTAAAAGTATATACTTCAACAAACAAATCATTTGTAGCAGCAAATGGACAATTTATTATGATTGATAAAGAAACATATTTAAAAATTGGTGGACATGTTTCTGTTAAAAATAAAATTGTTGAAGACATGGAACTTGCGCGTAAGGTGAAAGAGGGAAAATTCAAGATAATTACTTTACTTGGAAATAATTTTGTTAAATGTAAAATGTATTCCAAATTAGATGAAGCATTTAATGGATTTTCCAAAAATTTTTATGCTGGATTTAACATCTCAACTGTTATGTTTTCTTTGTTATTAATTTTTATTCAATCTGTTTTTATGTTACCCACAATTCTTGTCTTGTTCGAAATAAAATTTATAACAATTGTATTTATGATTATCATATCAAGAATAATTATATCACACTTAAGCAATCAGAATATATTTCTTAATGTTTTGTTACATCCTTTTCAAATGGTTGCAGTTTTTTTAGTTGGTATTAATTCAATGATGACAAATTCATTGGGCAAATTGGAATGGAAGGGAAGAAAATTATAACTAAATACTCAGATACAATCATATACATTTTATTTTTCGTTGGAGCATTAGCACATCCAATTCAATATTTACAAAAATATATGATTATGCTTACTCCATTTACATTATTCATTACTACTTCAATAGTTATTATGAATTTACTGACAGATGATAACAAAAAAATATTTTTATGGTTGCTTATTGTATTTTTTATAACAATGCTTATTGAGATAATTGGAGTTCATACAAAAATAATTTTTGGGAACTATCAATATGGCAATACTTTGGGTATTAAAATTTTTGGTGTTCCAATAATTATTGGTTTTAATTGGGTTTTGATAATTCTTGGTGCCATTCAGTTATCGAACAAATTATTTAATAAAAAATTATTGATTTTATTGGTAGCTCCTGTTTTCACAGTATTATTTGATTTTATTCTTGAACCGGTAGCAATAAAACTTGATTACTGGTCATGGCATAATAATACAATACCAATTCAAAATTATATCGCTTGGTATATAATTTCTTTGGTTGCAGTAATGTTTTTTAGTTTTATGAAAATCGAATTAAAAAACAATATATCAATGAAATATTTCATCGTTCAGTTAATTTTCTTTTTAATTCTTAAAATATTTTTATGAGTTGCAAATGGGAATATTAATTTCATCTATAATTTTTCTTTTGTGGTTCTCTCATCTATACTACAGCTTAGTATATGTAGAAGTAAACCTAAAATCTGTTATAACATATATTCATATTCTTATTCAAACATATTTTTATACCGGGTTATTCATAACAGCACATGATGCAATGCATAAAACTGTTAGTAAAAATTTATTTATTAATAATCTGATTGGAACTATTACATCATATTTATATGCTGGAATGTCTTACAAGAAATTAAAAGTAAATCATTTCAAACATCATAAATATCCCGGAAGTGAAAACGATCCGGATTTTAATATAAAAACTCAAAACTTTTTTATCTGGTGGTTAACCTTTTTAATTCGTTATTCATCAATTGTTCAGTTGATTATAATGGGTTTAGCTTTTAACGTTTTAAAGATTTGGGTTGAAGAAATAAAATTATGGTTTTATTGGGTTATACCTGCTTTTTTAAGTTCATTACAATTATTTTACTTTGGAACTTATTTGCCACATAAAAAACCTCACACAGATGAAATGGAACCACATAAAGCAAGAAGCCAAATTAAAAATCATTTGTGGGCAATGATAACCTGTTACTTTTTCGGTTATCATTACGAACATCATGATAAACCATTTGTTCCCTGGTGGAAGTTATATCAATTAAAAAATTAATTGTTAACTGGTAATTTTATTTTGAATACTGTTCTTTCAATTTCATTTGATACAAAACTTACTGTGCCTTTTAAATATTGTTCAACAATTAATTTAACACTATATAAACCTATACCTCTCCCTTTACTATTTTTTGTTGAAAATGATCTTTGAAATAATTGCAACTGCACATTTTCAGGAATTAAATTTTCATTTTTTACATAAAATTCAATTTGATCTGAAGTTAAATTTATACCTAATTCAACTAGTTGTTCAGATGAAGATGCTTCTAATGCGTTTTTTGTTAAGTTTGATAATGATCTTATAATAAGCATTTTATCAGTAATTATATTTATATCATTTTCAAGTTTTTTTATAATCAAATTGTTATGTGTTAGTTCATGATTTTTATACATTTCAAATATTCTTTCTATAATAAAATTAGCTGAAATTGTTTCGAAGTCTGGAGTTAAATTTCCATCTTCAGCATTTCTTAATTGACGTTGAGCTAAAATTTCTTCTATCAGTTGATTTATTGAATCATTAATTGCTTTTTCAATTTCGGTTCTTTCGATTATGTCGTTTGTTTCAGTTAGGATTTCAGTTAAACCACGAATAGCTCCTGCAGTATTTAAAATATCATGAAAGAAAATTCTTTCTAATGCTTCTCTTCTTTTTTCACTTGATATATCTTTTACAGTGAAAAAAGTATATTGTTTATCATTTATAAAAATCGGATGTGCATAAACACTAAAATCATAATTAATTTGTTTCCCATTTTTAAGAGCGGTTATTCTACATTCTTCGGTTGTTTCAATATTCTCATCTTTACATTTCTTAATTGCTTTTGCAGCACCACACTCTCTGCAAAATTTTGAAGTTCCACAACCGGCTTCTGTTTCATTACTATAAATACAATTCAGTGCTTCACCCAATCTTTTTCCTACAATATCTAAATAAATATCAACATTAAAAGTTTTTAAAGCTTTGGAATTAAATGCAATTATTTGTCTGTGCTCATTTAAAATAATTGCTAGTTCTGGAAATCCTTCTATTATCTGATTCATTAATGAGTTTTGTTTTAAACTTAATATCTCATTAAGAACATCTTCATCTGACTTTCTTTCCGGAGTATCAAAAAAAGTTTCAAGTTTATAATTCATTTTTTTACCTTAAATAATATCTTACGCCAATTGATAGATCTAAGTGCAAACTTGTTTCAGGTAATAAATTAAAAACAGGTGCAATTTCTATAAAAGCATCAATCGGTAAATTTTTATCTATGTATAAAACCCCAGCAACACCTCTTGCACCCAAATATATTTTTTCAGAATAAGATCTAATTCGTCCACCAATGCCATAATAAACCGGAATTTTGAATTCGGATTTAATTATAGAATAATTATGAATAACATAATCTGTGTGCAATGAAAAACTGCTTTTTGTATGAAATAATGAATAAGCCAATCCAAAATCCAATGCAGCATTATTATCAAGCCAATATTTTGCACTTATACCGGTTGGTTCTCCAATTATTATTCCAATTCCAATACCTTTTTCTTGTGAATTTATTTGTGTAGTAAACATTGATATGAAAAACAAAACAAGTAAACTCTTTTTCATTTTTTCTCCGGATTTTTATAGCAATATTATCAAATAAACTTAATAAAGTAAAAGTAATTAATTGAAATTGAATATATTTCATTAATTTTCTTAAGAAAAAGAAAATTAAAATATTAGTTCTTGAATGAAAATATTTTTAATAAACATACTTTTAATAATTAATTTATCATTTGCTCAAAATAATAAATTAATAATTTTTCATGCAGGTAGTTTCAGTTTAACTATGAACAAGATTATTGAAGAATTTAAGAAAGAAAATCCAAATGTAAAATTTGAAAGAGAAATTGCTGGGAGTCGTGAATGTGCAAGAAAAATTACCGAGCTAAATAAAAACTGTGATGTTTTTGTTTCTTCAGATTATCTGGTAATTGAACAATTATTATTTCCACAATATGCAGACTGGTATTTAAAGTTTGCAAACAATGAAATAGTTATTGCTTATAATACTAAATCAAAAAAGGCAAAAGAAATTAATTCAAACAATTGGTGGAAAGTTTTATTGGATAAAAATATTACAATTGGTAGATCAGACCCAAATTCAGACCCTTGTGGATACAGAACTGTTATTACTCTAAAACTTGCAGAAAAATATTATGCAAAAAAAAATCTTGCTCAACCAATAATTTTGAAAAACAATGAACTTATTCGACCAAAAGAAATTGATTTAATATCGTTGTTGGACTTGGGTGAAGTTGATTATATTTTCATATATCGTTCGGTTGCTGAACAACTTAAATTGAATTATTTACAACTTCCAAAAGAAATAAATTTAAGTGACGAAAAATTAAATGATTACTATAAATCAGTAAGTCTGGAATTATCAGGAAAAAATTCAAATAACAAAATAATTCAATTTGGTGAAGCTATTTCATACGGTGTTACAATTCCTAAAAATTCATTGAACAAAAACTTAGCAATAAAGTTTTTAGAATTTATGTTAGAAAAAAATAAAGGAATTAAAATAATTGAAAAGTATGGTCAAAAATCCACAATACCTTCAAATTGTGTGCAGTTTGAAAAATTACCAAATGAATTAAAAAAATTTGCCTTGAAAAGTGATGTTAAAAAAAATTAAAAATAATTACCTGAACTTAATTTTTACTTTTTTAAGTGGAATAGTAATACTTTTTATAGTTGCACCAATAATTGGTCTCTATTTCAATTCAACATTTAATGGAATAATTGAAACTATTAATGAAAGTGAAGTACAGGAAAGTATCTGGTTAACTTTATGGACATCAATGACCGGAACACTTTTGTTTTCAATTTTTGCAATACCATTTGCTTATTTGTTAGCACGAAAAAACTTTATGTTCAAAAATTTAATAAACGGATTAATTGATATTCCGGTTATAATTCCTCACACTGCTGCAGGAATTGCTTTGTTGGGAATTATAAATAGAAATACTTTTTTTGGTGAAGCAGCAGAATTTTTTGGTGTTAAATTTATTGGTAATCCAATAGGAATTATTTTAGCAATGTCATTTGTAAGCATACCATTTTTAATTAACTCTGCAAGAGATGGATTTGCATCTGTTCCGGAAAGATTTGAACAAGTTGCATTAAATCTTGGTGCATCAAAATTGAAAGTGTTTTTTTCAATTTCACTTCCTTTAGCGTGGCGTTCTATATTAAGTGGTTTAATATTAATGTGGGCAAGAGGAATGAGTGAATTTGGTGCAGTAATGATAATTGCTTATAACCCTAAAATTACGCCAGTTTTAATTTATGAGAGATTTACTTCTTTCGGATTGAAATATGCTATACCTGTTACTGTTATTTTTGTTTCTATATGTTTAATTCTTTTTGTTTTAATAAGATTAACTAAGAAAAAATAAATGTTATTAGTAAAAAATATAAATGTAAATTTAGGTGAATTTAATCTCACTAATATTAATTTCAATGTTGAAAGCGGAGATTATTTTGTGGTACTTGGTGCAAGTGGTGTGGGTAAATCTGTTTTACTTGAATCCATTGTTGGAATAAAGAAAATTGAAAGTGGGAATGTAATTTTAAATAATGAAGATATAACTCATAAAGAGATTAATGAAAGAAAATTATCTATTGTTTTACAATCAGTTGATTTATTTCCACATTATACCGTATATGAAAATATTGCCTATCCTTTAAGAATTAAAAAATCAAAAAATGTTAATCAAAAAGTTTTACACTACGCAGAAAAAGTTGGAATAGAAAATAAACTTGAAAAAAAACCAGAAACGCTATCTGGCGGAGAAGCTCAAAGAGTTGCATTAGCAAGATGTTTAGCCACAGAATATAATTTAATTTTACTTGATGAACCGTTAGCTTCGCTTGATGTGAAATCGAAATATGAACTTAAAATGTTACTAAGAAAATTAAATAGAGAAGGTATAACTTTTATTCACGTTACACACGATTATGAAGAATCAATTTCATTGGCAAATAAAATTGCTGTTCTTGAAAAAGGAACAATAGTTGATCTTAACTCACCCGAAGTAATTTTCAAAAATCCAAAATCTGAATTTATTGCAAACTTTATTGGTCATAAAAATTTTATTAAAGGTAAAATTCAATCTGTAAATAATTCTGATTTAAAAATATTTACATCAGATTACGATATTGATATTTATTGTTTAACTGATATTGATGATGGTGAAGCTTTTTTAACTATTTCCTCAAATGACATTTCAATATCAAATCAAAAAGAGAAATCAAGTAATAGAAACAATTTTTATGGGAAAATAATTGATATAGCAAAAGCAAGAATCGGATATGAGATAATTATTGATTCTAATTATAAATTTGCAGTTGCAATTTCAAAAGAGTCGATTGAAAATTTAGATTTAAAAATCGGAAAAGAAGTATGGCTTTCTTTTAAAGCATCTGCTTGTAAAATTTATAGGTAAAAAATGATTACATATGAAGAAGCATTAAAAATAATTAAAGAAAATATAATTCAACTTGATACTGAAAAAATTGAATTGGTAAATTCATTAAATCGCGTTCTTAGAGAAAATGTTTATGCTGATATGAATATGCCACCATTTAATAAATCTGCAATGGATGGTTTTGCTTGTAGAAAAGAAGATATTAAGAATGAGCTTGAAATTATTGAATCAATTCAGGCTGGATACAAACCACAAAAAATTGTTGGTAAAAATCAATGTTCAAAAATTATGACAGGTGCTGAAATTCCCGAAGGTGCTGATTGTGTAATAATAGTAGAAGATGTTGAATACATTACTCAAAATAAAATAAGATATAAAAAAGATAATACTTCAAATAACATTTGCTACAAAGGTGAAGATGTAAAAAAAGGTGAGTTGTTATTGACTTCCGGAACCAGAATTACAGAAAAAGAAATTTCATCTTTAGCAATGTCTGGTAAATGGAATTTAATTGTTAGTAAAAAACCAAAAGTTGGAATTATTTCTACTGGTGATGAAATTGTTGAACCTTATGAATTTCCAAATTCATCTCAAATTAGAAATACAAATGCTTATCAATTAATTTTTCAGGTAGAAAAATTTGGATGCACACCTAGTTATTATGGAATAATAAAAGATAAAGAAGAAGAAATTTTACCTTTAATATCAAAAGCAAAAGAAGAAAATGACCTGATGATTTTAACTGGTGGTGTTTCGATGGGTGAATATGATTTAATTCCAGGCTCACTAAAAAAAATCGGGTTTAATTTATTGTTTCAAAAAGTTCAACAACAACCAGGTAAGCCAACTGTATTCGGTAGAGATAAAAATAAATTTGTTTTTGGTATGCCGGGAAATCCTGTTTCTTCATTTTTTGTGTTTGAATTTTTTGCTAAAGAACTTTTAGCCGGAATGTTATCATTTAAAAATTATTATAAAGAAATTCAACTTGAGTTGGCAGTTGATTATGTAAGAAAAAGAAGTGAACGACTCGGAAGAATCCCAATTAAAATTATTGATGGAAAAGTTTTTCCAATTGAATATCATGGTTCAGCGCACATTAATTCATTATTAGAAGCTGATGGCATAGTTTCAATACCAATTGGTGTACAGGAATTAAAAAAAGGAACAATTGTTAATGTTAGATCAATTTGGTAGAGAAATAAATTACTTAAGAATAAGTGTTACAGATAGATGCAATTTAAGATGCATTTATTGTATGCCTGAAGAGGGAATTAAACTTATTAAACATGAAGATGTTCTTTCTTACGAAGAAATTTTTGAGTTTGTGAAGGTAGCCGTTCAATTTGGAATAAATAAAATAAGATTTACAGGTGGAGAGCCATTAGTTCGTAAAGGCTTTGTTAATCTTGTCAAAATGATTTCTTCAATAAAAGAAATTAAAGATTTATCACTTACTACAAATGGATTATTACTTTCCCATTATGCAAAAGAATTAAAAGAAGCTGGTTTAATGCGAGTAAATGTGAGTCTTGATGCCATCGACAAAAATGAATATTCAAGAATTACTTGTGGTGGAAATGTAGAAGAAGTTTTAAATGGAATTAGAATAGCTAAAGAAGTTGGATTATCTCCGATTAAAATTAATTGTGTAATTCAAAAATCCACAAAAGAGAAAAATGCAATTGATGTAAAAAACTATTGTGAAGAAAATGAATTAATACCAAGGTTTATTCAGGAGATGGATATTGAAAAAGGGGAATTTGGTGTAGTTCATGGCGGAAATGGTGGTGATTGTGAAAATTGTAATCGCCTTCGTTTAACAAGCGATGGAAATTTAAAACCTTGTTTGTTTAATGATATTTCAATTAACATTAGAAAAGTCAAATATGATGAAGCAATTAAATTCGTTATTGAAAATAAACCGGCTTGCGGTCTTTCAGGTGCATCTCATAAATTTTATAACATAGGAGGATGAGTGAAAAAATTTTCTCACGTTGATGAAAATGGAAAAGCAAATATGGTTGATATAAGTGAAAAGAAAATTCAAATTAGAGAAGCATTTGCTGAAGGTTTTATTTCATTAAGTAATAATACGATAAAATTGATTAAAGAAAATAAACTTAAAAAAGGTGATGTTTTAACAATTGCTGAAATTGCCGGAATTCAAGGTGGAAAAAAAACAAGCGAATTAATTCCATTATGTCATCCAATTGAAATAAAAAAAATTGATGTAAAAACATCCTTGAAAAAAAATGGTGTGTCAGTAACAAGTTATGCAAAATGTATCGGGCAAACAGGAATCGAAATGGAAGTTCTTACCGCAACATCAATTGCACTTTTGACAATTTATGATATGTGCAAAGCAGTTGATAAAGAAATGAAAATTTCTGATATAAAATTAATTGAAAAGAAAAAATTAGATTTATAAAAAGGTTAAAAATGAATTTAGAATTTGACGAAAAAAATAAATACGTTGTTTCTGTAAATATTTCAAAAGAAAAAGGGACAAGTAAAACACCACAAGAAAAAATTGAGTTAAATAATTTTGGAGTAGTTGGAGATGCCCATTCAGGTTCATGGCACAGGCAGGTAAGTTTATTGGCACAAGAAGATATTGATAAATTTTCTTTGCTCGATGCGAATAACCGAAAATTTCTTCCAGGTGAATTTGCTGAAAATATTACAACCAAAGGAATAGATTTTAAAAAAGTTGCAATACTTGATCGATTAAAAATTGGTGAAACCGAATTAGAAATTTCTCAAATAGGAAAAAGCTGTCATGGTGATGGCTGTGCAATTTTTGTTGAAGTTGGTAAATGTGTTATGCCTAAATCCGGAGTATTTGCAAGAGTAATTAAAAGTGGAACTATAAATAAAAATGACAAGATAGAATATTTCCCACGTCCTTTAAAAATTAAAGTGATTACTTTAAGTGATAGAGCTTTTTATGGTGAATATGAAGATAAAAGTGGTCCTAAAATTTTAGAATTATTAAATGAATATTTTGAAGATAAACGTTGGCATGCTGAATATTTTTATAAACTTTTAGCCGATGATAAAATTTTACTGGAAGAAGAATTAAAAAATTCTGTAAATGAAAAAGTTGATATAATTTTTACAACCGGTGGAACTGGAATTGGACCAAAAGATTTTACTCCTGATGTTATTGAAAAATTTTGTGATAAAACAATTCCCGGAATTATGGAGAACATAAGATTAAAATACTATGATAAAATTCCTTCATCAATTTTAAGCAGATCTCTTGCTGCTGTAAAAGATAAAACTTTGATTTTTGCATTACCCGGTAGTGTAAAAGCCGTTCAAGATTATATTGATGAAATAACAAAAATACTTGAACATGCAATTTTAATGCTTCATGGTTTAGGGCATTAATTTGAAATAAATAATTGTTGAGCTAATTCATTTGCGCCCGGATAATTTGGTTCTCTTTGTAAAAGTTTTTTTAATGTGAGTTTAGCTTTTTCAAATTCTTTATTTAATGCATATGCGCCTGATAAATTATACAACACTTGTAAATCTTCCGGGTTATACTTCATACTTTCTTCTAAAAATTTAATTGATGTTTGAATTTCATTATTTGCTAAAGCAATATTGCCTAACCATTTAGTTGTAATTGCATCGGGTCTTAGTTTATATCTTGCCCAGAATATTTTTTTTGCATTTACATAATCTTTTTGTTTAAGTAAAACTAAACCAACATTATCCATGTAATTATAATATTCAACAATAACAGGATATTGATAAATTAATGCAGACATATTAATAATGAAATTATCAAAATCTTTTTTTAGCAAATAATTTTCAGCAAGTTTAAAATGAGCATCAAGCCAGGTTATTCGGTTCTTTAAAAATTCATATGATAATGAATCCACCAGATTTCTTAGCGGAATTATTTCAGATTCCAATTTTTTTTCTTCCGGTTTAACATAGGGCCAATCATTTTTTAATAATGCAATTCTTTGAACAGCCATGACTGAATCGAGTTCTGGAAAAATAAATTCTTTTTTAGTTCTTTCATCTTGAAGAGAACTTTCTATTGCGGGTTTATCTTTCGGTAGCAATTTAAGATAATCCATTTTATCATAAAAAGCTTTTCCTATTATTTGAAATCCTTCTAATGTCGGGTGAAGGTGATCTGTCATCAAATTGTTACCAATAATTCCATTAGGACTTAATGATGAAAAGATTGAATCAATATCAACAACTTCAACACCATATTCCTTTTTGTATTGCTTAATTAACCGATTAATTTTTTCTGGCGCACGAAATCTTAAAAGATCATAATCTTTCGCAATTCTATAAAGAGAATCTGCTTTTTTAAAATTACTTTTTTGATTTTCTAATTCAGCTTGTTTATAAACTTTTGATGCAGAAAAAATTTCATTTTCATTTTTTGTAACAAAAGGTTTTTGATCTTTCAAATTACTTGCAAGTGTGCCAAATATTAATGGCACATTTTCATCTTTACACATTTCAATTATATCGCGCATGTTTCCATCGAATTGTTCAATTCCGGCTAAAAATGTTTCCGAGTTGAAATCAATTGATTGTTCTTTAGCCATGCGACTCATCAATGTTCCGGTTTTTTGTTTTTCTTCACCGAAAACAAATCTGCCACTCCATTGCAAAAAGTCTTTTATTAATTCAACTGTTTTAAAATGAATTAACTTTAAATAAAGATTTATTAACCATCTGGAATTTCCTAATGATTCAAGTGAACCAACACCAAGTGCACCATAATATTCATTGTGTCCGGTATAAATTAAAATTACATCAGGTTTTTGTTTTAATACTTCAGGCATAAAATCCCGAATTGTATAAGAATTTATTGCTGTCATTCCAAGATTAATAACTTCGATGTTTTTTTGTGGATAAGTAATTTCAAGTCGTTTTCTTAAATAGCGGGAAAAAGAACCGAGTGGCATGAATGGATAACCAGCGGCACTGCTTTCACCCAAAACAAAAACCCGGAATGAATTATCAGATTTAGTTGAGTCAAAAATATCTTCTATTGTAGTTGGAAAATTTTTAACATTAGAAAAATATCTTTTAGCAACATTTGCGTTTATTATTTTTTTGCCGGGTGTTGCCTGAACCCACATTGATAAATCTTCGCCATAGTTAAATATTCTTAATCCAACTTCTAATAGAATGAAAAATATAATTGGAATAGAAATTAATATTAAATAAAAATAGAATGGAACTTTATTCTTTTGATTTTTTATTTCAGCATTAATTTTATTTTTTGATTCAGCCACATTATCACCATAAATAATTTTTAAATCTAATTTGAAATGAATTATCTTTGCACAAAAATAATGATTTCATATGAGTAAACTTTCTACAATAAAACAACTTTGGCAATTTTTACGTGAAAATAAAAAATGGTGGTTAATGCCAATAGTATTTTTTTTAATTCTTTTAGGTGGTTTAATTATTTTAACTAAAGGATCTGCTTTAGCACCATTTATTTATGCAATATTTTAATTGAAAGATTTTATTTCTTCCAATAATAATTTGGCTTGTTGATAATCAGGATTAATTTTAAGACAAGTAATCAATTTGTCTTTAGCTTTTTCAATTTGATTAAGCATTAAGTAACAACCCGCTAAATTATATAAAACTTGTGCATCGTTATTTCTGAATTGAAGTGAATTCTCCAAATATTTTACAGCCATTTCATAATTTTTATTCTGAAGTGAAATATTGCCAAGCCATTTATTAGAAAAAAAAGTTTCCTCTTGCCTGTTTTGTTTCAAAAGAATTTTTTCTGCTAAATCATATTTTCTAACTTCAATTAACTTAGTAGCAACGCTTTCATAAATAATATTTTCTTTAGGAAGTTGATCAATAATTACTTCCATTTCTCTAAAGTAAGCTTTGTAGTTTTTATTTATAAAATAAAAATCAGCTAATTTACTATGTGCATCAACCCATGAAATATTTTCTTTTAATACATTAATTGCAAGTGTGTCAACTATTGTGTTTAATCCGATTTTACTGAATGCATTTTTGGTGTTTGTTTCTTCTAATTTGTAAGGCCAACTATTTTTTAAAACTTTAATTCGAAAATCTGCAATTGTAGAATCTAGCTGTGTAAAACTATAATCAATAACGGGCGATTCTTTTTTAGGAATAAAACTTTTTTTTGTGTTAAATATTTTTTTTAGCTCTTTATAAAAAAGTTCACCAATTAATTTGTAACCTTCTAAAGTTGGGTGAAGATGATCTGTCATTAAATTATTTCCAATTAAACCATTTGGACTATAATTTTTGAAAAGAGAATCAATATTTATATTCTGAACAAAATATTTTTTCGAAAAGGAATTAATGACTTTATTAATTTTTTCGGGTGCTCTGAATTTTAACAAATCATAATCTTTAGCTAATCTGTAAAATGAATCGGCTTTATGAAAATTTTTATTTTCTTCTTCTTTAATAGCTAAATTAAAAAAAGTATTAGCATCAAAAGCGGTTTCAAATTTTTTTGAAAGAAATGGTTTCTGATCTTTAATGTTCGAAACTAAGTTCCCAATTATAACAGGAATATTATTTTTTGATGTTATAAATAATAATTCATTTAAATTATTTTCGAATTGTTTTACTCCTTCAAAAAAAATTTCTGATTCATAAGGAATATATTTCTCTTGAACCATCCTTTGCATAAGAGTGCCAGAATTATCTTTCTTATCAATAGCTTTAGATAAGTACAAAATAAAATTTTCAACTAATTGAAACAGCTTATAATCTTGTAGTTTTAATAAAAATCTATTTAATGAAACAGATGAACTTAAAAATTCAGAAGAGCCAACACCTAAAGCACCGTAATATTCATTGTGCCCGCCATAAATTAAAATTGCATCCGGTTCAAACTCGATTAATGATTTAACGAAATCTAAAAAAGTATAACTATTAATTGCAGCCATAGAAAGATTTATAACTTCAATATTGTTGGCAGGAAATTCATCTTCTAATTTCAATCTTATGTATTTTGAAAAAGTACCGTTTGGAGAATATGGAAACCCAGCGGCACTACTTTCTCCGATTACAAATATTCTTATTGTGTTTTGGGATTTTATTTTTTCGAAAAGATCAGGAATGGGATATGGAATAGCTTCGGTATTTTTAAAATACTTTTTTGCAATTAAAGGATTTAACTTTAGATAATTTCCCTTTTCAATCCATAATGAGTAATCATTGCCATAATTAAAAATTCTAAGTCCAACCTCTATTAAAACTATAAATGAAAAAGAAACTAAAATAGCAACAAAATAAAACCATATAGGATTTTTATTTGACTTATTATTCATAAGTTTTTAGAATCATCAACTGATAAGGATTAATTTTTATTTTGTTATGTAACTTTTTCATATCAAATACTTTATCAGAAACAAAATCTTTAACTGAGTTAAATTTTTTAAACAACTCAATAGAAGAAAAATCTATAACCTTTTTAGAAAATGAATTATTACCAACAATAATTAATCTTTCATTATTAAATTTTCTTTCATAGATAATTATATCCGTATCATCCCTAAATGGATAAAACTCAATTGTTCCTAAAGATAAAACTTTGTTTTCATTACGGATTTTTATAAAAGTTTTATAAAAATTAAACAGCTGTTGATCGAATTCCACCTTATCTTTTGTTCGTGGTTTTCCAAATGGATGAGTGGTTTCGTCATCATATTTAAATTCTTTCCAAATGTTTGGTTTACGATCATCCGGATCATCACCACCCCACATTCCTGCTTCATCACCATTAAAAATATGAGGGGCACCCGGTTGAGTAAATTGTAATGCAACTACAAATTTTTGTTTCAATCTTTCTTTATCTGTTGGTTTTCTTATATCATAATTTTTACTATCTCTTGCATTAGCTCCATGGTCATATTTAAAATCCGGATTTACAACAACAGAAGCTAATCTTTCGGTATCATGACTTCCTAATAAATTCATCATTACAAAATAATTTTCTTTATAGTTATTCATTATTGTTTTTATTGAGTCGATATAAGCAAAAACATCATCTTTGTTATTTTTATTAAGAACAAAATTTTTATTTGCACGGGTAAATCTATAATTCATAACAGCATCAAACTGATCACCTTTAAGCCAGGGGCTTGCATCAAACATTTTATCATTTCTCCAATCTTCCCACCATACTTCACCAACTAAATAAGCATTTGGATTTATATCGCGAACCCACTTTCTGAAAATTTTCCAGAAATTATGATTAACCATTTCGGCAACATCAAGTCTCCAGCCATCAATACCATCACTTGGATTGCCATCGTTATTAGGGTCCATCCATCTTTTTACAACTGCGTGAATATGTTCACGTGGACCTTCAACAATTCCATTTTCATCTTCCCTTAGTTCCGGTAAATCTTTTATTCCATACCAACCAGCATAATCAAATTCGTTTTGTGGAGTTGACGGGTCGTCAAATTTTTTGATTGTGAACCAATCTTTAAATTCTGATTTCTCCTGATTTTTAACAACATCTTGAAAAGCCCAGGAAGTTAAACCCATATGATTAAAAACGCCATCAATAATTATTTTCATTCCACGTTTATGAACTTCATCAATTAATTTTAGAAAAAGTTTATCTGCGGTAGTCCATTGCCAAGTTGATGGATCAGCGGGATTTTCTTCACTCCAAATTTTTCTGTCTCTTTCAGGATTAGGACCAAAATTATTATCAACATGATGATACATAGTTGCATCATATTTATGCAAAGAAGGTGATTCAAAAATTGGATTTAAATAAATAGCTGTAATTCCTAAATCCTGAAGGTAATCAAGTTTATCAATCACACCTTGAATATCACCACCATAACGACGAATATTTACAATCTCATAAAAATTTTTATTTAATTTTTTTTCATAAGTCTGAAGTTTATACCAATCCCAGGTCCAGGGAGTTATTTTCCAATCTTGAGGAACAAAAAAGGGCCAGGCACCTTGCATATCAATTGGCTTTGGGTCATTGGATTTATCACCATTAAAAAATCTTTCAGGAAAAATTTGATACCAAATTGCTTCTTTTGCCCAGGCTGGTGGTTCATTGAAGTTGGTTTGTGCAAATAATAATGAGTTAATAGCAATTAATAGTGCAATTATTTTTTTCATTTTAATCTCAACAATAATTTATTAGCAAATTAATAAAAGAAAATAAATTTTATTTAAATAGTTATGGAGATTTTCTAAAAAATTTATTATAGTTGCAACGCAAAAATTTGAAAAGATGTTGTTCTGAAAAGAATAAAAATTTTTTAGAGCAAAAAAATATTGGAGAGTTGGCAGAGTGGTTGAATGCGGCGGTCTTGAAAACCGTTAAGGATGCAAGTCCTTCCGGGGTTCGAATCCCTGACTCTCCGCAAAGTTAAAAAAGCTTACCAAAAAGGTAGGCTTTTTTTGTTTTATACATAAACTCTTAATAGTAATTTTATTTAACTTTATTATATACTTAAAAAATAAACATATTATAATGTTTTTATGTTCTGTTTGTAAATTTAGCTCTTTATAAATAATATCATATTTACCTTTAATTCTTCAAACCTGCTAACTATTTTTTGTTAATAATCTTCCCTCAAAACCCCAACTTTTAGTGATTGTGGATTCTTATATCTGATTCTAAGTTTTCAGTGTGAAATTTTAACTATTGGAGATTTTATGAAATTCATTTTTTATTCTTTTTTAATAAGTATTTTATTTTATGTAAATATTAATTCACAAGTTATAAAAGGTAAAATCTTAAATGAAGATAAAGATGCATTACCTTTTTCTTCTATTCAGGTTTTTCAATCAAACACAAATAAATTAATTGAAAGCTTATTGGCAAATGACAAAGGTGAGTTTGTCATAAAAGTTGACGGTCAAAGTTATTATGATCTTAAAATTTCTAATGTCGGATATAAAATAAAAAGTATTGAAAATGTTTTTGTTAAAAATGATTTGGTTGATTTAGGAAATGTAATTTTAGATTATAATCAAACAGAATTATCGGAAGTTCTTGTAACAAGTAAATTTGGAATTACTAAACTTAGTCCGGGAAAAGTAACTTATAACACTGAAAATTTAACATCACAAAAAGGGGGAACTGGTGGCGATATACTTAAAAACATGCCTTCTGTTTTTATGGGGGGAAGTCCGAATCATAATCGTGATGTACGTTATCGTGGTCTTGGTAATTCATACACTCAGGTTTTGATTGATGGAAGAAAAAGCGGAATAACCGGAAACAATAGAGAATCTGTTGTGGATATTATTCCAGCTGAAAAAATTGATTACATTGAAATACTATCAAATCCAACGTCTGAATTTTCATCCGATGGAATAAATGGTTTAATTAACATTGTAACAAAAAAGAAAAATCAGAATAATTTACATGGAAGTTTTTCAGCTGGTGTAGATAACAACGAAGGTTATAGTGGAGATATATCTTTTTATAATTCATTTCAAAATTTTGATTTTGGTATTCAGGCAGGAAGATTAAAAAGATTAGTCGATAAACCAAAAGATGTTAATAAAATAAATTATAAAGGTACTGTTTTCGATGGAATGCAAAATCAATCTGAATATGAAAAAAAATATTTTACCAATGATTTAGTTAAGTCGAATTTCAAGTATTACTTTTCTAAAAATACTTATCTCAATTTTGAAACTACATTTGGAAAACAATTAGAAGACAAAAGCAAAAATTTGAATTCAATTTCTTATAAAGCGGATAATTCATTCAAAGAAAATAAAAAAGAAGACTCGAAAGAAAATAAGAATAATAAATTCAACGAATACTTTGCTGAATTTCATCATTCATTTAATAATGAAGATGGTTTTAAATTATCAATCAATTACAATCCAAGCAGAGTTAGAAATAATAAATCAGCAGCTGAAAATAAATTTGATAAAAATGGAAATCTGATTTCAACTAATCCAACACTCAAAGATGAAAGCGAGAAAGTGAATCTTAATGATTTAAATGCGTTGATAAATTATAAATTTAATATTGGTGGATTTGGTAAAATTAAATTAGGTTATTCATATTCATCAATTGAGCGTGATGCAGAAAAAATTAAAAAAGAATTTGATTATAAAAATCAAACATGGAAATTAACAACATCCGGCGTTGATAATTTTAATCTCAATGAAAAAACAAATGCATTTTTTATAGATTCAAAAACAAACATTGGAAATTTGAATTTAACTTTTGGATTTAGAATTGAAAGCACAAAATTGAATTCTGTTTCTCTTTTGGATAACAAAACAAATTCAGGTAATTATTTGATTTTTTTGCCGAACATAAATGCAATTTACAATTTAGATAAAACTCAATATTTAACATTTGCAATCGGAAGAAGATTAAGAAGACCTGGTTTTAATGATTTGAATCCTTTTGTTGATACAAGCGATCCATTGAAAATTAAATTTGGTAATCCGGATCTTCAACCTGAAAAAGCGTGGTTATATGAAATTGGTTATATGAAAAATTTTGAAACATTTAATGCTGGTGTTAATATTTTTTACAGAAACATAAAGGAGTTAATTCAAAAAGTTACAACAACAAATCAAAATGGAATTTTTGTTGAAACACCACAAAACTTTAGCAAAGCTTATTTAGCAGGAATTGAATTTATCTCTGCAATTAAAATTTTTGATTGGTGGCAAATTAATGGTGCTTATTCATACTTTGATTCTAAAGTGCTTGATACTTCATTTGAAGGTGACGCAATGAAAGATCAGGTTAAATGGACCGCAAAATTAATAACTGATATAAATTTGTGGTCTTCAAGTAATATTCAATTGATTGCTAATTATCTGGGTCCGGAACCATCTTCAACTAATTATGAAGATAAAATATTTTTTCTCGATGCTGGAATAACGCAATCAATTTATGATTTTGGTGAGATAAGTTTAAGAATTTCCGATTTGTTTGATTCATTAAGAAAAATTAAAAATACAAAATCGGGATTAACAACAAGCCGAGAAGTTGAAAATACAACCGGAAGAATAATTACATTAACTACAACCTGGAAATTCTAGAAAGGATTAATGTGAAAAAAATTATAATTCTTTTTCATAAATGGCATAATTGGGTAGGGATAATTTTATCCCTACCTATTTTAATTGTAAGTATAACAGCTTTGCTTATTGCTTTTAATGATGAATTAGGTTTGAGAAATATTTTTATTAATAAAAAATTTTTTCCGGGTTATTTACTCGAAAAAAACTACAATACAAATCTTGAGTTTAAAGAAATAAAAAGTCTTTTAGTAAAAAATGATACAATATTCATCGGTTCAAAAGGTGGATTATTAATTAAATATGACAATAAGATTGAAATTGTAAATGAATTTTCGGGTATTGAGATTAGAAAAATTCTGGAATATGATAATAAAATTTATATAGCAACAAAAAATGGTTTATATGTAAAAGAAAAAAGTAATTGGTCTAAAATTCTTAATAAAGAAGTTCATGATATTGCATTCGATGCTGACGGAAATATTTATGCTTCTCTTGGAAAAGAGGGTATAATACAAAGTAACAATATGTTTAATGATTATAATAAAAAATTAATGAGTGAATACAACTTAAGTTTAGCTCAAATAAAAATTTCAAATTCAACATATAAAAAAAATCAGATTAGTTTAAAAGATCTTACTATAGATTTACATACTGGTAAAGCTTTGTTCGGAAAAAAATTAGAATGGATTTGGATAACAATTGTATCTACAAGTTTGTTTGTTTTGGTTTTTACAGGTGTTTATATGTGGCTTCGGAAAAAAATATTCAGAATTAAAAAAATTACTTCGAATAATCGTCAAGATTAACAATTTTATTTGCAATGGCATAAATGGTTAATCCCGATTGACTTTTAATTCCGGTTTTTTTGGAAATATTTTTTCTATGACTAATTACAGTATGTGTACTTATGAAAAGTTTTTCGGCAATTTCTTTATTAGATAAACCAGCAACAACTAATTTCAATACATCAATTTCTCTTGAAGATAAAAATTCTTGAACAAAATTTTTGGTAGTTTGATTTTCATTTAATATGAAATCAGAAATCGTATTGCTGATAGTTTCATGAGAGTCATAAATAGAAAATACTTTATCAAATGTTGTAAGTAAATTACTTTCAAAGATAGTTGTTGCAAAAGATAACCAAATAGATGAAGGAAATTTTCTTTTAAGAATTTTAATATCTTCTTCTTTATTATAAACTTTAATTGGTGCAACAATAAAAAAATCAATTTTAGTGTTTAAGTTTATCAAAGGTTTATCAATTTCATCAAACAGGAAAGCTTCAAAATAGAATCCGCTTTTTTTTAATAAACTTAAAATGCCTTCTCTTATTATTGAGGAGGGTTCAATTATAACTATGTTTATTTTTTTATTTGCCAATTAATTCTTTCTCAAATTTTGCAATTGCCGGAACCAGAATATGATCTTCAATTTCTGAATGAACATTCAAATGATGCTGTAAATCGTAAAGTGAAAAAATAATATTTCTTCTAATCAATCTGTCATTTTGAATTGGAATATGATTTAATAAAAGTTCTTTTAAATCTTCCAGTTTGTATTCAATATCGCTATGATGTTCACTGTATTCTTTAACCGAAAAATTATATTTAAATAGAGAATCTGATTTGTTATTTAATATCATATCGAAATAGGGAAAAGCAATATCATTTTCATAATTAAGATGTTCTTTAACTTCTTCAAAATATTCGTCGAAAAATTTACCTATTAATTTTATCTCGGGTAATCTGTTGTAGTTATAAAGTGAATCAATACTTTTTTTAATTTCAGGATATTTTTCATTTTCATAATACTTATGAGAATTTTTCAGGAATGAAATAATTCTTATTAAATCTTTTTTTGAATATAAATTAGAATTAATAATTGCATTTTTATTGTACATATTAACTATTGTAATAAAAACATTTGAATTCAAGTCAATTTCATCACATAATTCCTGAATTGTTTTATTGTGAATTTGAAAAGAAATTCCAAAATGCTCCATTAATAACAATGATGTGGGAAATTCAAAAATTAAATCCGATGCTTTAATATTGCTTTCTATAAAATTAATTTTTTTCATATTCATGTAAATCGTTTTTTATTTTGTTAAATATTATACTTTTTTTTCATCCATTCATAAGCAGCATTTATTTGCTTGGTTTTTAACTCGGCTAAAATTTTTAATTCTTCACCTAAATCAAAAACTTTATCCGGATGATATTTTGCGATTAACTCAATATACTTTTTTCTTATATGGGCTTTAGTAACTTTTCCACTTAAACCAAGAACCTTTCCATAATATTTTGCTTTTTCATATTCGGTTGCTTTTGTAGCATCAAATTTATCATCAAAAAAACCGGAGAATTTTTCATGTCTTTCAAATCTTTGATATGAATAATTTTGTTCTTTCCCTTCAAATTTTTCTTTAGTATGAGATTGACTTTTTTTCCTATGCTTCTTTTGACTAAAATGCGCTCCAACCAACTTTTTAATTGAGACATAAAGATTAGAAGAATTATCACCCATATTAAAAAGATAATCTAATATACAAACATTTAATTCTTTCCAATCAGTTTCTTTTAATTTTTCCGCATTTTCTATTATTAATTTTTTTATTGTAACATCACTATAAGAAGTTTTTATTTTCTTAAGAAAATTTTCTTCAACAACAGGTGATGTAATTTTTAAAATTTCATTAACCCAATCATCATTGTAATTATCTTTAACTAAATTTTGAAGAATTAAAAAATCAAGATAAACTGAATCTGTGCTGATTGTTTTTGATAAATAAGTTGAATATGAAATTGATTGTAAGCGATTATAAATTGTAAAAATAAATTCATTTAAAGTCTGGTCGTTATCTAAATCGAACCATTTTTTAAAGATATTGTTTGAAACTTCTAAATTGAATTCACTTCTTAATTTAAAACTCGATTTAAAACTTCCGCCTAAATATTTTGTTGAAAACTCATTATATGCATTCTGAATTAAGCCGAGCGATGTCCAGATTTGATTATAAATTTCATTGTATATAATAAATGCATCGTCATAATTGTGCTGTTCAAAAATTGAATCAGCAAGTTTTCTCAACTTTGAAATATTCATTATTTGATCTATCGTTTAAAAATAATTTATTATTTTACAACACAAATTTAAACATAAGGTATAAAATGAAAAGTAAATTTCTATTTTTATTAATTATTTCGGTTTTATTTATAAGTTGTTCTAAAGAAGAAAAAAAGGAAAATGAACAAATCAATACAAAACAGAACTATTTACATCAGGCAACAGTAACAGAAGTAATTCAAGTAACACAATATACATATATGAAAGTTAATGAAAAGGGAAAAGAATATTGGATAGCTGCACCAAAAGTTGAAATAAAAGAAGGAACTGTAATTAATTTTAATCAAACTATGGAAATGAAAAATTTTGAAAGCAAAGATTTAAAAAGAACTTTCGATTCCATCTTTTTTGTAGATAATATTGATGCAAAATTAGGTGTTGGTGCAATGAATAAACCAATGAAACCAAATATTGAAAAAGAAAATGTTCAGGTTGATAAAGCTGAAGGTGGAATTACTATAGCTGAACTTTTCGCTAACTTAAATAAATATGAAAATAAAACTGTAAAAATTAAAGGGAAAGTAGTAAAAGTTAATGCTGGTATAATGGACAAAAACTGGATTCACATTCAAGACGGAACAAAATTTAATGATGATTATGATTTAACAATTACTTCAAATCAGTTAGCAACAAAAGATGATGTAATAACTGTCACAGGTAAAATAGTTTTGAATAAAGATTTTGGTTATGGATACTCATACAAAGTTTTAATGGAAGATGCCAAAATTGAAACAACAGGAAAAAAAAGTAAAATGATTTCAATGTAAATTGGCTTAATGTATTATCTTCTTCTCGATTCCAGTTTTTGTTTTAACAATTCATTTACTGTTTGAGGATTGGCTTTACCTTTTGTTGCTTTCATCAATTGACCAACAAAAAAGCCAATCACTTTTTCTTTACCAGAAAGATAATCCTGTACATCTTTTGGATTAGCATCAAGAATTTTATCAATTTCTTTTTCTAACTCACCTGAATCTGAAATTTGTATAAGATTTTTTTCTTCAACAATTATTTTTGGTGATTTATTTTCAGTTAGCATTTCATTGAAAACATCTTTAGCAATTTTATGCGAAATAATTTTTTGATTAATTAAATTAATTAATTCACCTATGTTTTCCGGAGAAATCTTAAAATCATTTAAATCAATTTTTTGTTCGTTGATAATTTTTAACACTTCTGTCATCACCCAGTTACTTGCGGATTTATAATCATCAGTTACAGTTAAGATGGCTTCAAAATATTCTGATAGTTTTAAAGAACTTGTTAAAATTTCTGCATCATAAACTGGAAGTTTATAGTCTTCAATAAATCTTTTTTTCTTTTTATCGGGAAGTTCTGGTAATGAATTTTTAAGTTCATTTTTCCATTCTTCACTAACAACAACAGGCATAAGATCCGGATCTGGAAAATATCTATAATCATGAGCTTCTTCTTTTGATCTCATTGGAAATAAATCTTCTAAATCAGCATTCCATAAAAGTGTTTGTTGAATTATTTCCTTACCATCTTCAATTAAATCAATTTGTCTTTCAATTTCTTTTTCAATTGCTTTTTCAACATTGCGGAATGAATTCATATTCTTAACTTCTACTTTTGTACCAAATTTCTTTTCACCTTTTAATCTAATACTGATATTAGCATCGCATCTTAAAGAACCTTCTTCCATGTTTCCATCACAAATATCAAGATAAGTTAAAATTTGTTTTAGTTTAGTTAAATAAAGATAAGCTTCTTCAGCGGAGCGTAAATCTGGTTCACTTACAATTTCCATTAAAGGTGTTCCGGTTCTGTTTAAATCAATCATTGTATAATTACCAAAATCATGAATAGATTTTCCTGCATCCTCCTCCATGTGAATTCTTGTAATTCCAATTTTTTTTTCTGAACCATCTTTCTTTTCAATTGTAATAAAACCATTTACACAGATCGGTTCTTCATATTGTGATATTTGATAATTCTTTGGCAAGTCAGGATAAAAATAATTTTTTCTTGCAAATATTGATTTTTCATTTATAGTGCAATTTGTTGCTAAACCCATAAGAACAGTAAATTCTACAACTTTTTTGTTTAACACTGGTAATGAACCGGGATGACCTAAACAAACAGGACAAACATTTGAATTTGGTTCTGAACCAAATTTTGTAGAACATGAACAAAATATTTTTGTATTTGTTTTTAATTGTGCGTGTACTTCTAAACCAATTACTGCTTCATATTTTGATGAGTCTGACAATTTAATTCCTTGACTTGTTGAAAATTTGTTTGCGAATATAATGAATAATTTTTTTAAGGTAAGTAGCAGATAGGATTTACATTCAATTTGCAATTAAATAAACAACATCATACATTTTATATTATTAATTGGAGTTATGATGAATCTGGATGTACTAATATTTGCAGCTCATCCTGATGATGGAGAGCTTTCAATGGGGGGAACAATAGCAAAATTAACATCTCAAAATTATAAAGTTGGAATAATTGATTTAAGTAAAGGTGAACTTGGAACTCGTGGTAGTTCCGCAAAAAGAATGAAAGAAGCAAAAAAAGCTTCTGAAATTTTGAAAATACAAGTAAGAGAAAATCTTGGATTTAAAGATGGTTCACTAAAATTTAATAATAATTATTTAATGACTGTTATTACAAAAATCAGAAAATATCAACCTAAAATTTTATTTGCTCCATATTTTAATGATCGGCATCCGGATCATATTGGCACTTCACAATTGGTTAAAGAAGCAATGTTTTTTTCCGGATTGCCTAAAATTGTTACTAAAGAAAATGGAAAAATTCAGATTCCGTACAGACCGAATAAATTATTTTATTATATGCAAACATTTGAATTTGAGCCGACTTTTATAATTGATATAACTGAAACTTTTCAAACAAAAATGAAAGCAATTTTTGCTTATGATTCGCAATTTCATAACCCTGAAAGCAAAGAACCGGAAACATTTATTTCAAATCCACGTTTTACAAATTTTATAGAAGCGCGGGCAAAATATTTTGGTTTTAAAATTGGCAAAGATTATGGTGAAGCTTTTTATACAGAAGAAAAAATTGAATTATCAATAAATGATTTAATTAATCAAAATAATACTAAGTGAAAAAATTTTTGAAATACTAATTCGGTTTGGTGATCTATTAAATTTTATAACATTTCTACTGTTTTTATTTATTGCTGATTTTGGAAATTCAAATATTAATGAAAAAGTTATTGCTGCAACTGCGATTTTAATGTCAATTCTTTGGATTACAGAAGCGATACAACTTTTTGTAACATCACTTTTACAATTGATTGTTTTTCCATTAGCAAATGTTTTAGCTGCAAAAGATATTTCGCAAGGTTATATGAACTCTGCAATCTTTTTTTCTTGGGTGAATTTATAATCGCAATTACAATAGTAAATGGAATCTTCATGATAGTTTTTAATAGCAATAAACTTAGAATTTTTGATATGTTAAAAACCGGATTAATATTAAACTTTATATAGATTTTTGTTGTTACTTTTTTGTAAATCTATTTTTTAATTAAGAGATTAATTTTATGGAATACTATTTATCAAAAAAAGTTAGTTTAACATTTGATGAGACAATAAAAAAATTAGGAGAAGAGCTTCAGAAAGAAGGCTTCGGAATATTAACCGAAATAGATGTTCAACAAACATTAAAGAAAAAATTGAATGTTGATTTTAAGAAATACAAAATTTTCGGAGCCTGCAATCCACCAATTGCACATCAGGCATTAGAAGCAGAAGAAAATCTTGGAGTTTTATTACCTTGTAATTTTGTTGTAAAAGAAAATAATGAAAACGAAATTCAGGTTAACTGTGTTAATCCTCTTGTAACAATGCAAGCTGTAAAAAATGAAGCTCTCAAAGATTTTGCAACAGTTGTTTATGAAAAACTTAACAAGGTATTAGAAAATATAAAATGATTAATGAACACAGATTTAAATATCTAATAAATCTGTGTTCAAAATTATTATTCAACAATTATCTTTACTTCAAGCATTTCATCGCCTTGTTCAATTGAATCAACAACATCCAAACCATTTATAACTTTACCAAAAACAGTATGACGTCCATTTAGATGAGGTTGTGGAGAGTGAGTAATAAAAAACTGACTTCCATTTGTATTTGGACCAGCATTAGCCATAGAGATAACACCGCGTTCATGTTTTAATGGATTGTTATTAAACTCATCTTCAAATTTGTAACCAGGACCACCACGACCTGTGCCGGTTGGATCGCCACCTTGTATTACAAAATCTTCAATAACACGATGAAAAGTTACTCCATCATAGAAGCCTTCATTTGCAAGAAATACAAAATTGTTTACAGTTTTAGGTGCATATTCAGGATAAAGTTTTATTTCTATTGTTCCTTTTGATGTTACAATTAATGCATTATAATTTTTATTAACATCTATTGTTAATTCAGGTGGTTTATTCCATTGTTTCATTTATCTTCCTCTAAATTTTAAAAGGTGAATTTTTAATTAAGCTACTGGAAATTTTATCAACAATTCTGTTTATCATTTTATCTATATCATCATTTTCCTGAAATTTACTATCTACATTAACAAAACCATAAATAACAGGTTTTTGATTTGCATTATCCCAAATTAAATATTTGAAATCGCAGGACATAATTTGGTCTGCAAGTTTTGCAGGTGCTAACTTTGTTTCAGCAGGAGTTGGATTTGATATTGAATATGTTTTTGCCGGGTCCGATGTTTCTCTTTCTTTCTTAAAAATTGAAACCGAAAAACTTTCTATAAACAGAACAAATGAATTTTCTTCATTCAGTGAAATTTTATTCTTAGGTATTTTAAATGAAAAAAAACTATCATCATTGAATTCCAGTTTTGACTCTTCTAAACTTACTTTGGATTTTAAATCAATGAATTCAATTTTAGATAATGATGTTTGTAAAAATAAATTTGGCTTTAATTGCTCGTTTATTGTTCCTATTAATTTTTTGTTTATTAAAGCTAATTCACTTTCGGTAAAAACATTTTCGGTGTGTTTAATTTTAAATTCTTCTATTGCAGAAATATAAAGAATAGCATCTTGAATCTTCTGACTTTTATAATCAGGAGAAATAAAAATATCTTTTGAGCTACAACCCAAAATAAATAACAAGTAAATAAATTTAATATGTTTCATTTTTTATCTCGTTAATTTTTTATATTTAACTCTGTGTGGTATATCGGCATCTTTACCTAATCTTTGTCTTCTGTTTTCCTGGTAATCAGAGAAATTTCCCTCGAACCAAACAACCTGACTATCTCCTTCAAAAGAAAGTATATGAGTACAAATTCTATCTAAAAACCATCTATCGTGAGAAATTACAACTGCACAACCAGCAAAATTTAACAAACCTTCTTCCAATGCTCTCATTGTATTAACATCTAAATCATTAGTTGGTTCATCAAGTAGAATAACATTTGCATGTTCTTTCAAAGCTATTGCAAGATGAACACGATTTCTTTCACCTCCGGAAAGCATTCCAACTTTCTTTTGTTGATCGGCACCGGTAAAATTAAATTGTCCAACATATGCTCTTGAATTTATTTCTCTTTTTCCCAGATAAATAATTTCTTCTCCACCACTTATCATTTCCCAAACAGTTTTTTCAGGATCTAATATTTCGCGGCTTTGATCAACGTAAGCTAATTTAACTGTTTCACCAACTTTGAAATTTCCACTATCCGGTTTTTCTTGTCCAACGATTAATCTAAACAAAGTTGTTTTACCAGCACCATTCGGACCAATGACACCAACAATTCCCCCAGGTGGTAATTTAAAACTTAAATTCTCAAACAAAATTTTATCTCCATAAGCTTTAGAAATATTTTCTGCTTCAATAACAACATTTCCTAATCTTGGTCCGGGTGGAATATAAATTTCTAAATCTTTTTGACGTTGTTGAGTTTCTTCACTTAACATTTCTTCGTAAGCATTAATACGAGCTTTGGATTTAGCATGCCGAGCACGTGGTGCCATTCTAATCCATTCTAATTCTCTTTGAAGAGTTTTTTGTCTTTCTGTTTCTTTCTTTTCTTCTAATTGTAAACGTTGTTGTTTTTGTTCAAGCCATGATGAATAATTTCCTTTCCATGGAATTCCTTGTCCACGATCTAATTCTAAAATCCAACCTGCAACATTGTCTAAAAAATATCTGTCATGAGTTACAGCAATAACAGTTCCCGGGTAACGGTTTAATTCTGCTTCAAGCCACAGAACAGTTTCAGCATCAAGATGGTTTGTAGGTTCATCAAGAAGTAAAATATCGGGTCTTTGCAAAAGCAAACGACAAAGTGCAACTCTTCTTTTTTCACCACCAGATAGAACACTTATCGGAGTATCACCGGGAGGACAATTTAAAGCATCCATTGCCAATTCAAGTTTTGAATCTAAATCCCAGGCGCCAAGTGCATCAAGTTTATCTTGTACTTTTCCCTGACGCTCTAATAATTCATTCATTTCTTCGTCACTCATTGGTTCAGAAAATTTTGCATTTATTTCATCATATTCTTTTAAAACATCAACAATTTCCTGCACACCCTCTTGCACAATTTCTTTTACTGTTTTTGTTTCATCAAGTTTTGGTTCTTGTTCTAAAATTCCAACAGTATAACCTGGAGATATTGCAATTTCCCCATTGAAATCTTTATCAATTCCTGCAAGAATTCTTAATAAAGTACTTTTACCAGAACCATTTAATCCTAATACACCAATTTTAGCTCCATAGAAATAAGATAGATAAATATCCTTTAATACAGCTTTTTGGTTATAATATTTACTAACTCCAATCATAGAATAAATAATTTTATTTACTTCTTGCGCCATAAATTTCTCCGTTAAATTTCATATTCAAATTAAATAAAAAATGTAAAGAAAAGAATAATTTATTGTTCAAAAAAAGTATTAGCAGCTGTTATATTAATTCAGTAATTAATGTTTTACAAAGTCAAATTGATAATATTTTTCTAAGTAGATAACAGGTGAATTGTATCCATGAATAAATCACTTTATTAAAAAATAAAAATGTATAAAAATATGAAGTGAAAAATAAAATTCAGTTCCACATAAGTGGTTGGTTTATTTGTTTTTCAAAATGAAGATTAAATAGTATCAAGAAAATAAATTAAAACTTTCCAATTTTTGTCAAACCAATTCCAGAAGCTTCTGTTAAAGTTACTTTACCGTTAATTACTTTTGTTCCTTCAAAAGGATCGTTGCTGATTAACAAAGCACCATCTAAATCTGCCCATTTTATACCTGAAGATAATTGAGAAACAGCAGAAATAGCGCATGAGGTTTCTGTCATACAACCCAACATTACTTGCATTCCAAGTGATTTAGCAAGGTTCATCATTTTATGAGCTTCTCTCATTCCTGTGCATTTCATAAGTTTTATATTTATACCTGAATAAACACCATGAGCTTTAATTACATCAGGTAATCGTTGAACAGATTCATCACCGAAAGTTGGAAGCGGGCTTCTTTCAGTTAACCAAGCATTTTCTTCAATCATTTCTTTTGGCATCGGTTGTTCGATCATATTAACATTTTTTTCTTTTAACCAGTGAATCATATCAAGAGCAAAATGTTTGTCTTTCCAACCTTGATTAACATCAACAGTAATTGGTTTATCTGTAACTGAACGAATTGTTTCAATCATTTCTTTATCTGTATCTCTTCCTAGTTTAACTTTTAAAACTTTATATTCTTCAGCTTCTTTAACTTTTTGACGAACAACTTCTGGTTTATCAATTCCGATTGTAAACGTTGTAAAAGGAGTTTTCTCTTTATCGTAACCCCAAATTTTAAACCAAGGTTTACCAATTAATTTCCCTACTAAATCGTGAAGGGCAATATCAATTGATGCTTTTGCAGCCGGATTTAATGGTTCAATTTTATCTACGTAATCAAGTATATCTTCCATTTGAAACGGATCTTTAAATTGAGTTAAATCAACTTTAGATAAAAATTTTGTTGCTGTTTCATGAGATTCACCTAAATATGGTGGCATTGATGCTTCGCCATAACCAGTTATTCCATCATATTCAATTTGGGTCAACATTACTGGAGTTGTTGTTCTTGAACTTGTTGCTAAAGTAAATACATGTTTTAGTTGTAATGTGTAAGGTTTAAATGTCAATTTCATTTTTTTATTCTTTTTATTAATAAAAAATTTTTTTGCTTCGATGTTATTAAAAATTCCATTTGAAAAAATAGCTCCACTTATTAAAGAAGCTTTTAAGAGAAAGTTACGTCTGTTGGATTTCATTCCATTTCTCCTAAATAAAATTTATTTGTCTTTAAAGTAGTAATGCCATTTCTGTTAATTGAATTTAGAATTCTTTTTGCTCTGATAAAATGTTTAAGTCTGTATTCACTAAAATGTTCTGCATCTTTATCAAAAGAATTTATTTTAACCCGTCCGGCTTCGTGAATAAATTCATAATTGCCAATATAAATTCCAACGTGTGTTATTTTTTCTTTAGTAGAATCAGTTGCATGTTTTCCGAAGAAGAGTAAATCACCTGGTTGAAGTTTATCAAAACCATCACGGGTATCAACTAAAATTCCGTCGTTAACTTGTTGTGATGCGTCCCGTTGTAGAATTATTCCATTTAAGAAATAAACAGTTTTCGTAAATCCACTGCAATCCATACCTTTAACGGAAGTTCCACCCCATAAATAGGGAACACCCATAAAAAGTTTTGCAGTGTTTACTATTGATTCTTTAGTTGGTTTCAGATTATTAAGCCAGTTTGAATAAACCTCACAATTAATTTTTTCTACAAATGCAATTCTTCCATCGGGATATTTTACTTTGTAAAAATTATTTTCTTCATTTAGTAGTAATAATAAATTACCTGCAACAAGATCAGATACACGAAGCGAATTTATATCAGGGTTAGAAAAAGAAAATCCAAATTCTTTTGTGAAAATTATTTTTGGTGATTTAATCCATTCATCTAATTCTTTTTTGTTCATTGGAGTTATTCCATCATCATCAACCCAGGAAATATATTTATCGGGAGTTTGAATTAAATAAAAGCCATCTTGCTTTTTAAAAATTTTAACAGGTGTGCCTAATAAAGCTTGTGTAGATAATTCTTCGGGATGATCAGGTTTAGTTCTTATATTCGAAACGGAAAGATTAACAACTCCATAAATTTTATCACCTAAATTTTTTGAAGGAAGTACTTCAACTTCATCTTTGAAATCTATTTTATAAAACTTTATTTCCTGAATTAAAATATCTTTAACTTGTTTTAAGTTTGTTTCACCTTTTAATATTTTATTTTGCTGATCAAATTCTACATTAAAAATTGCAACTCTTTTATCGGTAACAATAGTAGCTTTAATATTAGAAATAATTTTATCAACAATATTCATATTAATTCCTTGTGAATGTATTTTTACTGAAAATAAAAAAATAAGTCCGAAAAAAAATCTTTTATTCATATTAGTCCTTAATATTAATTTGATTTTTTTATTCCAAAGTTCTCATCAATTTTAACAAATTTTGCTATGATAAAGCCCGGAATAGTTGCAATGCAAATCCATATAAAAAATAATTTATAGCCGATTAATTCCTGTAACCAACCACTCCACATACCGGGAATCATCATTCCTAAAGCCATAAAACCAGTTGCAATAGCAAAGTGAGAAGTTTTGTATTCGCCATCAGAAATATAAATTAAATAAAGCATATAAGCAGTAAATCCAAAACCATAACCAAGTTGTTCGAAAGCAACCATAGTTCCAACAAACCAAAGATTTGATGTTTGCACATAAGCAAGTATAACATAAACAATATCCGGAACATTGATAGAAAGAATCATAGGCCAAAGCCAAAATTTTAATCCTTTTTTTGAAATTACAATACCACCTATAATTCCACCAAGTGTTAAACAAATTATTCCAATTGTGCCGTAAACTAATCCTACTTCAGAAGTTGATAATCCAATTCCACCAACATTTTTAGAATCTAAAAGAAATGGGGAAGCGATTTTTACCAATTGTGATTCTGCAAGTCTGTATAGCAAAATAAATCCTAAAATAATTCCAATATTTTTTTTCTTAAAAAAAGCAACGAAAGTTTTTGTAAATTCTTTTAGAATTGAATTTGATTCTTCTTTTTTTGCTGGTAAATCGTTTGTTGGATAAGGTAAAATAAATTTATGATAAATAAAAAATAAACCAAAAAGACCAGCAATAATTAAAAAAGTAATTGACCAGGCTAAAGAGATATTTCCTTTTGATTTTTCAAGATAGCCGGCAAGAATAACAAGAACACCTTGACCGGTAATCATTGACAAACGATAAAATGTGCTTCTGATTCCAACAAAAAAAGATTGCTCTCCTTGGGAAAGACCGAGCATATAAAATCCATCTGCAGCAATATCATGCGTTGCAGAACTGAAAGCAAGTAACCAAAGAAAAGCTAATGAGTATTGAAAAAAATTTGAAGTAGGTATTGTAAGAGCCACACCTGCTAATCCGGCTCCGATTAATACTTGCATTAAAATAATCCAGTTTCTTTTTTTTCCAATTAAATCGACAAAGGGGCTCCATAAAGGTTTTATGACCCAAGGTAAATAAAGCCAACTTGTATAAAGTGCTATTTCTGTATTTGAAATTTCTAATCTCTTATACATTATTACTGAAACAGACATAACAACAACGTATGGTATTCCTTCTGCATAATAAAGTGATGGAATCCATAACCATGGATTTCTGTAATTTTTTTTAGAAGACATTAATTACTCCGGCAGATTGATTTTTTCATTTGCTAAAAAGATGGCTCCCATTTCCGGTGGATATTCTGGAAGAACAAGTTCAACATTTGATAATTCTTTATTTAATTTTTTCTTAAAAAGTTTTGAATAAAAATTTTCATTTGAAATTATTCCACCAACTAAACATAATTTCATTTTTTCTTCGTTAAGCAATTTAAACATAGATTTAACATGAAGTATTAATTCATCGGTTTCTTCTTCACAAATTTTGATTGCTTCATCATCATTTTGATTTGCCGCTTCAATTACTTTCGGTGCAAATGATGCAATATCAAAATTATTTCTGTAAACAGCGCTAATTAATGATTGCCCATCTGAAATATTAAAATCATTTTTTAAGTAATCAACAAGAATTGTTTTTTTACCACGTCCATCAAAAAATTTTGCAATAGCATTTAAACCTCGTTTGCCAAGTGTTGTACCACTACCTTCGTCACCAATTAATTTTCCAAATCCACCTACTCTATAAATTTTATTATTTCTATCTTTTCCAAAGATTATAGAACCTGTGCCAGCAATTAATAATGCTCCTGATTTGCCGGAGAAAGCACCTTCAAGAGCAATTCTTGCATCACTTTCAACAAAAAATTTTAGTTCAACACCTTTAGATTTTGAATATTCAATAAAATCATTTTTTAATTTATCGGCATCTTCAATTCTGCCAGCACCAGTAGTTCCAATAAGTACAGATGCAATTTCATTGTAGTTAATTCCAAGTTTTTGAATCGAGTCATTAATTAAATTAAAAATTGTTTCTGATACTTTTTCTGTTCCTATAATCAAAAAATTTGAAGCACCTCCAACACATTCATAAAGCTTATTGAATTGTAAATCTGTTACAACACATTTTGTTTTTGTCCCACCACCATCTAATCCAACTAAATATTTTTTCATTTTTCACTCATATATTTTAAATAATCAATTAAACCTTCATAAATTTTTTGTGCCATTTTATTTCTAAAATTTTCATCCGCTAATTTTTCTTCATCTTCAGCGTGTGACATGAATGCTTGTTCAACTAAAATTGAGGGCATTTCATTAATTCTTGAAACTCGGTAATTGAAAGAACCAACTGAACCAAATGGTGCTAAATTAAGTTCGGTTAATTTATAAAAAACTTTTTCTGCGAGTGGTGCCCAAAATGGATTATTATAAAAAGTTGAAGTTCCATTTGCACCTAAAAATTCATTTGTGGGTTCGCTTGAGTTTGCATGTATGCTAAAATGAATATTTGCACCGGAATTAATTGCAAGTGTTCTTTTTTCGAGCAGGGTCATGTCTTTATCTGAATCTCTCACCATATAAACTTCAGCACCAAATTTTTTAAATAATGTTTCCAGTTTTTTAGTTAAGTCCAGATTTAATTCTTTTTCTTTCATTCCCGAAAGACCAATTGCACCTGTGTTTGTTCCTCCATGACCAGCTTCAATAGAAATTTTAATTCCTTTCAATGGAAGTTTACTTTTCAAATTAAAATTCGGCGGATATTTTATTCTTGCTAACAATTCATTGCCGTTCGGTTTTATTTCAAATCCCCAGATTTTATTTGTGTTAAGATTAATATAAATTTTATACGTTTCCTTTGAAGTTTGTTGCCAGGTAATTTCTTGTATATAACGCAGATTTGGTTTGTGAATTATCCATGTGCTACTTGTTTTAACTCCATATAAACTAATTGTTATTCTTTTGAGTTGTGGGTCGAAGTATATATCATAAGGCACATTTTCTAAATAGGGAATTCGAACGACATCATAATTTGTATCTGTGAATGATGTAATTGAAGAAATATAATAACCTGGTTGAACAGTTTCGTTTGATAATTCTTTAACAAATTCTTTATGTATGTATCCTTCTTCTGAATCATTCAATTTTATTCTGTAATAATCACCAAATATTCCATTTGATTTTAATATTACATTTTTTGGTAATTCGTTTCTTAGAGGTGCTCCTAATCTTATTGGTGCAAGTGTATATGCTAAAAGTGAATAATCCTGATTTGTAATTAAGTGTGGAAATTCATTTTGATTTTTTATTGTAATAGTATGTTTTAATTGTTTGTAAATTTTTTCATTTTCATTTGTTGATGATTGTAAAATTAATTTGAATGATAAATTTTCATTTTCAGGAAAATCTGATAAATTCAATTGAACAGAATATTGTGTTGAGTTAGAAAAATTTTTTGATTGACAAGGATAAATTTTATTTGATGGTAGAACTTCAACAAATCCTTTTTGTGATTTAGTTCCATTGAAAGTGATAATTATAAAATCATTTTTTGTTAGTTGAAGATTTTCATTTGGATAAATTGATAACTCATCAATTGTAAGTAAATCTGAATTATCCATTTTATTTAATAGTAAAATTTCATCTTCATAAATTGAATAACTACCATTTTTATTTATTGCTTCAGCTTTTAACTTGTTCAAACCAACATTTAAATTTATTTTCTTAAAGAACACACCTGTTTTGTAAATTTTAACATCTTCATCATTAATTTTTACAGTTGATGGAAATGTGGTTTTGCAGAGTAAGTTGTAAATATTGTTTGAAGTTATTCTTTCAAATGGTCTTCTGAATTCAATCCAGTTATCAATACGAAAAGCCAAACCCTCTTTGTTTATTTTATAATTATAAGGAATTACCCAATCATTTTTTGAAATAGTAAAAATAGAATTATCAATTTGAAATTTAATTGTATCGCTAATTTCTGTAAGTATAAAATTGATATTGTAATCTATGTCAATAAATATTTTTGACTTGTTATTGATAAGAGTTAGATAACTTTGGGTTGAGTTGATTACTTCTGAAATATTTAATTTATAAAAATTAAAAGGTGAGAGTTTTTTTAAATATGTTTTTAAAACAAAATCTTCCTTGAAATTATCATTTCTTAAAATTTTATCAACATCAAAAATGAAATCAACGATACCTTTCGAAATTAAACCGGCTTGTTTAGATTCATCAAAAGAATTTTTATTTATTAAAGTATGTAAGTGTGGTTTTACAATTGCAGCTTCAGCAACAATATTTTCGAAAATTGAATAATTTAATTCATCATTAAGGTTTATGTTTGAAAAAATAAAACCACGAAAATTAATTATTGAAACAAATTGATTGATATTTTTTTTTATTATTGAAATATTTTGAAAACTTATTTGCGGATTCGAAAAATCTATTTCAAAATAAATTTCTTTGTTTTTAATTTTTTCTAAAACTGATTTTAATTTGACTAAATCATCTTTCTTTAAATTTATTAATTCTTTTGTTAGTAAAGATTTTACTACTAAAGCATCAATGTTTATGCTGTTTATTTCGTTTAGCTTATTTTCTAATGTTAAATAATTTTCAAATTCTATCGAAACAAATTTATCTTTATAAAAATTTTGTCCGGTTATAATATTTACAGCCCATAAAAGAAATAATAAAAAAAATTTTTTCATAGAGTCTCCATGAATTATTCAATATTTAAAAAATTTATTTCACTTTCGTTGCTAATTCTATCAACAGAAGAGATGCCGGTTTTTTCCAACTTAAATTTTCTTGTTACTTCTTTTCCTTCCTTTTCATAAAAAGTAATTTCTTTTTCATAAGGAATGAAAAACTCATTTATATCATTAGTAAAAATTTTATAATCCCATTTATTACCAAACTTAAAATACAAAACCCATTTAAAAATATTTTTATCAGATGATTTCCAACTAATTTTTATTTTGTCCTTTTCTTTCGAATAAAATATTCCCGGCTTTTGCAATTTACTTTTAGGAAACCAGAAAGTTGAAGGTACTAAAGCTTCTTTTTTATAAGGTCCATTTATTAACAAACTATCCAGTTGATTATTTTTCAAAATTGGTCCGACACTCCAGAAAATATTTCCCGGTGAATTAGAAAGCATTCCACGAACAATCATTACTTGATTAATTATCTCAATATTATTTAAATCATTATTAACTCTGTCAATACTTATTCCGGGCCAAAAATGTCTTTGAAAAGTATTTTCATTTTTCCACCAATCAATTAAAACAGGAAAGCTTTGTTGCATGGAACTGATTTTCCAATAAAGTTGAGGTGACCAATAATCAATCCACCCTTTATTTAACCAAAGTTTTGCATCTGCATAAAGTTGATCATATTGATCAAAACCGTCAACACTTTCCGGAAAATTCGGTCGCCAAATTCCAAAAGGACTTAAACCAAATTTTACAGTTTGTTTTGTTTCTTTAATTCCTTTATAAACTCTTTCAATAAAATTATTGATACTTTCTCTTCTCCAATCATCACGTTTTAATTTTCCACCATTTTTTTTGTATAGTTCCCAAGATTTATCATCAGGAAAATCTTCATCATTATTATAAGAAGGATATGGATAGAAATAATCATCAAAATGAATTCCATCAACATCATACCTTTTTATAATATCTAAAACAACACTCAATGAATGATCTTGTACTTCTTTCATTGAAGGGTCTAACCAATAATATCCACTTTTTAATTTTACAACCCAATCAGGATTTTTTTTAACTATTGAATAATCTGAAACTTCACCACCTGTTATATGATGAGCGCGATAAGGATTCAACCAAACATGTAATTCTAAACCACGTTTATGAGCTTCTTCAATCCAGAATTCCAAAGGATCATAAAATGGATTTGGAGCTTCACCTTGTTTTCCTGTTAAATAATATGACCATGGTTCCAAATTGCTTTTATAAAAAGCATCGCATTGTGGACGCGCCTGGAAAATTACGGCGTTAAAATTATTCTCTTTTAATTTGTCAAGAATAAAAATTGCTTCTTGTTTCTGCTCTTCAGTTGAAAGACCTTTTTTACTTGGCCAATTTATATTTGCTACTGTTGCAACCCAGGCTGCTCTAAATTCCCTCATCACTTTTGGAATATCTTTATTAACTTCTTTCTCTTCACTATTTTGAATTTGTAAAGAAGAGCAAGAGATTGTAAATATCAATAAAGTAATTGATAATAATTTTCTCTTTATCATAAAATGTAACTCAAAAATTTTGTAAAAATATTTCTACTGATATGAAATTAATTAAGGATGAGAATAATGAACTACATTTTCGGGTGGTTTTAATATTAATAAACTATATTTATTTTAATTATGCTTGTTTATTTTAACTTAAAAAGTATTTTATTTCTTAAATGAAAAATAATTATATCAAAAAATTTCTTTTCATATTCTTACTTTTATCTTCTTTTCTTTTTGCTCAAGAAGAAAAAATTATTTTTGAAAGAATTGGTAAAGAACAAGGTTTAATTCCCGGGAATGTAAACGATATTGTTCAGGATAGTGTAGGTTTTATTTGGTTAGCAACTGAAAACGGGTTATGTAGATTTGATGGATATAATTTTATTTATTTCAAAAATCAGAAAGATGATCCAACTAGTTTAAGTTATAATCACGTTTTTTCTTTATTGCTTGATAAAAATGGAATAATTTGGGTCGGAACACTTGGTGGCGGTTTAAATAAATTTGACAGTAAAACTGGAAAGTTTAAACGTTATCAATATGATGAAAAAAATAACTCGTTAAGCAATAATAATATCTATAAAATATTTCGCGATTCTAAAAATAGAATTTGGATTTCTACACTTGGCGGTGGTTTAAATATTTTTGATCCCCAAAAAGAATCATTCACACACTTTAAAAATTCCAAAAATGATAAAAACTCAATTAGCAGTAATATGGTAAGTGCTATTTATGAAGATAAATTTAACAATTTATGGGTCGGAACATTTGATAATGGAATGAATTTATTTAACGAAAAAGAAAATAACTTCACTCGTTTTATATATAATCCAAAAGATAAATTTAGTTTAAGTCATAATCAGGTGATGGATTTTCTTGAAGATGAAAAGGGAAATTTCTGGATTGCTACTTTTGGTGTAGGAATTAATTTGTTTGATAGAAATTACAAAAAATTTTATAATATTAAAAATGATCCCAACTTTCCATTAAAACCTGACAATCTAAATATCCGGAAACTTTTTGAAGATGAAAATTCATTTTGGGTTGCTACATACAATGGATTATTTAAGTTCGATAAAAAAACATTTGCTAAAACAGATTTATATTCAAACCCTAATAATCAAAAAACAATAAACGACAATAAAATTCGTTCAGTATTCAAAGATAGAACCGGTGTAATTTGGATTGGTACTATTGTAGGCTTAAATAAATATGATACAAATAAAAAGAAATTTGATATTCTTTTGTTTAATCAAGATTATCAAAAAAAGATAGACAACAAAATTTTTGTTCCATCTGAATTTATAACTGAAAAAATTATTTGGGCAGGTCCCGGAAAAAATATTATTTCAAAAACAAGAAATAGAAAAATTCAGATTTTTGGAAGTAATCAAAATCAAAAACAAATTTCTTTAAACCATTCAATTAATTTTTATTTAGATGAAAAAAATTATTTATGGGTTGGAAGTTACAATGGAATACATTTTTATGAACCTAATAAAAATGAATTTCATAATGTGCAATATTTTGATGATGGAACACCTACTCAGGGAAATAATTATATCCGATGGTTTTATATAGATAAACAAAAAAGATTTTGGGCTGGAACAATGGTAGGGGGGCTCAATTACTACGATCCACAAAAAAATATTTACAAAAGGTTTATACACAATGAAACAAACTTAAAAACTTTGGGTGATAACCGTGTGAGTTGTGTTTTACAAGATAAATTTGGAAAAATTTGGATTGGTACTTTCGGCGGGCTCGATTTATTAAACGAAGCAGATGAAACTTTCACACACTATCGTGTTATTTACAATGACACAAATTCCATTTCGAATGATAGAATATATGCTATTTACGAATCAAAAAATGGAGATTTATGGATTGGCACTTATCAGGGATTAAATAAATTCAATCGCGAAAAAAATAATTTTGAGCAGTTTACAACTAATGATGGTTTAAGTGATAATTCAATCTATAGTATTCAGGAAGATGAAGAGGGAAATCTTTGGTTAAGAACTAATGATGGAATTTCAAAATTTGATCCAAAGAAAAAAATATTTAAAAATTTTGATATAAATGATGGAATTCCGGGGTTAGAATTAAATGGAAATATTTCAATCAAAAACTATGACGGGAAAATTTATTTCGGTTTTGCAAATGGTTTAATTGGTTTTTATCCAAATCAAATAATTGAAAATAAATTTAAACCAACTGTAGCTTTAACCAAACTAACAATAATGGATGAAGAAGTTATTCCGGGCGAAAATTCACCAATTAATAAATGTATAAACGAATTAAATGAAATTACACTTTCGTATCGGGATAAAATTATTGGAATAGAATTTTCAGCTCTTCATTATGCAATTCCATCAAAAAATAAATATGCTTATAAATTAGAAGGCTTTTTAGATAAATGGATAATTGTAGATGCAAATAATCGCATAGCAAAATTTTCTAATCTTGATCCCGGTAAATATAAATTAAGATTAAAAGCATCAAACAACGATGGAATTTGGAGTGACGAAAGAATTTTATCAATAATAATAACACCACCTTATTGGCAAACATGGTGGTTCCGCTCTCTCTTTGTAGTTGCTATTCTTTTTGTAATTTTTATTTTTTATGAAATTCGATTAAACAAACTGGTTGATATTGAAAGAACCCGCTCTAAAATTGCCAGAAATCTACATGACGAAGTTGGTGGAACACTTTCAAGTATTCAATATTTTGTTAGAGCAATTGAAAAAGAAATTCAAAACAACGATTTCATAAATACTAATAAATATCTGAATCTAATTTTAGAAAGTTCATCCGATGCACAAGAAAAAATTAAAGATTTGATTTGGACAGTCAACCCTGATGAAGATGGATTAGATAAATTTTTTATAAAACTTAATCGATATGCTTCCGATTTATTTGATACTAAAGAAATTAATTATAAAATAGAATTACCTTTAAAAACTATTAATAAATCTATTTCAATGGAGAAAAGACAAAACCTATGGCTTATATGTAAAGAAACAATTACAAATATTGTAAAACATTCTCAGTGTAAAAATGTTAATATTAAAGTCATAATGGATAACCAAAAATTAGAACTTATAATTGAAGATGATGGAATTGGTTTTAACAATGAATCTAAAATTTATAATAATGGAATAAGAAATATAAAAGAAAGAGCCGAAGCACTTAAAGCTGAATATAAACTTGAAACTTCTTTAGGTAAAGGAACAAAATGGTTTTTTTCATTCAGAATATAAATTCACCCGTGTAGGTAGTGATAACTCTAATTAATTCGTTCATTTTTCAAAAAAAAATTTTGTATGGTAAGAATTACTTTAATTGAAGATAATATTTTTGCAAGAACAGCATGGGAAACCACCCTATCAACAATAGAAGATTTTGTGGTTGTCGGTTCTTTTAGTTCCTGCGAAGAAGCAATTGAAAAAGATATTATAAAAAAAACCGATGTTATTTTGCTTGATATTGGATTGAAAGGAGTAAGTGGAATTAAAGGAGCTGAAATTCTTTCCGGTATAAATCCCAAAGTTTTAATTATAATGATCTCAATTCAGGATGATGATAAAAGCATTTTTGGTTCTCTTCAAGCAGGCGCAATTGGTTATTTACATAAATCTGTATCCCCCGAAGAATTAGTTGAAGCAATTAAGCTTGCAATTAAAGGTGGTTCTCCAATGACTCCACAAATTGCAAGAAGAGTGCTAAAATCATTTCATAAATTTAAACCAATGCATGAAGATGACATGCTTACAGAAAAAGAACAAACAATACTAAATCTTCTTGCTGAAGGTAAATCGTATAAAAAAATTGCTGAAGAAATATTTCTTTCTGTTGATGGTGTTAAATATCATATAAGAAGTATATACGAAAAATTACATGTTCATAGTAGAGCTGAAGCTGTTAACAAAGGACAAAAACTTAGAATACTTTCAAAATGGTAATTGAACAAATTCATTTATCAAAGAAAACAAAGTTTAACTAACTGCCAAAAATTTAAATACAGGTTCTAAATGAAAAAGTTATTAGTTATTATTATCACAATTATTTTTACTTCACAAATTTTATCACAAACTTCTTTACCCAAAAGAGAATTTAGAGCAACCTGGATTGCAAGTGTTACAAATATAGATTGGCCCTCATCTACTAATTTATCAGTTGCAGAATTAAAGAAAAGTCTGACAGATTTACTCGATGCTATTAAAGATGCAAATTTAAATGCAGTTTTTTTTCAGGTAAGACCAGAATGTGATGCCCTTTATAAATCTTCAATAGAACCATGGTCATATTGGTTAACTGGTGTGCAAGGTAAAGCTCCGGCAGATAATTTTGACCCGCTTGAATTTGCAATTCAAGAAGCACATAAAAGAGGTTTAGAACTACATGCTTGGTTAAATCCTTATCGTTCACGTCAGGCTTCAACTTATACAAGAGCATCATCACATATTTCTAATACAAAACCTGAATGGATTATGAAATTTGGAAATTTATGGATTCTAAATCCCGGTAATCCAGAAGTTAGAAATTATAACACTCAGGTTGTAATGGATATAGTTAGAAGATATGATATTGATGGCGTTCATTTTGATGATTATTTCTATCCATATCCACCAGATAATATGACTTCCAGTACAACATATAATGCTTATGATGATAAAGATTTTGCAAATGACCCACGTGGATTTAAAAACAAAGATGATTGGCGCAGAGACAATGTAAATATTTTAATGAAAGCTATAAACGATTCGATCAAAAAAGTTAAACCTCATATTAAGTTTGGTATTAGTCCCTTCGGTATTTGGAAAAATAATGTTCCATCCGGAATTACAGGAATGGATGCTTATAATGTTATTTATGCCGACCCAATTGCATGGTTAAAACAAGGAACGGTTGATTATTTGATTCCACAGTTATATTGGAGAATTGGCGGAAGTCAGGATTATAATAGATTAATGCCCTGGTGGGCAGATTCAACATATTTTTATGGCAGGCATCATTACACCGGAAATATTTATGGAAGTAGTTATACTAATTCCGAATTGCCAAATCAACTGAAAGCAAATCGTAATTATTCAAAAACAAGTGGAATGGTTTTATTTAGTGCAAAACATATTCCGGGTAATACATTAAAATTTACAGATTCATTAAAAAATAGTTTATATAAATATCCGGCATTAATTCCAACAATGGATTGGAAAGATAAAATAAAACCAAATCCACCAACTAATTTACGTTGGGATAAATTAGCTGGTGCGCGTGGTTATGGTTTAATTTGGAATGAACCTTCTAAAGCTTCTGATGGTGATAAAGCTTTTATGTATGCAGTATATAAAATTAATTCAATAACATTACAACAAGGTGATTTAGAAAAATCAAATAATCTTTATAACATAGTTGGAACAAACTATGCAGCATTAAAACCCTCAGAAAACATTTCCGGCACTCTATATTTTACCGTTACTTCTTTAGATAGAAATTATAATGAAAGTACAAATTCAAATATTATTGCCGTAAATGTTTCAGTACCACAAAAGCCATTGCAAATTTTACCAACAAATAATGCAGTTAATCAAAAAGATACAATAAAATTTGTTTGGGAAAATACACCACATTCAAACTATAACAGATTACAAATTGCAAGTGACAAAGAATTCACAAATATTATTTTTAATCAAAATAGTATTGTTGATACATTTAAAGTTGTAACTGGATTTAAAGGGTTGACAACATATTACTGGAGAATATCAGCATCAAATTTAGCAGGCGAAAGTACTTTTTCGGATGTAAGAAGTTTTACTACTGGTTTTCCAAATTCTCCAACTTTGGTTTCTCCACTTGATAAAACAACAAATGTAACTTTAACACCAAAATTAATATGGAATAAATCTAAAAGTGCATCGCAATACAATTTAAAGGTTGCTGATGGTCTTTCAATTGCACCTTCAAATACAATTTTAGATACAACTCTTGTTGATACATTTTATACATTTAAAAAACAGTTGGCAGAGAATAAAATTTATACCTGGTCTGTTCTCGCTTCAAATCAATTTGGAAAAAGTGAATTGGCTGAACCATATAAATTCAAAACACAATCACCTTCACATCTTGAAGAAATTTCATTACCAACAGAATTTTTATTATATCAAAACTATCCAAATCCATTTAACCCGGAAACTATAATTAGATATCAATTACCAAAAGAATGTAATGTCAGGTTATCTGTTTATGATTTACTTGGTAGAGAATTAGCGGTATTAATAAATGAAAAGCAAACACAAGGATTTTATAATTATTCGCTATCAATTACAAAATATGGATTTTCAAGCGGTGTATATTTCTATAAATTACAGGCAGATGAATTTACTTCAATCAAAAAATTTGTAATTGTGAAGTAAAGTTGTATTTTAATTAATAGTTAATGTAAAATAAGTCTGAAAATATAAATTAGAAATCTACCCTATTGGGTAGTTTCGAAACAAAAGTAGTTTTTTATTATTAATTAATTAAATCCGAAAATTAGGAGATTCCGAATATGAGGAAACTTTTACTTCTCTCAATTCTCACCTTGTTTATTGTTACAAATATCATCGCTCAAACAACGGGAAAAATCTCTGGTATAGTTGTAGATTCTAAAACCAAAGATCCATTAATTGGTGTAAGTGTTATGCTCGTTGGAACTAACATGGGCGCTTCAACTAATATTGATGGTTATTATGTTATTTTGAATGTGCCCCCCGGAACCTACACCATTAAAGCTTCTTATGTTGGTTACACATCTGCAACAATAAGAAATGTTCGTGTTAACATTGACCAGACGACCAACCTCGATATTAATCTTACTGAAGAAGCAATTCTTGCAGGTGAAGTTATTGTAGTTGCTCAGCAACCAATTGTTCAAAAAGATGTTTCTTCAAGCCGTGTTAATTTAAATGTTGAAGAAATTCAGAACTTACCTGTTGCTAGCGTTCAAAGTGTTATAAATCTTCAAGCTGGAATATTGGCTACAACATCCGGTCCTGTTATTCGTGGTGGTGGTGTAGATCAAACAGCTTTCGTAGTAAATGGTATGACTCTTCGCGATGAAAGAGATAACACACCATATACTGGTATTAGTTTTACAGCCGTTAAAGAAATTCAGGTTCAAACAGGTGGTTTCAATGCCGAATATGGAAATATCCGTTCTGGATTAGTTAATGTTGTTACTAAAGAAGGTGATAAACAAAAATATTCTGTATCATTTCTCGGAAGATATAAAGCTCCAGCTCGTAAACATTTCGGCGATGCTGTTAACTCTCCTAATTCATATTGGATAAGACCTTATATTGATGATGCAGTTGCGTGGACTGGTACAGATAATGGAAACTGGGATGAATATACAAAAAGACAATATCAACCTTTCCGTGGTTGGAATGTAGTATCACAACAATTAATTTCTGATAACGATCCTGGTAATGATTTAACACCTGAAGCAGCAAAAAGATTATTCCTTTGGCAACATAGAAAACAAACTGATATAACAATTCCAGATTATGATGCAGATTTGAGTTTTAGTGGACCTGTTCCTTTCATCAGTAAAGAACTTGGAGATATGACATTTATTACATCATATCGTTCATCTCAAAACGCTTATTACATACCACTTTCAACTAATGCTTACCGCGATTTCAATTATTCTTTAAAACTAACTTCAAATATTGGCAATGGAATGAAGTTATCTGTTGATGGATTAATTGGAAAACAAAAAGGAACAACAAGTTCAAGAAGTGGTGGACCTGGAATTTTTAGAAGTGCCGGTGAAATTGCTAGTGAATTAGATACACGCTCGGGTGCAAGTTATCTTGATGCCCGTGTTTATGCAACGGATTATTGGGCACCAACTTTTAAAGACCTCTCTGGTTTTGGAATTAAATTTACGCACGTTTTAAGTAATACAACTTATTATGATGTAACAATAAGTGAATTTGGAACAAAATATAATACAAACCCAGGTGGTTATCGTAATACAGAAAAAATATATGATTTTGGAGGAGTTAAATTTGATGAAGCTCCTTTTGGCTACTATAGTGGTACAAGTTCTGGAATTGGTTCTTCAATGAATATGGGACTTGGTTTTAGTAACTCACGCGATTCATCAAGAGTAAATACATGGTCAGCAAAAATTGATTTTGTCAGCCAATTAGATAGATATAATAATATTAAAGCTGGTGCTGAATTAGTTTATACTGATAATAATGTAAATTATGCATTAATTGAACCAGCTTTACCAAGTAGTAATAGCCAATCTAAATGGCATACATATCCAATTAGAGGTGCTTTATATATTCAAGATAAACTTGAATTTGAAGGTATGATTGCAAATGTTGGATTAAGAGTTGATTATAGTGATGCAAATGGTGATTGGTATGTTTTAAGAAATCCATTCGATAAAGCTTTGTCTGGTGCACAATCTTTAGGTATTGATACAATTTTAGCAAAAGAACCAACTAAAAAAATTGTTAATGTAAGCCCACGTTTGGGAATAGCTTTCCCGATTTCAGTTGATAGCAAATTGTTTTTTAACTATGGGCATTTTAGATCAATGCCTTCACCAGAAAATTTATATTTATTAAGAAGAAGTTCTGTAACACAAGCTGTTACACGTTTAGCTAATCCAAATAATCCTTTACCAAAAACAATAGCTTATGAATTAGGATATGAACATAATTTGTTTGATGAATATTTGTTAAGAATTGCCGGTTATTATAAAGATGTTTCTGAACAACCGAGATTAGTTACATATACAAGTCGCGATAATTCTGTAAGTTATACTATTCCTGAACCAGAAAGCTATGAAGACATTCGTGGATTTGAAATAACACTCACAAAAAATAGAGGCGAATGGGTTAGAGGTTTCATTAATTATACATATCAGGTTTCAACAAGTGGTAATTTTGGATTAAGCAGTAATTCAGAAAATCCAGCTATTCAAAGAGAAAATCTTAGAAATAAATCATTCTTCGAACAGAATAAGCCAATTCCACGTCCTTATGCAAGAGCAAATATTGACTTTGTAACTCCAATGGATTTTGGACCAGAAGTTTTTGGCGTCAAACCTCTTGAAGATTTAAGATTGAATATTCTTGCAGCTTGGCGTGCTGGTGTTTATTTCTCATGGACTGGTCCTGGTGGAGTTAAACCTGGTTTTGAAAATAATATTCAGTGGACCGATACCTGGAGTTTTGATTTAAGATTTACAAAATCGATCAATTTTGGAAGACTTAATATTGAATTATTTGCTGATGTTTATAATTTCTTGAACTTAAAACAACTTGATTACAGAGCAGGTTTTGTTGATTTGAATGATTATGATTATTACATGAAATCACTTCATCTTCCGGAAAAATACAGAGAGTTCGCACGTAATTATAGCTTTTTCCCGGGCAATGATAAACCTGGTGATATAAGAAAACCAGGCGTTGAATATCAACCATTGGAATATGCAAACGATTTGGCTAAAGTTACTAAACCAAATCAAAGAGCATTTTATTATGATGAAGTTTCTAAAAAATATTATCAATGGAATGGCACTACATGGAATAAAGTTGACGATTCTAAAATTGATGAAGTAATGAAAAACAAAGCATACATTGATATGCCAAATTTAGAATATACAGGTTTCTTAAACCCAAGAAATATCTTTTGGGGAATAAGATTTAATTTTGACATTAATTAAAGTTTGAGGAAACAATGAAATCAGTATTATATAGTATAAAAAATAATTTTGCACTGCTGATGATTGTATCTTTATCAATTCAGTTTACAAACTTTGCACAATTTAAAAACATTTGGATGAATGCTGGTTCGCTTCATAGCTGGTATTCTGAAATTGGTTCAGAATTAGAAGAAGCTGGTCCGGTAAGAAGACAACAGTATGGTATGCAATGGCCGGCAATTTATAATTATCAGGATATGCAAGCAGCTCGTGGAATGTGGATTGGTGCTAAAGATTTTACTGACGAAAAAGGTACTTATTACCCATTTAAAGTTTGTACAGTAGGACCACGTACTCCACAATTCTATCCTTTTTATCCGGTTAAACATCAGCTTATTTCAAAATTTGATAAACCAAATGTATTTGTTGATGGAAATTTGTCTTTCCAAAAAAATGTTGATATTGATAAAATAGATAAATCATTACCTTATGACAGAGTAATTGAAAATGTTGTTAATTCACAATTAGGTATTACAGTTACAAGAAAAATTTTCCAATTCTCTCAACAGTATCATGATAATTACATAGTATATGAATACACATTTACAAATACCGGAAATACAGATGCTGATTCTGAAATTGAGTTACCAAACACAACATTAAAAGATGTTTATTTCTGGTTTACTTATAGAAATTCAATAAATCAATCAACACGTTATGTAATTGGAAATGCTTCAGGTTGGGGAATTAATACAATGAATGATGCTCGTGGTGATGGTGTTAAAACAGATCCACCTAATGAAAGATTTAGAGCACAATTTTCTTGGCATGGATTCTTTCCGGGAAAAGATGTTGCATATGACAACATTGGTGGACCAATCTGGGCGTTAAATGCTAATGCAGCAATTTACAATAATAAAGCAGATACAATTGGTAGATTAGGAGCTACTCAGTTTATTGGTGTTGTAACTCTTTATGCAGATAAATCGGCAACAGAAAAAGTAGATGATCCTTCTCAACCAAGAACAACAGATTATATAAACTCTGATCATCCAATGTTATTAGCTGGTGCAAATGCTTATAATACAGATAGAATGACTCAAGAATATGCTTTGATGGCATTTGGTCATCGTTCTCCAAGACATGCAGATGCTGTTGAACCAAGTGGCGATTACGCAAATCAAAAAAATGCTCCTAATATTGGTAATGCTTCCGGTGGTATTTCATTTAATAATGCCTATGGTCCTTATACTATTGGACCAAAACAAAGTATCAGAATTGTTATTGCTGAAGGGGCAAATGGAATTAGCAGAAAACAACAAGTTGATGTTGGTGTTAAATATAAAAAAGGACAAATCTCAGCGTTAGATAAAAATAAAATTGTATTAACAGGTAAAGATTCATTAATGCTAACATTCAAACGTGCAACAGAAAATTTTCAATCGGGTTGGAAAATTCCACAACCACCTTTGCCACCAACTACTTTTGAAGTTAATTCGGGTGGAGATAGAATTTCTTTGAAATGGGATGTTGATGCTACCGATCCGAATCCACCAACAGCATTCAGAATTTACCGTGCTTTAGGTGAAGTTGATAGTAATTATACAATGATTGCTGAAGTGCCTGCATCTACAAGAAGTTATGATGATAAAAATGTTGTCCGTGGTTTTAATTATTATTATTACATCACTTCTGTTGGTAGCCCTACACCTGCAGGACCTGGAACTCCGGCAACAAGACTTGAAAGTAGTCGTTATTACACTCAAACTTATGATCCTGCAAATTTGAAACGTAAAGCTGGAGAAAAATTAACAGATATAAGAATAGTTCCAAATCCATTCAATTATTCAGCTAAAGGAAAAGTTCGTTTCCCCGGAACAATTGATGAAGATAAAATTGCTTTCTACAATATTCCTGGTGAATGCACAATCAGAATTTATTCTGAAATTGGTGAATTAATTAAAACCATTGAACATACAAATGGTAGCGGTGATGAATATTGGTATCAGGTTACATCATCAAATCAAATAATTGTAAGTGGAATTTATATTGCTGTAATTACAGATCATAAAACTGGTGAAAATCACATAGTTAAGTTTACAATTATCAGATAAAAAATTTTAGGTAAATAAATGAAAAGAAAAATAATTTTTATCGCACTAATATTTGGATTGTTAATCAATTCAAATCAAGCTCAAGATAAAAAACTTGCACAAACAGGAATGAAATTTTTAAGTGTTTCAACAGATGCAAGAATGACCGGGCTATCAGAAGCATCAACAGCTGTTGATATTGCAAATGCTTCGGCAATGTTTTACAATCCATCAACTTTAGCATCAATGAAAGAATTTTCTTCAGTTTCTTTTGGAAATGTTAGCTGGATCGCTGATATTAATTATCTTCACGCCGCTGCCGCTTTTGCTCCTTTCGATGGGCTTTATGGTGTTTTTGGTTTTACTTTCACTACTGTTGATTATGGTGAATTTATGGGTACAATCGTTGCAAAAAATGAACAAGGTTATATTGACGTTGGTAACTATTCTCCTAAAGCTTATGCTTTTGGAATTTCATATGCACGTGCTTTGTCAGATAAATTTTCTGTTGGTGGAAGTGTTAAATATGCAAAACAGGATTTAGGTGGAAGCGTAATTGATATTGATAGCACCGGAACTTATGTGAAAGAAGATAATAAACTTGGTGCAATGGCATTCGATTTTGGTGTGCTTTATCGTACCGGTTTTAAAAGTTTAACTTTTGGTATGAGCATTAAAAACTTTTCTACTGAATTAAAATATAAAAAAGAGACTTTTCAATTACCGTTAATGTTCAGAATCGGATTTTCTATTGATGCTATGGATCTTTTTGAAATTGACAAAAACACTCATTCACTATTACTTTCTATTGATGCTGCACATCCACGTGATTATAGTGAACAAATATATGCCGGAGCTGAATATACTTTCTTAAATTCATTTTCTATTCGTGCAGGATTTGTTTCTCCTTCAGATGAACAAAATTTTACTGCTGGATTCGGAATTAAAAGAAATTTAAGTGGTGTTAATGTTGGAATTGATTATGCTTATCAACCATTTGGAATTTTTAATGATGTTCACAGATTTACTTTCAATTTTTCATTTTAACATTTGATAAAAATTTGGTTATAAATATGAAAAATCTAAAACAAATTTTAGTTACAATAATTGGAATAACAATTTTAATTTCAGCTTGTAAAGAAGAGCCCGCTCCAAGTTTATATCAACAACTTGATAAAGGAGCTACACCTGTTATTACAAGCGTTGTTCCAGATAAAGAAGCATTAGCAGGAGTTACAGAAATCGTTATCAACGGTTCAAATTTTTCTGCAAATAAAGATGATAACTTTGTTTTCTTTGGAACCGCTAAAGCAACAGTAATTAGCGCAACTCCAACTCAATTGATAGTAAAAGCACCTGCTTTAGTAAAAAATGCGCTTGATTTAAAAATTGCAGTTCAAGGTGTTGAAAATTTCAGCAACATAGTAAAATATAACTTACTTGAAGCTGTTGGTGTTTATTATAATTTTACAAAAGCTGTTGAAAACCCAATAACAGTAACAGTTGATAATAATGAAAATGTTTATGTTTATCTGAAAGATGCTGGTATTAGAAAAATTACACCTGATGGTAAAATATCAAACTGGGCTCAAAAGGGTGCTGAATCATTTTTCTTCGATATGAAGTTTGGTCCTAACAATGTTTTGATTGGCACAAGAAATTTAAGAGCATTATTTGCTGTTGAAGAAGGTAAAACTCCTTCTACTTACGTTACATTCCCAACCGGTATAGCAATATTAGCATTAGACTTTGATGCAAATAAAAATATTTGGTGTGCTGGTAGTGGTGGAAGTATGTTTAGTGTTACTCCTGCAAAAGTTACCAATTCATTTACAATTGATTATTCAGTTTCTGCATTAAGAGTTTATAATGGATATTTATATGTTGCTGGTAAATCTTCAACTGAAGAAGCAATTTATCGTTATAAAATAAATTCTGAGACATCATTAGGTACAAAAGAAAAATTCTTTGACATTGGTGCTGCTTATGGTTTAAATAAAGTCAATGTAAATGGAATTGCTTTTGGAAACGATGGAGAAATGATATTGGGAACAAATCAAACAGATGCATTTATTTCTGTTAAGAATGGTGTGGCTTCAAAATTTTATCCCGGATTAATATTACCAGAAGTAAAAAGTTTGATGTGGGGAACAAAGAAAAATTTATTCTACACACGTGAAATAATTGAAACAAGTTCAACAGGAACAGTAACAATTTATTATACATTAGTCAGAGTAGATATGCAAAAAACAACAGCACCATATTTTGGAAGACAATAAAAAACAATCAACTAAAAACATAAAAAGGAGAGCTGTATGATGAAAAAAGTTACATTAATAATTGCAGTATTAATAATGACTGCATCTTTAAGCTTAGCACAATGGGTAAATCAAGGTGCTTGGCCAGCTAATTCACCACAACCAAAAGGTCAAAATCATGCTCTTGCTGTTGATCCAGAAGGAAAAGTATGGGTTGGATGGTGGGGACCTAAAACAAAGTTTGGAGTTGCACCTGGTGATACTTTAACCAAAAGTGTTTATTTAATCTTTGTTTTTAAACCTGATGGAACTCAGGCATCATTTTCTCCAATTTGGAGATTGGACGGACCTAATTTTAGAGATACTTTATATACTACAAACAGAGGTATGAGAACAAACGTTGATGGAAATATTTTAATGGTTACAGGTAATACTCCGACACCTAACTATATGTATATGATTGATTATAAAACAGGAAAAGCTTTAAAGAGAGTACAATTGAAATGGACTCCTGCAGCTCCTGCTGTTGCAAAAACATCTAAAGTAATATTTGTTGCTCCAGTTGTTGGAAGTCCAACAACACCAATTGAAATGTATGATCAGGATTTTAAATTCATTGGAAATGCTTTAGACAAAACATCAAGTTTTTCAAGAAGTTTTGAGGTTTCTGCTGATGGTAATACAATTTACTGGGCAGGTTACACACTTGGCAAAGTATTCATTTATACAAGAGCAGATGAATTTTCAAGTTTTGCATTAAAAGACTCTATAATGGCTGGTGTGGCAGCTGAATCATTTACATGGCATCCTGTAAAAAAAGATCAACTTTGGATTTCTGGTGGTTCTAACAATGATAAACCAAAACCACCGTTTACTATGGGAACATGGTATGCATATGATGTAAAACAGAAAAAAGTTGTTGATAGCTTAAAATGGAAATATGCAGATGCTACAAAACCTGATGAAAGACCAAGAGCTTTAGATTTTAGCCCTGATGGTAAAATTGCTTACATTGGTTCTTTTGGAACTGCAACATCAGATTTAGTACAAAAAGTTGTTTCAGGTGGATCTGGCATCGAAAAATTAGATGAAATTCCGGTTGGTTATCAATTATCTCAAAATTATCCAAATCCTTTTAACCCAACAACTAATATTAAATTCTCAATTCCTAAAGAAGGATTTGTTTCTTTGAAAGTTTATAACTCTATTGGTCAAGAAGTTGCAACTCTTGTAAATGAATTCAAGAGTGCTGGTTCTTATCAGGTTGATTTTGAAGCAACTAATTTAACTAGTGGTGTTTATGTTTATACGCTTTCAGCTGGAAATTATAAAATGTCAAAGAAAATGATTTTAATGAAATAATTTGATTTTATTGTTTAAGGCTGTTCCGGGATTGAATAAATTCTGAACAGCCTATTTTTTTGTCTTTTATCCCTTATTAATAAAATTTTTTTATTGGAGATTAAATGATTAGTGCATATTTACCATTTAGTGGGGCTGATTATAATTTGAAATTAATCGATGAATTAAAAAAAACAAATTTCATAGATAAAATATTTCTACTGGTGCAAGATGAAAATTATGTTGCTCCATCAGACTGTGAAAAAATTGTTGTAGAAAATCTAACCTCTTCAAAAACAATTAATAAGATTTTAGAATCAGCAAACACAAAATTTGTTTTATTGTTTACTCAAGATAATCATTTTGAATTAGGTCAATTTGCAATCGAAAGATTTTATAATGTGATTTCATCTACAAATGTAGCGATGGTTTATTCAAATTTTATTTCAATAAAAGAAAATAATGTTGAAAAGCATCCGGTTAATGATTATCAGTTTGGAAGTTTGAGAGATGACTTTGACTTTGGATATTTAATTATGTTTAATAAAGATTATGTTGAAAAGTTAGAAGATGATGAAGAATATTTATATGCAGGATTTTACAACTTAAGATTACAGCTTTCCCGCAAGAGTGATTTTATAAGAATTCCGGAATTTCTTTATACAACAATAGAAACAGATACTCGAAAAAGTGGTGTTAAGCAGTTTGATTATGTGAATCCTAAAAACCGTGATGTACAAATTGAAATGGAAAAGGCTTGTACATTTCATCTTAAAAAAATTAATGCATATTTAGAACCAAGATTTCAATTTGTAGAATTTTCTAAAGAAAAATTTGAATATGAAGCTTCAGTTATTATTCCTGTTAAAAATCGTGTGAATACAATTGCAGATGCAATTAATTCTGTATTGTTACAAAAGACAGATTTTAAATTCAATTGCATTGTTGTTGATAATTACTCAACTGATGGAACAACTGAAAAAATTAAAGAACTGACTAAAAAAGATGATAGATTAATTCACATAATTCCGGAAAGAAAAGATTTAGGAATTGGTGGTTGTTGGAACGAAGCTGTTCATAATAAAAATTGTGGTCGTTTTGCAATTCAACTTGATAGCGATGACATTTATGCAAATGAAAACACAATTCAAACAGTTGTAAATACATTTTATATTGAAAAATGTGCAATGGTAATTGGCACTTATAGAATGACCAATTTTAAGCTTGAAGAAATTCCGCCGGGAATAATTGACCATAAAGAATGGACAGCTGATAATGGAAGAAACAACGCTTTAAGAATAAACGGACTTGGTGCACCACGTGCTTTTTACACTCCAATTCTTCGCGAAATTAAAATTCCAAATGTTAGTTATGGAGAAGATTATGCTGTTGGTTTAATGATTTCTCGTAATTATCAAATCGGTAGAATTTGGGAACCGATTTATTTATGTAGAAGATGGGAAGGAAATTCCGACGCAGCATTAGATATTCAGAAACAAAATTTATACAACGAATATAAAGATAGAATTAGAACGATAGAATTACTTGCACGAATCAGGAAAAATCAAAATGGATGGTGATTTATCTAAAAGATTACTTATTGTAGATGAAAAATTATCTCTTGATATAAAAGCAAATTTATTATTTAATCACCAAGTTGAAAATTGGCAACTTGCAAAAAATGGATACTCGAGTTTAAAATCGGTTAAAATAAAAATTTTTGAATTCGATGATTTTACAATTGAAGCTCATTATAATCCGGGAAGAATTATTTCATCCTCAGCAAAAGTTGATGATAAATCAATTAAAGAAAGACCATGTTTTCTTTGTGTCAATAATTTACCCTCTGATCAAAAAGCGGTTAGTATTGACGATGATTATATTCTTCTTGTAAATCCATATCCTATTTTTGATAAGCATTTTACTATTCCTACACTAAGACATATTCCGCAAACAATTTATAGTAATTTTAAAAGAATGCTAATCATTTCTGAAATGTTAGGTAAAACATTTTCAGTTTTTTATAATGGACCGAAATGTGGAGCATCAGCACCAGATCATCTTCATTTTCAGGCTGGAAATTTTGGATTCATGAAAATTGATACAGAATTTTACTCAATACTCAACAAGTATGGTGAAATTATTAATGATGCAAATGATGTAACAACAACTGCTGTTACAAATCATTTAAGAAATTTTATATCAATTGAATCAAATGAAACTGAGCAACTTGTTAATGAATTTATCCGTGTTTATAAAGTTTTATCTGAAAACAGTAATGAAGAACCGCTGTTAAATATTATATGTACATACAATGAATTTTGGAAGGTAATAATTTTTCCAAGAACTATACATCGGCCAACATATTTTTATGAAGAAGGTGAAAAAAAAATATTAATAAGTCCAGCCGCAGTTGATTTAGGTGGTGTTTTAATTTTTCCCCGTGAAGAAGATTTCAATAAAATAAATGAAGATTTAGTAATTGATATTTTTAGTCAGGTTACAACTGATAATGAAACAATGAATTTTTATGTAAAGAAATTAAAATATTAACAAGAGTTAAAAATGAATTCCAATTCTCTTAAAAAATTATATGAACTAAAAAGTAATTTCGATGGTGATATTTTAATTGATGAATTATCAAAAATAATTTATTCAACAGATGCTTCGGTGTACAGAGAAAAACCTTTTGCTGTTGTTGTTCCCCAAAATAAAAATGATGTAAAAAAAATAATACAATATGCTAACGAATATAAAATTCCAATCATACCAAGAGCAGCTGGAACTTCATTAGCAGGACAAGTAGTTGGTAACGGTATTGTTGTGGATGTTTCAAAGTACATGAATAAAATTCTTGAATTGAATAAAGATGAAAAATGGGTTCGAGTTCAACCGGGAGTAGTACTTGATGAATTAAATTTATTTTTAAAGAAACATGAATTGTTTTTCGGTCCGGAAACAGCAACAAGTAATCGTTGTAATTTAGGTGGAATGTTTGGAAACAATTCATGCGGCGCTCATTCAATTCTTTATGGCTCTACAAGAGATCATGTTCTTGAAGCTGAAGTTATATTAAGCGATGGTTCAGAAGTATTTTTTAAATCAGTTAATAAAAATGAATTCAATAAAAAGCTAAATGGAAATTCTTTAGAAAATAAAATCTATAAAAAAGTTTATGAAATATTATCAGATAAAAAAAATCAGGAAGAAATAATAAAAGAGTTTCCGCATCAGGAAATAAACAGGAGAAACAATGGTTATGCAATTGATCAGTTGTTAAAATGTAATCTCTTTGGTTTTAGTGATGAAGATTTTAATATGTGTAAATTACTTGCTGGATCGGAAGGCACACTAGCTTTTACAACAGAAATAAAACTAAATCTTGTACCGCTTCCACCAAAAAATGTTGGAGTTGTTGCAATTCACTTAAACACACTTGACGAAGCATTTGAAGCTAATTTAATTGCATTAAAATTTAATCCCGGTGCTGTAGAATTAATTGATGATAAAATTCTTGAGTATTCTAAAGTTAATATTGAACAAAGCAAAAACCGATTTTTTATAGAAGGTGATCCTGCTGCATTAGTTGTTGTTGAATTTTCAAGAGATACAATTGATGAAATTGAATTGATTGCTAATAATCTTATTCAGGAATTAAAAATAGCCGGGTACGGTTATCATTATCCTTTACTATTGAATGAAGATGTAAATAAAGTGTGGTCGTTACGAAAAGCGGGATTAGGTTTACTTGGAAATATTCCCGGAGATAAAAAAACGCAGCAGTTCATCGAAGATACTTGTGTGCGTCCTGTTGATTTACCGAACTATATGAAAGAATTTCAATCAGTCTTAAAAAAATATAACATTGATACATCTTACTATGCTCATATAGGATCGGGTGAATTACATATTACTCCGCAGTTGAATTTAAAGGATTCATTTGATGTAAAAATATTTTATGAAGCAACAAAAGAAATTGCTTACATTGTAAAAAAATATAAAGGATCACTAAGTGGTGAACATGGAGATGGAAGATTACGTGGTGAATTTATTCCTGTAATTATCGGTGAACATAATTATCAACTTTGTAAAGAAATAAAAAAAGCATGGGATCCAAATAATATTTTTAATCCGGGCAAAATTGTTGATTCACCACAAATGACTTTAAACTTACGTTATGAAATTGATAAAGAACAAAAAGAAATAGAAACATATTATGATTTTTCATCAACTTTAGGAATTTTAAGAGCAGCTGAAAAATGTAATGGCTCGGCTGATTGTCGTAAATCCGATTTAATCGGTGGAACTATGTGCCCAAGTTACCGGGCAACAAGAGATGAAAAAAATACAACCCGAGCAAGAGCAAATACTTTACGTGAATTTTTAACTCGTTCAAATAAACAAAATCCTTTTGACCACAAAGAAATTTATGAAGTAATGGATTTATGTTTATCGTGCAAAGCTTGTAAATCAGAATGTCCAAGTGGTGTTGATGTAGCAAAATTAAAAAGTGAATTTTTGCAACATTGGTATGATCAACATGGAATTCCAATCAGGTCTTTATTAATTGCATTTCTTCCAAAATTAAATTTGTTTTTCTCAAACTTTTCTTCAATTGTAAATTCATTTCTTAAATCAAAATTTTTGATGAATTTAGTTGGTTTTACCACAAAACGAAATTTACCATTGCTGTCAAAAACTACGTTCATGAGATGGTATAAAAAGAATTATAAAAATTATATAAACAAACATTATCCAAATGGAAAAGTGAATTTGTTTATAGATGAATTTACAAACTACAACGAAGTTGAAATTGGAATTAAGGCATTTAAGCTTTTAAGTAAATTAGGTTACGAAGTTTCTATTCCAAAACATTATGAAAGTGGAAGAACGTATATTTCGAAAGGATTATTAAAGAGTGTGAAAAAAATTGCAAATGAAAATATTAGATTGCTGAAAGATTTTGTTTATGAAGAAAATCCATTAGTTGGAATCGAAGTTTCTGCAATTCTTTCTTTTCGAGATGAATATTTAGATCTTGTAAATAAAGATCAAAAAGAAGATGCAATAAGACTTTCAAAATGTTCTTATACTTTTGAAGAATTCATTTCCAATGAAATAAAAAAAGGAAAAATAAATTCATCTTTATTTGTTGAAGAAAAACAAAAAATTTTACTTCATGGTCATTGTCATCAAAAATCAATATCATCAACAAAGTTTACAATTGAAATGTTATCGCTTCCAAAAAATTATTCGGTTGAAGAAATTCCTTCGGGATGTTGTGGAATGGCAGGTGCATTCGGTTATGAAAAAGAACATTATGAATTATCAATTAAAGTTGGTGAATTAGTTTTATTTCCGACTATTAGAAAAGAAAGTGATGAAACAATATTATGTGCTGTAGGAACTAGTTGCCGTCATCAAATTAAAGATGGTACAAATAAAAAATCTTATCATCCTATTGAAATACTATACGATGCATTAATTAGTAAATAAATGAATACAATACTAGAAAAATTTATTTTAAATAATTCACGTTCATCAACAACCATAATAGATGGAAATGAATACATTTATTTTGGTGGAACCAGTTATTATGAACTTCATAGAAATGATGAAGTAATTAATAGTGCAATTAATTCTCTTAAAAAATTTGGACTTTCAACTTCATCTTCCAGAAGTTCATTTGGAAATCATCAATTAATTATTGACTTAGAAAAAGAAGCATCTGATTTTTTTGAAGTTCAGGATTCTGTTTATTTATCAAGCGGATTTTTGTCTGCTTCAACGTTAATTTATTATTTGAATGAGAAAAATAGTTTTGATGTTATTTTTATTGACGAACATTCTCACTATTCAGGTCAATTAGCTTCAAAAATATCTTCAAATAAAGTTATCAAGTTTAATCATCTTGATTATAATGATCTTGAAGAAAAAATAGTTGAATATTCTGATTCTCAAAAATTAAAACCATTAATTATTACAGATGGAATTTTTCCAATTTATGGAAATATAGCACCAATAGATAAATATCATGATATTGCAAAAAAATATAATGCAATTGTTTATTTAGATGATTCTCATGGAATTGGAATTCTCGGTGAAAAAGGAAAAGGAACTTTAGAACATTTTAAAATTGATAATCAGAATATTTTTTTTAGCGGAACCTTTTCCAAAGCATTTGGTGGTTATGGTGGAATTATTCCAATTAATAATAATATTTCTAATGAAATTAAAAACAGTTCAATTGTAAATGGTGCTACACCAGTTCCAATTCCGGCTATTTCAGCCTCTTTAAAAGGATTACAAATATTTATGAATAATCCTGAATTGAAAAATAAATTATGGGAAAATGCAAAATATCTTAAATCAAAAATTTCAGAATTAGGAATTGAAGTTAAAATTAATCACGTTCCGATTGTTGCGTGGAATATGAAATCCAAAAAAGAATTAACGAAAATTCAGGATTATCTGATTGAGAATAAAATTATTCTTCAAAGTTCAAATTACATTGGCGCTGGTGAAAATGGTGTTTTAAGAATAGTTGTTTTCTCTACTCACACAAAAGAACAAATTGATTATCTCATTTATACATTAAAAAAGATTATTTAATATGATAGAAAATTCAAAGTTTATTGATTATGCAAAAAAGTATGGTACACCACTTTATGTTTATGATGGCGATTTAATTTTAAAAAAATATAATCAACTTTATGAATTAATTAAGTATCCAAAGCTGAAAATACTTTATGCAATGAAAGCAAATTACAATGTTGGAATTCTGAAACTATTACAAAAAAATAAAGCTTACCTCGATACAGTTTCTCCGGCAGAAGTATTACTTGCCTTAAAACTTGGATATGAAAAAGAAAAAATACTTTTTACATCAAATAACATAACTGATGATGAAATGCATGAAGTACAGGCAACAGGTGTTCTGTTTAATATTGGTGCAATTAGTAGCCTAGAAAAATATGGTAAATTTTATCCCGGAAGTAATGTTTGTATTCGGTTTAATCCTGATGTTTATGCGGGTGAAAATAAATATGTTCAAACAGCTGGTTCAATTACAAAATTCGGAATTTTAATGTCTGATGTTGATAAAGTTCTTGATATTTCTAAAAAGTATAATTTAAAAGTAATTGGTTTACACGAACATACTGGAAGTGGCATAGGAACTACAGAGCAGGTATTTGAAAGTATGAACAACTTACTTTTGATAGCAACCAAAGAAAATTTTCCAGATTTAGAATTCATTGATTTCGGCGGAGGTCTAAAAGTTAACTATTCTCCTTTAGCAAAAGAAACAGATTGGAAATATTTTGGTGAAAAAGTTGGTGAATTGTATAAAAACTTTTGTCGAAATTATGGCAAAGATCTATTCATTTATTTTGAACCGGGAAAATTCATAGTTGCTGAAGCTGGTTATTTATTAATCGAAGTAAACACTATTAAAAATAACAGAGGAAGATTAATTGTTGGGACAAATTCAGGATTTAATCATTTAATCCGTCCTCTACTTTATGGCTCTTATCATCATATTGAAAATTTATCAAACCCAAATGGAAAAACTAAAATATATGATGTTTGTGGAAATATATGCGAAAGTGGAGATTGTTTTGCTGAGCAACGAGAATTACCCGAAATTAGAGAAGGAGATTTACTTTTAATTAAAACCGCAGGAGCTTATTGTTACTCTATGGGAAGTATTTATAATCTCAGATCTCTTCCCACTGAATTATTAGTTTATCAAAACAAAGAATATGTTGTTACCGAAAAAATAAGTAATAACAAATTAGCTCAACAAATAATTGATTTATCAAACATTGAAGAACTTTATTAATTATTTGAAAAATTGTGGAAACTTTCTCATTATACAATTACTAATCATTTTGGCAACTTCATCCGGTTCAAAATATTCTGCATTTATTGTAACATGATATAAAAGATTATCATTAATATCTTTATGAAAATATTTTAGAATGTAATTTCTTCTTGCTTCATCTTCATTCATAATAAAATCGGTTGCTTCTTTTTTTGATAAATGATAAAGCTTCATTGCGTTTTCAATTCTGTAATTTAACGAGGCAACTAATCTGATATGAAATGATTTTGAATGATTTGCCAAAATAATATTTGCACCTCTTCCAACTAAAATTACATTTCCAAATTCAGCTAAATGATAAATTGTTTTTTTTGTTTTGTTAAGTAAAGTAAGTTTTGAAGGAGTAATACCTAAAATTTCACCAAACCAGGAATCAATTTTAGCTGGTGATTCATCAATTAAATATTTTTTAAAATGTTCAGGTAACTGATGATCTTCAATAACTTTATTGATTAATTCTTTGTCAAAATAGGTCCAGTCATTATAATAATCGATAGCATTTTGATTAAAAATATTTACTAACATTTCACAAATAATTGCAGCACCAATTCCAGTTTCTCTTGAAATTGTTAAAACAGGTCCCGGATTTTCTTTTCTTTTAATTCTAATTTGATCCTGAAGAGAATTTTGTTTGATATAACTTAATGCTTTTTCGTAAGAAGTTAGGTTTTTCATTTGAACCTCCTTTAATTTTTTTAATAAGGAGGAAAAGAATTTACAGTTGAAAACTAAATTATAGAGCTTGAATTATCAAGCTCTATATTTACAATTTTGGATGTAATTTATGATGATTTGTTGCATCCTGATAAATTTTTGCAACTGCAATAATTTTTTCTTCATCAAATAAATTTCCAATAAAAGTAAAACTTGTTGGAGTTCCATTTTTCGAAAATCCATTTGGTACAACTACACTTGGATGACCTGTTAAGTTTGTTAATAATAAATTATTACCAACCCAGGATGGCGAAACATATAAATCAATTTTATCAAATAATTTCTTCATCTCTTGAATTAATAAAAATCTAACTCTGTTTGCGTTTATATATTCTACTGCCGGGATAAATCTTGATGAACGAAATACATTTGGCCAGGCGTTTTTTATTTGTCTGACTAACAAATCATCTTTGTTGCTTCTTGTTAATTCATCAAAAGCTGCTCCAGCTTCCGCAGATAAAATAAATGACAAATCTTCTGTTGAGATGTTTGGTAATTCTATTGGAATTAATTCAGCACCAAGTTCTTTTAGTTTTGCTAATGCTATTGAATCATTTTCATGAAAGGGATATTTCCTATCAAAATCATTTTTTAAATAACCAATTTTTAGTTTCTTCAAGTTAATTCTTGGTGAATAATTAAAAGAAGCTTTAATTAAAGATAAATCATTTTCATCTTCTCCATAAATTGCATTAAAAACAATTGCTAAGTCTTCTGCAGTTCTACAAATAGGACCGATTTTATCCATCGACCAACTTAAAGCCATAGCTCCATAACGACTAACTCTTCCATAAGTTGGACGTAAACCAGTTACACCACAAACAGTTGATGGAGAAACTATTGATCCCCAGGTTTCTGTTCCAATAGCATATGGTAATAAACCAGCAGAAACAGAAGAAGCAGAACCAGCAGAAGATCCACTTGAACCTTTTGTTGTATCCCATGGATTTCTTGTCATTCCACCAAACCAAACATCACCCCATGCTAATTCACCCATAGTTAACTTTGCACAAAGTACTGCGCCAGCTTTTTCTAATTTTTTTATTACTGTTGCATCTTCATCTATAACTTGATCTTTGTAAGGAACTGAACCCCATGTTGTTTTATATTTTTTTGTTGATAGTAAATCTTTAACACCGTAAGGAATTCCATGTAAAAGTCCTTTGTAAATTCCTTTTGAAATTTCTGCATCAGCTTTTTGTGCTTCTGCTAATGCACGTTCTTCTGTGATAGTTATTACTGATTTTAGTTTAGGTCCATAATTTTTTAATCTTTCTATAAAGAATTTCGTTAATTCTACTGAACTGATTTTTTTTGTCTTTATTAAATGAGCTAATTCCCCAACCGAATAAAAAGCAAGTTCATTTTTATCCTTTGGCATTTTTGTATTTGAATAATCACTGAATTTCACTTCTCTTTGTTTATTATTTATATTGAAACCAATTGGAACTGGATTAAACATTATAGCTGGTGGTATATTATTCTTCAATTCTACTTTTCTGATATTTTCATAATTAGTTAATTGTCTATTTAAATTATCCAGCATCGAATCTTTTTCAGAATCTGTAAAAGATAATCCAATAATTTTTTCCGCACCGCTAATATCATCTTTTACAATTTTTGAAGTAAAAAGAATAAATGAAAAAGTGAATGCAGTTAAAATCAGCAACAACAATTTTGCTCTCATATTTTTTCTCCTTTTGGTAATTAAAATTAATAAACGTTAATAAAAAGAAAAATCATATTTTTGCGAATCAAAAATTTATAGATGCTTAAATGGAACTTAAAAAATATAAACATATAATCTGGGATTGGAATGGAACAATCTTAAATGATGTTGCTCTTTGTGTTGAATTAATAAACTGGCTGTTGAAAGAAAGAAACTTAAAAACTCTTTATATTGATGATTATAAGAAAGTTTTTACTATTCCTGTTAAAAATTATTATGCGGATTTAGGATTTAATTTTGAAGAAGAACCATTTGAAGTTGTTGGAAAATTATGGATGGATGAATATGAAAAAAGAAAATTTGAATGCTCAATTTATGATGGAGTAATTGATGTATTAAAAAAAATTAATCAATTTGGTATTGGGCAATCAATTTTATCTGCGTATAGCCAGCATACATTAGAAGAAATGGCAAATCATTTTGGACTAACAAAATATTTTACACATATAGTTGGGTTAGATAATATTTATGCAGCCGGAAAATTACATTTGGGACAAATGCTTATTAAAAAATTAGGAAATGGAAAAGGTGAAACATTAATGATAGGAGATACGCTTCACGATTATGAAGTAGCAAATGAAATTGGTGCTGATTGTATTTTACTTACAAGTGGTCATCAAAATAGAGAAAGATTAGAGAAAACGGGTTGCAAAGTAATTGATAATATTAATGAACTACTCAAGTTTTAAATTAAATAAACTCATCGGATCAATTCTTTTATTAAACCACTGCACACCAAGATGCAAATGAGGACCGGTTGATCTTCCGGTTGAACCGAGTAGTCCAATTAATTCTCCCTTTTTAACTTGTTGATTTTTATTAACTAAATTTTTACTTAAATGTAAATACACACTGTTCAAACCCTGACCATGATCTAAAAGAATAAAATTACCGTTGTAATAAAAATTATTTCCGACAAAAAGAACTTTTGCATCTGCAATTGCAAAAACAGAATCACCTATAGATCCACCGAAATCTACACCGTTATGAAAATTTTTAGGAGTTCCATTTAATATTCTGTTTAATCCGAATTCAGAAGTAATTCTAACATTTTTTACTGGCATTGAAAAACCACTCAAATAATATGTGTTATTATTTTCAAATAGTTTGGTTCTGGCTTTTTTAATCTGAGCAAATTCATTTTTAATTTTCTTTAAATATTTTTTAGGAGGAGAAACCATTTTTTTTGAAAGCCTTAATTCCTGGTTCTCAAATTTTTCCTTATTTATTTGATAACTATAATTAATAGTTGAATTGTTTTGTTTGATAATTGTTAATTCAAATTCACCTTCATCTTCTTTATCAAATCCAAAAATGAAATAACCATTGTTACTAAATTTAATTTTCCCAGAATTAAATAAAATTTTTTTGATACTATCTACTTTTCCAATTATGATTGATGCTGATTTCGGTTCACCAAAAAATTTTATTTCTTGTGCAATTAAATTAGTTATCAACAAAAAAAATATAATTATAAATCTCATATGGAAATTAAAAGATTAGAAAATTGTCCAGTAAGCTGAAAGTTGTCCTGAGAAATATCTATAACTTGAGTTATCACGTGATGTGCTACCAATACCAATTCTACCGGTAATTAAAAGGTTTTTAAGTGGAGAATATTCTCCTTCAAAATATCCTGCTAAAATAACTAAACTACTTTGTGGAATAATTCCAATTTTACCACCAAGTGTAATTCTTAAATTATCTTTACGATCAATTTCATTATCAAGCCAAATGCTGTGCGATTCAAAATTTCTTGGTGAATAATAGTAAGGAGATTTCCATTTAAAATTGTCATAAGCATATTCGTATCCAATAACTAAATCTTTGTAAAAATATTTTCCAATTCTAAAGTAAAAATTATTTCCTTCGTTACTATCATCCACACCAATGTATTGAAACATTCCGGCTAATTTTAGTCCAAAATTATTTCTGTAATATCCTTCTATTTTATAAAGTCTTGCCATATTTCTAATACTTAACAAATATGGAGAATATAAAATTAAGGCAGCATCAGAATTTTGATATTGTAAAGTTACAGCAAAAGTATCTCTTCGTTCTATTTTAAAGAAAGCATCCTGTTCATCTAAGTTGAGTTTTGTGTATGAATTACTTTTACCAAAACCAAATCCCATATTCATAATTCGAGATAATCTTAAAAAGAGATGAAGTTTAAATGTAGTAAATCGTTGATCGGCTCTGAAATTTGGTATTGTATCAATTATGTCTTGATCTAAACTTGCCGGATTAGCTTTCAGTAAACTTCTATAAAAAGAAACACCGGCAGAGAGATAATTATTAATACCAAGATCTAATCTTCCACCACCAGTTAATAATCTAAAACTAAGATTATCTGCATAATATGATAATGAAGGAGAAAAACCTAAATAGTTTGGAAAACTTTCTATTATTGCTGCAATTCCGGTAACTGGCAACCAACTTTTACGTAGTTGCACCATTTTAACTTGAGTTGAATCTAATTCCCAATTTTCAAGTAAATCATTGTAAATAGCTCTTGCAGAATCGTGCTCAGCAATTTTTGCGTATGAATCAGCTAAATATAATTTTGCCTCAAAGTCGGTTGTATCTTGTTTTACTAAATCTTTAAATTCATTTACAGCAGAAAGTGAATCTCCCATTGAATAATATAATTTTGCTCTTTGCATCTGAGCTTGATAATTAGCTCCGGCATTTAAAACCTGATTGTATGCATCTAAAGCTTTTTGATATTGTTTTGCACAGAATAAAACATCACCATATTCTTTTTGTATTAAAAGATTTGGTTCAGCTTTGGTTAAATATTCTTCATAGAATTGAAGTGCACCACTACAATCACCATCAATAACTCGTTGTCTTCCTAATTCTAATATTGCATAGAGTTTTTCTTCTTCGGCGCGTAATTTTTGCCAATCGATATTTGATTGTAATTTAATTACGTCATCATTATTGGGGTCAATTTCTTTTGCTCTATTTGCTAATGCTTGTGCCCCTTCAAAATCTTGTTTTATTAAAATCAAAGATGATTTTGATATAATAGCCTGAAGGTCATTTGGTCGGGCTTTTAAAACATTATCAAGAAATTTTTCTGCTATATCCAAATCTCTGTTTATCCAAACCGAAACCTGAGCTCTGAAGAGTTGATAATCTAAATTATTGGGATCGTCAATTAATAAATTATCTAAAATGTCAATTGCTTTATCAAACTCGCGGCTCCATGCAGAAATTTTTGCGTATCGAAATCGTAATTCTTTGTCTTTTTCATCCGGATATTCAGCGAAATATTTATCGAGCATTACCATTGCACTATCATAATTTTGTAAGTACTCGTAATAATTTGAAACAGTTTTTAAAGCTTCTTTATCAAATTCATTTTTTTGTAAAATTGCTTTAGCTTCATCAATTCTTGCACGATAAACACTATCACGATAAGCGGTAACAAAATTCCATTTTTCTTTATAACGAGCATCTTCACTTTTTGAAACACTCAAAAATTTTAATTGATCGTAAGCTTCTTCAATTCTTTTTGCTTTAATTAATTCATCAACAAGTTTAAATCTTGATTCAAAATCGTTTGGATTTCTTCTTACTAATCTGTAGTAACGATCGATAGGGTATTCTTTTTCATAATCACGACCAACATTAACAGAAAGGTAACCTTGTTTATTAACCAAGTCTAAACCATCCTGTGCTTCTTTGAAGAAAGGTTTAAAACTTAACGCAGTTTCAAAAGCTTTTTTAGCAATTTGAAATTTACTTAACCAAAGTGTGAAATATCCATATCTACTCCATAAACGCCAGTCTTGTGGATATTTTTCTGTATAAGTTCTTAAAATCTTTTCTCCCTTATTAATGCTTCCTGTTTTAGCAAGAATTTCAGTGTATCGAATAATTTCATCTGGGGAAGCATTTGCATCTCTTTCTAAATATTTATCATACCATTCTTCAGCTTTAGCCCATTCTTCCATTAGTTTGTATGATTTACCAATTTCAAGATAATTGAAAGGTGTATTTGGATTAATTGCAATTTCTCTTAAATGTCCTTCAATTTTTTTGTTTAAGATAGCATACCAAACATTAATCATGTTTTGGAGGTCACGTTCATATTTAGTTTTTTTTGCCTGATCGCTACTTTGGAGAGCAATTGCACGTCTGTAATCTAATCTTGCAGCTTCATATTGAGAGCGTTTTTCGTAGCATTGTCCTCTTAAATAATATCCTTCGGGATCTTGTGGTAGAGCTGTAATGTATTTGTTTAATTGGTCAATTGCTTCTCCATATCTTCCGGCTTGCATATGAGAAAGGGCAGTCTTTTTAAAGGCATCAGAAATATTAACTTTTACCTGACTAAAAGTTGCAACATTAATGATAAATGCTAAAAGCAATATTTTGTTTAAAGAGATTTTCATTTTATCAATTTATTATCAAAAATTAAGCCTTCAAAAAAAGTTTATTTTGTAATGTTAAGCTTATAAATATGAATTAAAATAAGAACATGATTTATATTGAGAAAAATATTTTCTAAAACTGAAAATAAATAAATGGAGCAATATCAGCAGATTTAAATTGTGCAACTATCCAAATAACTATTACAATTAATAATGCTTGTAAATACCAGGGTAAAAAAATCACAAATTTTTTAACAGAAGTTTCAACTTTTTGTGGTATAAAATGTAATAAATAACCAATAACAATTAATCCTAAAATTATTGGTAGCTTTTCAGCGAATTGAATAAAAACTTCTGCATGAAAATAATTAAGAATCTGAGAAATCATATCTTCAATAATCTGAAAATCATTAGTCCTAAAAATTAAAAATGAAAAAGCGATTAAATGAAAAGTTATAACAGTTTGGAAAAATTTTAAAATTTTTGAATTGTTTATTTTTAAGAGTGAATAAAATTTTTGTTTTGGTTTTTGAATTAATAAAGCAAAAGACATCATGAATCCATGAAGAGCACCCCAAATAATAAAATTCCATCCTGCACCATGCCAAATTCCGCATACAACGAATGTTATAAAAATTGCAAAAATATTAGCCCAGATTTTTATTGAACGCATTGAAAACTGAAGTGGTTTAAAAATATAATCAAGCAACCAGGTTGAAAGTGAAATGTGCCATCTTCGCCAAAAATCGGCTATGCTTGTTGCTTTGAAAGGTGAATTAAAATTATCCATAAGTCTAAAGCCAAAAAACAAAGCAACACCAATTGCCATATCTGTATAACCGGAAAAATCGCAATAGACCTGCAAAGTATAACCATAAATTGCAAGTAAGTTTTCTACTCCTGTGTAGCGAAGAGGAAAATCAAAAATTCTATCAACAAAATTTAAACTTATGTAATCTGCAATTACTACTTTTTTAAATAATCCGGCTATTATTAAAAAGGAGGCAGTGCCTAAATCTTCTTTGCTTAAAAATGGTTCTTTTTCAATCTGTGGTAAAAACTTAGAAGCTCTATCAATTGGTCCCATTAAAATATTTGGAAAGAAAAAAACATAAACACAAAAATCTCTAAAACTTTTTGTTGGTTCTAAAGTTTCAAGATAAACATCAAAAACATAACTAAGTGATTTAAATGTGTAAAAGGAAATTCCAATTGGTAAAAAAATGGTTAATGGTTCAAAGTTAGATTTATTAATTTCTGAAAAAACTTGTAAAATAAAATTTGTGTATTTGAAATAACCAAGAATAGATATGTTAATCAGAATAGCCAGAAAAAGATAAATACGTTTATGTATCATTTTTTCAGAAGAGGCAATTCCTTTAGCAAATAAAAAATTAACAATCGCTGATACAACAATAATTCCTGCATAATAACCAGCAGATTTATAATAAAAGTAAAGTGAAAATAAAATTAAAAATCCAAGTCGGATTGATTTATGTTTTGCAAAGAGATTATATACAAATAAAAAAATAAGAAATAAAAAGAGAAATAAACTTGTACTAAAAACAAGCGGATCATTTGGTTTATATTTTAAAATATCAAGTAGATTTTCGAAATTTATGTTAATCATTCTTAAACCAAATTATCTTCTTCTTTTTCTGGTGTGAATGTTGTTTTTTTGTTTCTACCTTTAAATAATAAAGCAATTAAAAGTAAAATAATAACAGCTCCACCACCAACATAAATCCAATTTATTTCAGATTCAGGAGCTACTTTCTTTTTCCATTTTGCAAGTTGTGCATCAATAGAATCTTTATTTGCTTCACTCATCATGTTATTTTCAATTAAAACGGGAATCCAAACCGGTTCTACAGTTTTAAAGTAAACACTATCTGTAAATGCATAAAAAGTATTTTCAACTTCTTCTTTACTTTTAACTTCAGAATTTTTTATTTCATCATCTACGAATGCTTGGACGGATTTTACAAATTGATCTCCACTTGAAAAAGGCAACAAAGCAATTTTCTTTTCTCTGAAAAGTTTATTTACCTGATTCCACATTTCATCGTTTAAAGCTAAATTCCAATTAGTAAACATTGCATCAATATTAGAAATTTGCATTGTTTTTTCTTTCCGGTTTAAATAAACTTCTGCTAATCTTGGTCCAATTTGTCTCCAAATTTTGTTGAAATCATGATATTGTTTTTTCATTTCTCCTAAATCTTCGGGAGTAAGTTTTGTGGCTTTCATGAATTGAATATTATCTGCAATAGTTCTTTCTATGTTGTAAAATAAATTTGATGATTCAACTTTACCAAATATGTTTTGTTTTTCAACTTCATTTGTGGTTGGATATTTAATAAATTCTGCAAGCAAACTATCAACTATTCCTCTTACTAATAAATCTCTCTGTTGAATATTTGCTTTTAACTGAGTAACAAGTTTTTGAAGTGAAGCAATTGTTTCTGCATCTTTTTTTGATTTAATATTTAGCAATCTGATTTGTGAAAGTAAACTTTGATTTTCCTGACTCAATTCAGAAATTTTATCTTTCAAAGTAACAACTTCAGTCTTTAATTCGGTTATTTGAGTAAAATCTCCTTTTCTTAATTCTAATGCTTTTTCTAATCTTTCAAATGATGAATTAAAATTTTCTGGATAAATTGATTTATCAATAAGTTCTTTATCTTTTTCAAAATCTAATTTTGCTTTTTCAATGTTTTCCTGAATAATTGAAAGTTGTTCTAACGAAGTTGCATTTTTAATTGAAGATTCTATTTGTTGAATTCTCGATTTGAATTTTTCAACTTTTTCAAAATCTGATTGTGCATAAGCTAAATTGAAAATCGATATTAAAATAAAAACTAAACCAACAAATGATCTGTTCATTTTTTACCTCACTAATCCTTTGCTTGTAAGTTGATATTTTTTTTGCGAGTCAATTAATTCAATAAATTGATTTCTTTGATTAAAAACAGGTGAAGCTAAAGCTTGTGTTTCTGAAATAATTATTTTGTTTTCTAACATCAAACCATTTTCAATTGATTTAAATACATAAACATTTTTAAAATCTTTTCCTGTAATAAAATAAAAACCAGCTTTATCCCGAATAATTCTAAGTTCTTTACCAACAAAATTTGTTGAGTCTTTAAATTCATCAAAAAATATTGGTTTAACATTTACCGAGAAAGAATATCTTTGTTCAGTAATAAATCCTTTATTATCAACTTTTAATACATTTTCAATTGGCCATGCAAAATCTGCTGGTTTTAATGTTAATGTTGTACATGAATAAAGCAGAATTGTAGTAATAATAATTAGGATAAATTTTCTCATATATATCCTCACTTCAAATTTTAACTTATTAAACATAGTGAAAATGAATTAGATTTTCATTATAAAAAGAGAATTTTATTAAAATAATTGTTGTATAATCTAAGGTTAATTACTTTTTGATAAACATTCATTTTCTGAATTTGAAAATGATGATAAAGTGATTTTTGAAATGTTTTCTTTGCAGATGGATAAAGAATCAAAAATGTTTACTATGGTATATAACAAAAAAAATAAATTATTAATAAGTCAGTTTAATTAATATTAAGCTGACTTATTTTTTTTAACTACTTTTTTTTCAAAAACCCATATTTTCTTAAGTGCTTATAAGCCAAATATCCAACAGCGCCAACCTGAACTGTTCCTAAAACTTTATACAATGGTTGAAGTTTTTGTTTTTCTAGATAACTTTCGTATAGTGGATTTAATACTTGATTAGGTGAATTGAAAAAAAATTGTTCGTTATTGAATGAAGATAATAATATTCTGGTGTTTGTTAATATTGAATTTGAATCTTGAAAAATATAATTGAATTCAAAATTAGAAATATCAGTTCTAAATTGGTTATTTAAAAAATAATCAGGATTAAAAAAATCAGAAAAGTTTAATTTCTTCTCATAAATTTTTGAAGAATCAATAATTCCTTGTGCAAATACCAATTGAATAAAAATAAAATAACAACTAAAAATTTTCTTCATCATCATCAAAGGTATCTTCATCAAAAAATTCATCATCTTCAAAATCTTCAAATTCCGATTCATCAATTTCTTCGCTATCAGAAAATTCTTCATCTGAATCATCACTACTTTTTTTCGGTGAATCCTGCGATACATAAGAAGAAGTAAATCCACTACTTGAATAATTGTCATCCATTCTATCTAAAACTTTACCAACAAAATCACCAACTAAATCATTTTTCATTTCATCAATATTAACTTCAAGTCCTTCATCAAGTTTTGGTTGTGCAGCATCACTTAATTCCCAAATCATCTCAAGATCTTTGTTGTTTAATTTATCCAATTCTTTCATTATCTCATTTTCAATTACTGCTAAATCTTTTTGATCCCATGTGGATTCTGAATACAACTGTTCTTTTAAGTAGCTCCAAAAAGAATTTTTATCATTTTCGGGAGATTTCATTTTGTCTAAAGAACCAATAACATTATCTACGATTTTACTTGTTATGTTTGCCATATTAAATCCTTCAAATATTACATTATAAAATTAGTAAATAAAATTTAATGCTTGCAAAAAAACTACGATTTAACTTTTTGATAAATATATTGTTCCTTCGTTAATAATATTTTAATTTTTGATATAAAAATTGCCCCCGTAGCTCAGTGGATTAGAGCAATGGCCTCCGGAGCCATGCGCACAGGTTCGAGTCCTGTCGGGGGTACAAATTTTCTTTAGATTTTTTCCTCTTCTTTCATCATATTGTAATTAAAATTATTACTCTTATGAAAAAAATAATTCTCATCTTGATCATTTTTCCTGTTTACCTTCTATCCCAAATCAAAATTGCTCTACTTGATAATTCCTCTGTTAACCAAATTGAATTTAGTGCTGCATATAGTTTCTTTAAAAATCAGAGTAATATTCATATTGAGAAAATTTCATTTGATGATGCTAAAGAAATAAATGTGCTGAAAAATTTTCCCTTAGTATGGATTCATCGCGTTGATTCAACCAAATTGCATAAATATGAATATGATGAAAGTTTTATTTCTTCATTAAAAAAATATCTTTCAGATGGCGGTAAATTATTTTTGTCCATAGATGCCCTGAAATATTTAAATGTATTAGAAGTTGAAAGTGAAGAACCAATTTCAAAATATGTTTATGCAATTGATGAAGGTTACGGCAGAAAATTTGGGTTACACTCATTTATAAATCATCCGGTTTTTAATGGTCTTTATGGCGGGGCATATATTTTTAATCCAATTGAAGATATTAAAATTAGGCAAGTCGGATTTTTTGAAAATCAAAAAAAATTAAAAGGAAAAATTATTGCTGTTGATTGGTCATATATTACTTTAAAAGAAAATTCGAAGCTTCTTTTAGAATATGATTTCGGAAAAGGAAAAATTCTTGCTTGTGGAGCATATCTTTATTTTGATATGATAAATCAAAACAAAAATCACTTTGAAAAATTTCTTACAAATTGTTTCGAATATTTAACTCAAAATAAAGTTGACACTCAAAAATACTTTTGGAATGATTTCTCTTCAGCTGAATTAATTCAAAGAAACTTTGAAAAAGTAAAATTTAATAATTCAAAAAAATGGAAAACTGATGGAGAAATTAAATTAACAAGAGTTTCTGCAACAGATAATTATTGGAATGTAGCAGGTGAAAAAATTTTAGTTATGGGAAAAGAAAAAAATGGAATAGATGAAATATGGTCGCATCCTTTCATGGCATTAAAAAATTATGAAATTGGGTTTAAAGAAAATGATACAATAAATTGGTTTAAAAATCTTATATCAAAAATTGAAGTTTATCCAAATAGTGTTGTCAGAATTTACAAAGCAAACGAAATTGAGTTAAAAGAAGTAATTACAACTTCTGTTGATAAACCAGTCGCAATTATTCATTATGAAATAATAAACAACAAAAACAAAAAGCTTTTCATAAAATTTCAATCCAACATGAGATTAATGTGGCCCTATTCCGAAAATGTTTTAGGAAATATAAATTTTGATTGGAATAAAAATTTAAACGCATTTATTATTCAGGATGAAAGAAAAATATATTCAACTTTAATTGGGTTTAATACTCAAATAAAAAACTATACAATTGATAATGTAGATAATTTAACAAAACAAGCATTAGTAGAACTAAATGCAAGTCAAACAAAATACTTTGATGTTGTAATTTCATCTTCAAATGAAAATATAAATAAACTTATTAGTTATTATAAATCATCATTGATAAATACATATCAAACTTATTATTCATCCAAAAAACATTACGAAAATCAATTAAAGAAATTAATATCAATAAAATCTCCCGATAAAGATTTTAATGAAGGTTATAATTGGGCGTTAATTGGCACAAAAAAATTTATTGTAAATACACCACAAATAGGAAAGTCTATTGTTGCAGGTTATTCAACTACAGCACGTGGCTGGAATGGTGGACATAAAATAAATGGTCGTCCGGGTTATGCGTGGTATTTTGGCCGCGATGGTGTGTGGAGTGGTTTTGCTTTGCTCGATTTGGGAGATTATGAAACTGTTAAATCAATAATAAAAATGTTTAATAAGTATCAAGATATTAATGGTAAAATATTTCATGAATTAACAACTTCGGGTGTTGTTCATTATGATGCCAGTGATTCAACTCCTCTTTATTTAATTCTTTGCGGAAGATATTTAAAAGAATCCGGTGATATTAATTTTATTAAACAAAATATTGATCATATTAAAAAAGCAATTCAATTTTGTTATTCAACTGATACAGATAAAGATAATTTAATTGAAAATACGAATGTTGGTCATGGTTGGGTTGAAGGTGGTGGGCTTTACACAGCTCATACTGAAGTTTATTTAGCTGCTTGTTGGGCTGAAGCATTAAAATGGTCGGGCTATATTTTCGATAAACTAAAATTATTTAATGAAGCAAAAAAATATTTTGAAGATTATGAAACAGTTAAAAAAATTATTAATACAAAATTTTGGGATGAGGAAAAGCAAACTCTTAGTTTTTCAAAACTCAAAGATGGAAGTTATAATAATGAAAAAACTGTTTTATCTGCCGTACCAATTTATTTTGATATGATTGATTCCTTAAAAGCAAAAACAGTGTTAAAAGATTACTCAGAAAATTATTTTTCTTCAGATTGGGGTGTTAGAATATTAAGAAATGACAGTAAAATTTATAATCCGGGTGGATATCATACCGGTAGTGTTTGGCCTCTTTTTACAGGTTGGACAGCTTTAGCTGAATATAAATATCAAAATGATGTTCAAGCATTTACACATCTTATGAATAATTTGTTGATTTATAAAAATTGGCAACTTGGTGCAATTGAAGAAGTTCTTAATGGAAATGAATATAAACCATCCGGCGTTTGTCCTCAGCAATGTTGGAGTCAAACAATGGTAATCCAACCAACAATAGAAGGACTTCTTGGATTAGAAATAGATGCAATAAATAAATCAATCAAGATTGAACCAAAATTACCAGCTGATTGGAATTATTTGAAAGTTAATAATATAAAAGTTGGAGACAAAGTAATTCATTTTAGCTTTGAAAAAGTTAATGGAAAAACAAGATTTAATTTTATTTCAAATGATAATAAAAAAATAAAATTCTATGTTAAATATGAAAATCAGCTTGATAGTTTTTATTTGAAGAAAAACTATTCTGTTACATTTAATAATAAAAACAATCCGAAAGTTTTACCTCATTATGTTTTACCAAAACCAAATGATATTTCCAAAGGGTTTAGAATTGTTTCAGAAAAATATTCCAATAATAATTATGAAATAGAAGTACAAGGTTTGAAAAACAATATTGACACATTAAAAATATTTTCTCCTCAAAAGAAAATTGAGAAAATTGAAAATGGTGAAATGATTAAATATGAAAATCATATTTATAATGTTAAAGTAAATTTTGATGAAGGCAATGAAAAATATATAAATAAAACCTTGAAAATTAATTTTAGAGAATGAAATGAAAAACATTTTAATTTTATTTCTGACAATAACTTCACTTCATGCTCAGTCTTTAAAAGTGAATGATAAATTTTTAACTTTTAATGCTCAGTCAAATGATCCACTTTACACAACATACACAGCAACAATAAATCGTTCAACACTTTATGGTGATAAAGGTTACAAGATGAATTATTATTCATCAAACCTGCCGATAACATATGGTAGCGAACAAGGTGGAAAAATTTTTTGCATATGGAAAGTTGATCAGGTAGTTATTATGAACACAGGTGAATATTTTAAAGAGCCGGTTGTTACATCATCATTTCCGGATATGGCAATATTAAGTTATTCACCATTCCGTGGAATTGAAGTTCAAGAAACATTTTTTGTTTATAGTTCTTCAATTGCATTAGTAAATATGCAAATAAAAAATGTTGATAATATTGCACATGATATAGAATTATATCCAATACACGAATTAGGAAATGACTCACTTTATATCTTTCAATTTGATAAAAAAAACAATTCATATATTACTAATCATACCGAAACAAAATATAGATTAATTAGTTCTCTTTATAAAAATGCACCATATCCAACCGATTTAAGAAACATTTTCACATCAAATATTATTAACTATTCTTATGGGGGGTATAATAAATCAGTTGAAAAATTTTATACTACAATAAAAACTGATTACTATTCAGAAAATCGTAATGATTCTTTAAATAAAAAAAATGATGGTTTAGTAAATTATGTTTCTCTACATAGCAAAATAAAATTAAAACCAAATGAAGAAATTAATTTCAGATACATCCGTGGCTATCAAAATCAAAAAGATGATTTAATAAAACTCCAAAACGAAATTGAAAAATTAAAAACAGAATCACTTCAAAAATATGTAGATGAAAATGTAAAACTCTTTTCAAAAATCCCTAGAATAAAGTTTAAGACAAATGATGAAAAACTAATTTATTTGAGTGCATTTAATTTGGTAAGAGGTTGTTTTTATCCACCGGCAGAAAAAACAAGTTATAATTTTTATGTTTTTTCACGTGAACCAATATGGGGATGGGGACATGGTCATCAGGTTTTACACGAATCTTTAAGTATGCTGGCGTATGTTTATTTAGATCCATTATCAGCTCAAAACTCACAAAGAGTTTACATGGAGCAACAACGTGAAGATGGATTAATTGCATATCGTCATGGACCAAGGGGATTGCAGGATTATCCACACTTCAGTAAAGAACTTAATCGTGAAATGTCAACAACTTCAGCTCCTTTTTATAGTTGGATAAATTGGGAAATTTATAAAGTAAGTAAAGACAGAAAATTTTTAATGGACGCTTATTATAGTGGAGTAAAATATTTGCAGTGGTTAATTAACAACCGAGATGTTGATAAAGATGGAATGTATGAATGGGGTCCTTATGGAATAATTGAAAATGTTCGTGATTGGTACAATGCTGTTTTTCAGGTAAGTAAAGATCGGCATCTTGATGTTGATAAAGAAGATATTTCTGATGAACTTGAATGTTTAGACTTAACTACAATGATGGTTAATGAAATGAAATCACTTTCTTTAATGGCAAATGAATTAAATCAAACTGTTGCTTCTAAAGCATGGAAAAATATTGCAACATTAACAGCGAAATTAATTAACGAAAATATGTGGGATGATAGTAGTAAGTTTTATTATTCAATAAACAAGAAAGATCATTCATTTAAATTTTTAACCCGCGATTTAAGAAGAATGGAAATAATAGGCTTTTTACCTTTATGGGCAAATGTTGCACCAAAAGAAAAAGCAAATGAGTTAATTAAACATTTAATAAATCCAAATAAGTTTTGGAGAAAATATGGAATACCGACTTTGGCGGCTGATGATATTTGGTATTCTCCTTATGTAGATTATTGTTGTAAATGGAATGGACCAGTTTGGTTATTGTGGAATTATATGGTTTATGATGGGGTTAAAAAATATGGTTTTAATAAAATTGCAAATCAAATTGCAGATAAAATGATACTTGCAGTTAAAACACAACTTAAAAAGAATCATAATTTTTGGGAATCCTATAGTGCAGATAATGAAAATCTTAACTCACCATCAAATTATATTTGGGATAGCATTATTGCTAAAGTGTTAATTGAAAGGTATAGTAAATGAACAAAATATTTTTTAACTGTAGTGAAAAATTAAATGCAATTTTCAGATTCAATTTAAAATTGTTGTTATTGTTTTTAATATCAAATCAAGTGACTGCACAAAAAGTTTTTATCAAAAATGTTGATAAAAAATCGCTGCCTAATGCATCCGTAATTATTCAAATTTATTATAAACCAGTTGATTATTTAATTCATGAAACAAAAGAAAAATTATTTTCATTTGTTACAGATACATCTGGAACTGTTAATCTCAGCGGAGAATTCCAAAAAGAAAATTATAAGGTAGATTCTGTTTCATTTTATGTTCAACATGAAAATTATATAGATAAAAAATTTGTTACTTATGAATATTCTAAAGATCCAAAATTCAGTTATACAATTTATCTTGTAAATAAAAGGAATGATGTAAAAATAGTCAGTATGCCTTCTGAAGATAAAAATGAATTAGATGTTTTTACCTCAAATGAAATAGCAAAAAAACTTAAAATAGAAGAGAACGATGTAATTAAACTAATAGAAACTAAAAAGCTTAAAGGTAAAAAAATTGGACAGAAATATTTTATAAGTGGAAATGATTTGAGAAAATTTTTAGAAGAATAATTAATAAAGGTGATAATGAAAAAATTAATAACATTAATAGTTTTATTAAATTCAATAACTTTTACACAACAAGGTTTTGTCCGAAAGTTTGATTATAGAAATGATATTACTTTGACGAGAGTTGCACAATCAACACAATATTTTGATAAGATAGGGCAAAAAGCAGCATTAATGGGTTTTGAAAATGGATCTTTTGAATTCTGGATTTGGCCATGGAAAGTTTTAAAAAATTTCGATTTACAATTCTTTATTGGCTCATCAACTCAACCAATTCAATCAAAAGAAATTGTAAAAGAAATAACAGTTACTCCTAATGCAACAATTATATCATTTGTTTATGAATCATTCACTATTAACGAAATAATTTTTATCCCTTATAATCAAACTGCATCAATTATTTTACTCGATGTTAAAACTACAATTCCTTTATCTATTGTGCCGGGTTTTATACCAGTTATGCAACCACAATGGCCTGCTGGAATTGGTGGACAATATAGCTATTGGAATAATGAATTAAATGCTTATGTGATTTCAGAATCACAAAGAAGAGGAACATTTTTGTGTGGTTCTCCTTTTGCAAAACAAATGACAGCTCCTCCTGCACATATGTTTGCAGATAGCCCAATTCAATTTCGGATTGATATTAAACCAAATGATACAAATAATTTTTTACCAATTATCATTGCAGGTATTCCACAAAAAAATAAATTTGATGATGTTAAGAACTATTATAACTCAATATTAAAAAATGTTGAAAAATTATTTTATGAAACAAAAAATTATTATATAGATTTATTGAACAATACAATTAATATCTCAACTCCAAATGAAAAACTTAACCTTGCATTTAAACTTGGAAAAATTGCTTTAAAAAACTTGTTGGTTGAAAATCCTAACTTGGGAAAAGGATTAGTGGCTGGTTATGGATTAAGTGGAAATGGTGGAAGACCAGGTTTTGCTTGGTTTTTTGGTGGTGATGCATTTATTAATTCTCTTGCTTTAAATTCATTTCAGGATTTTAATACTGTAAAAGATGCGTTAAAATTTGCTCAGAAATGGCAAAGAGAAAAAGATTTTCCAATAAAATTAAAAAATGAAAATGATAAGCCAACAGATATTGGCAAAATGGCACATGAACTTTCTCAAAGCGATGGATTAATTGATTGGTGGAATGATTATCATTATGGTTATAATCATGCAGATACAACTCCATGGTATTTAGTTGCTATAAGTGATTATGTCATAAAAAGTGGTGATGTAAATTTCTTAAAACAAAGTTGGAATTCAATAATAAAAGCATACGAATGGTGTAAATCAAAAGATAGCAATGGTGATGGATTAATGGATTTAAAAGGTGCAGGTTTAGGTGTTCTTGAATTTGGTACACTTGTAAAAATATTTAATGATAATTATACTCAATCAATTTGGACAAAAGCATTAAAAGAAATTAATTATTTATCTAAAATAGTTGGAGATAAAAAAATTGAAGAAGAAACTAAAACACTGTTCGATAAAGCATTAACATCTTTAGAAGAAATTTATTGGATTAAAGATCTTCAGTTTTACAGTTTTGGTGCATCTGAAAATGGTGATCAGGTTCGCGATAAAAATATTTACTCTTCAACACCAATTGCTTTTAATCTATATAATAAAAAAAGAAGTGAATTAACAATTGAAAAATTTAACGAAAACGATTTGACAACGGACTGGGGCGCGAGAAATTTATCAATAAATTCTTCATTATATGATCCGGCAAATTATAATTACGGCACTGTCTGGTCATTCAATTCTTTTTTTATTGGCGCTGCTCAATTTAACACGCATTTTAATTTTCAAGGTTATAAAACAATTAACAATACATTACAAAACATTTTTAATTTTGGATTAGGTGTAATGCCGGAAGTTTTTTCAGGAAATATTTACACAAAACTTTCTGAAGCATATCATAATCAGGGTTTTTCTGTTAGTGGATTTATTTTTCCTTTGGTACAAGGCTTGCTCGGTATAGAAGTTAATTCAATTGAAAATAAAATTTCATTTGCACCAAAAGTTCCAGTTGATTGGACTTATTTTAATGTTGAAAATATTAAAGTTGCAGATAACACAATAAATATTAATTATAAGAATCAAAATGATATTATTAAATTGGATATAAATTCAAATACGAATAACAAAATTAATTTCTCATTCTCTCCGGATTTACCTTTAGGTTATGAAATAAAAAAAGTTTTATTGAATGGAAAAGAAGTTAATTATGAAATAATTAATAACTCACAAGCAATACAATTAAATATGAATTTTGAATTAAGAGAAAAAGCAAATATTGAAATTTATACAAATCCTTTTCCTGCAATTTATCCACTTCAAGAAGAAATAAAGGTTGGAAGTATAAATGATGGTATAAAAATTATTTCTCAGGAATTAAATAAAAATGAACTATCAATTAATTGTGAAGTTAAACCAAACAGAATTTACAATATTGGAATAAGTAATAGTAATATGGTAAGTGAAATTCAAGGTGCTTATATCGAAAAAAATACTTTAAAAATATTTGTAAGAAGCAACAATGAAAGTTTTATAAAACACAAAATAATTATGAAAGTAAAAAAAATGATAAAAAAAATATTTTATTAAGCAAGAAAAAATTTTTATTTGAATAAAAAATATTTTTTAAAAAAATTTTGGATAGTATTTTCGATTTTAATAAGTTGCAACGCACAACAAAATAATTTCTTCAATCAAAATTTAAGTTCGCTTATGTTACAAATTACACTTGATTCTAAAGAAGGTAACAACTCAAACGAAACAAAAAAAAATAAAAAATGGGGATTCAAAGTAAAGATAATCAAAGAAGGTGAAGAATCTGAAATGATATTAAGTTTTGAAGAAGAATTGTCATTCCCTAAAGATGAAAATATTAATTCATCTATATCATTAGAAAATGGATTAGAAAGAATATAATCAATGCCATCATCACAAAATAATAATAGATTAATATCATTAGATGTTTTTCGTGGTATTACTATTGCCGGTATGATATTAGTTAATAATCCTGGTGATTGGGGAAATGTATATTCACCATTACTTCACGCGAAATGGAATGGATGCACACCAACAGATTTAGTTTTTCCCTTCTTTCTTTTTATTGTTGGTGTTTCTGTTACTTTATCTTTAAGTAAAAGAAAAGAAAGAGGCGATAATCTCAATAAATTAATTTTACAAATTTTTCGTCGAAGTTTTCTGATCTTTTTTATCGGACTCTTTCTAAATGCTTTTCCAAATTTTCATCTTTCAGAAGTAAGAGTACTTGGTGTTCTTCAAAGAATTGCAATAGTTTATTTTTTTATTTCTCTTATTTTTTTGTTCACCGAGTGGAAAACACAAATAAGTATTTCCGTAATTCTCTTATTAGGATATTGGGCATTAATAACTCTTGTTCCAATTCCGGGTATTGGTATGCCAAATTTATCACAACCAACAATCTTTGATCCTGTTTTACAAAAAGAAATTGCACCAAATATAGTTGCATGGTTTGACAATAAAATTCTCGCTGGTCATTTATGGAGTCAAACAAAGATTTGGGATCCCGAAGGTATATTAAGTACACTTCCAGCAATAGTAACAGGTATGTTAGGTGTTCTATTGGGAAAATTTTTGAAATCAAAATTTGATGAACTAACTAAATTAATTTGGATTTTCTCTTCAGCAAATATTCTAATTTTTCTAGGGTTATTTTGGGATTTATCATTTCCAATGAATAAAGCATTATGGACAAGCTCTTATGTTTTATTTACAGGTGGGTTAGCTCTTCATTTTTTTGCAATGTGTTATTGGTTTGTAGATATTAAAAAATATGAATGGTGGACAAAACCATTTGTTGTTTATGGAACAAATGCAATCACTGTTTATACACTTTCCTGGATTGGTGGAACATTTTTAAGATTAATAAAATTTGATTATGATGGTTCAAAAACTAATCTTAAAAATTTTTTATATGATAATTTATTCACTTCATTTCTATCTCCAATTAATGCTTCATTAGCGTGGGCAATTTTTTATGTATTACTTTGGCTTGGTGTAATGTGGATATTTTACAAGAAAAAAATATTCTTGAAAGTATGATTTCGACATCAATGTCGTTCTTCTCGACCAATAAATATTAATTTTTAATTTCATCTCTTAAAAAAACTTTGATTTTACTTCATTTTATTAAAAAACTCCTTTGGCACGATAGTTTATAAATAGTAGCCGTAACACAATAATTAAAAACAAAACAAAAGGAGAAACAAAATGAAACGCACAGCAATTTTTTTCGCAATCCTATTAGGATTATTTTTAGTAGCAGAATCATCAAATGCACAAACTGTTGGAAACCAAAACAAAGGAGCAAAAACAAATTGGGTTGATGCAAACGGCGATGGTATTTGCGATAATGTAGGTACATCAGCTCAAGGTTCCGGAAAAGGTTATGGTAAAAAGGATGGTTCTGGAACACCAGCTCAACCAAAAGATGGAACCGGTTTTGGTGCAAAAAACAAAGCTGCAAATTCTGAATCTTCTGCTGGTAATAATAGTTCAGGTAGTATGTTTAGACGTGGCAGAAAATAGTATCAACACAAAATTATATTAAAAAAAGCTGCTCAATCAGGGCAGCTTTTTTATTGATCTTTACTAATTTACTTCAATTAATTACTATCTTGCATAAATATAGTTATGCAAAACTTCAATTGTTTCTTTCATATCTTGTAAATTAACTTCAAGTAAATCCTTTATGGAAACAATACCTACTAATTTTTCTTCATCAATTACAAGCACATGCCGTATTTTATTGTTTTTCATTTTTGTTAAACATTCTTGCGGAGATTCATCAACTTTAGCAAGAATTAAATCTTTTGTCATTACCTCATCAACTTTTGTTAATTCCAAATCAAGATTTTTTGCTATTACTCTTTTTACTAAATCTCTTTCTGAAAAAACACCAAGTAATTTACCGGTATCATCAATAACAGGAACAAGACCAATATTTTTTTCTGCTAAAAAATTAACAGTTTCTTTAATAGTTGTACCGCTTTTTATAACGAATAATGATTTTGAATTTATGATTTGTTTTATTGTTTCCATTTTTTACTCCTATTAAATAATCGTTAATTTTTGTTATAAGAATAACTTTTTGTTTGAATTATTGCAAGAAAAAAATGAATTTAGAGTAGGAAAAAAATAATAAGATGAACTTCAACGAAATTAAATCTAAACTTTCAAAATACACAGTAGGAATAGCTGGTTGTGGTGGATTAGGTTCTAATTGTGCAGTTTCTTTAGCCCGGGTTGGAATTGGAAAATTAGTTATTGCTGATTTTGATGTTATTGAAGAAAGCAATTTAAATAGACAATATTTTTTCTATGATCAAATTGGTAAAGAAAAAGTTTTTGCTTTAAAAGAAAATATATTGAAAATAAATCCAAATATTTCTGTTGAAGCAATAAAAGTAAAATTAAATCCAGAAGAAATAATTAAATATTACAAAAACTGTGATATAATTGTAGAAGCATTTGATAAAGCCGAAATGAAAGAAATGATTGTTGAAACAGTATTACAAAATTTCCCTGATAAATATTTAATTTGTGGTGTTGGATTAGCCGGATACGGAAAAAATGAATTAATAAAAACAGAAAAGTTTGGAAAGCTAATTATTGTTGGTGATAGAGAAAATGAATCAAATGAAAATAATCCACCACTTGCACCACGTGTCTGTGCAGTTTCAAACTTAATGGCTAATGTTGTTTTAGAAATTTTATTAGGTGAAGAATATGAAAATAAATCTTAATAATAGAGATGAAATTTTAGATTTAGAATTAAAACAAATAACAATTCAGCAATTACTTGATTACAAAAAATTTTCTTTCCCGAGATTAATCGTGAGAGTTAATGATAAGTTAGTCAAAAAAGAAAATTATGAATTAACATTTATAAAAGATGGTGATAAAGTAGATATTATTCATATGATAAGCGGGGGATAAAAAAAACTGTCACCCAAAAATTTTTGAATGACAGTTTTTAAAAATCAAATTAGTTTATTTCAAAGGCCATTCACCTTTTTCATATTTAGTTCTTAATTCAACTAATTCAGGTAAGTCCATTTCTATTTCTTTCAGGAATTCTAATTTCGGAACTCCATTATTATCCCAACCTCTTCTTAAATAAACAGCGTCTCTGAGTTTATCATATTCAGCTTCACGATGTTTACGCAATATTTTAATTTTTTCTTCTGTAGATTTTCCTTCGGGATCAATTCCTAATATTTCTTTTAATTGTTTATCATATCTTTCAGCGCGTGATTCATATTCTTCAACTGTAACAGGACCAGCAGCGCGATAAGGTTGATCGTCCCATTTTCGTGTTCCATATCCTCTTCTTAAATTAAACATTCTTTGATAATTGTAAACTCTTTCAGAATCACGAATCAAACGATATTTATCAAATTCTCTTCCGGTTACAGCTTTGTAAATTGTTACATAATTATCAACGTGTTCAGGTACTTTAGCTGGTTCATCTGTTTCTGCATTATTAGCTGGTTCAACATCGTTCCATGGTAATTTGCATAATCCAACTAAACCAAACCAGGTTCTGAAAAGAGGGAAGTAGTGTAAAGCTTCTGCTTTGTCTTCAAATGTTGGTATGTGATTATTAACCATATCCATAAAAATTAACCATGCTTCATCATGTTGTGGACCTTTGTTTGTCATTGCATATCCACCTTGCTGAGCTAAAGATTCTTTAGACATATATTGAGAGTATTCCAAACCTTTATTTTCCATTGCAATATCTTGTAAAAATTGTGGATCGCCCCAACCTTGTTCAATAAAATAATTTTTCAACCAACGAACACCTCTTCCGGCAAGTTTTCCGAAACCTTCACCACGAGCAACCTGGTGTAATAATTCCATTGCGTTATCAGCATTTCCGAAATTTAATTTAAGTCCACCAGTTCTTTCTTCATTTAGTATCCCATTTTCATAACATTCCATTAAAAATGCTACAGTTGTTCCCCAGGTTATTGTGCAAATTCCATAAGTATCACAATAGAAATTTACTTCAATTGTATAATCTGTATTAAAAATACCAGCATTTGATGCAATACCTGCCGCAGTTTCATATTCTGGACCATCAACAAGAATGCATTGACCTTTATATGGACCAGTTCTTAGAACATAATTATTAACCCCTTTTGCACAACTCATATTGCAACCAAGCCAACAACCATCAAAAGAACCTTGTTCAAATCTTGATTTCCAGGTTTCACTATCAATTGTACCGGGTACAGCCGGGTTGTTTCCAAATTTGAAATTGTGAATTGGTAATAAATCGTAGTCATTCATTATTTCAACTAAGTGAGCTGTTCCTTTAGTTCTCATTTCACTTTGTTTATCATCTAGCTCTTTCATTTCTTTATTAAATCTTTGACCACGTTCAATAATTGCTTTCATATCAACAACATGATTTATATCCGGATCAATTTTAGGAACAAGAGCAACCAAAGCTTTAATTTTTTTATTGCGAAATACAGTTCCAATTCCACCACGTCCGGCTTGTTTCAAACGAACTCTTTTTTTCTTTTTATCATAAAAACTGAAGTTTAACATTCCAATTAATGAATGTTCTGCTGCTGATCCACTTGATACAACTGCAATTTTCATTTTTTCTGAATCAGTGCTTCCAAATCTTTCATAAAAATATTCTGCTAATTCATGACTATCTTTTGGATAGTTTGAACCATCTTCAATAATAATTTTACCACCATTTCTTCCATCAAGAATGATTACAATATCTTCTTCAGATTTTCCCTGTAATTCAATTGCATCGAAACCACATATTTTAAGGAAAGGACCAAACCAACCTCCAACATTACTATCCATAACTGAATCTGTTTGCGGAGAAATAGAAACTACTAACGATTTGCCGGTTCCTGAATATTGTGTAATTCCACAAATTGGTCCGCCTGAAATAACAATTTCATTTTCAGGGTCATCCCATTTTGTATCAGGTTTTGTTGCATCCCATAAAAATTTTAAACCATATCCTTTTCCACCAATAAATTTTTCTTTAATCCATAATGGAATATCTTTAATAATGATATCTTTTGTTCCAACATTGATATAAAGTGATTTGTCTGTATATCCTTTATCAAGTTGTGTAATAGGGTAGGAAAACACTTTTAAAATATTTCCTGTTTCAATAGTTGTTGTGTTCATAAAGAACTCCAAATTTTGATTATTTATTTAAAAATCTCATCGAAAATATAAGAATAGGTAAAATCAAACAAAAAGGTTTTATTTAACTATTTTATTTGATTCTCAAGAATATTTTTTAGGATACTCGTTTAATATAAGATTTGCTGTGTGTCTTGAAATTTTATTCCAGTTATCAATTTGCAATTCAAATCCAACGATAGCACAAGTTGGTAAACTATAAATTGGTTGATTTGAAATGAAATTTGCAAAATTGGTTAAACCGGGATTATGACCGAACATAAAAACAATGTTAAAATGATTTTCTATTTCACTTACAACTTCAAGAAGATTTTGTGTTGTTGCTTCATAAATTCGTGAATCAAATTTAATTGGGTTTAAATGTTGAAGAGAATTTGAAAAAATTTTTGCAGTTTGAACTGCTCTTTCTGCTGTGCTTGAAATGATTAAATCAGGCATTATATTTTTATCTTTAATAAGATTACTCATAAAAGTTGCATTTCTCAATCCTCTATTGTTAAGTGGTCTTTCATGGTCTGAAAGAGATGAGTCATCCCAACTTGATTTTGCATGTCTTATTAAATACAAATATTTCATTTTAGAAGTGAGTTTAATTTTTCTTTTAGCAGTTCAATATTTTTTCCTTTTATAGGTTGATAAAATTTTCTGGAATAATTTGTAAAAAATTGATGTTCATTCATAAAAGCAATTGTATTTGCAATAAATTCAACTTCAATTTGCTTCTTGTTTTGTGTTGCTTCTAATTCTTTTTTGAACAGTTCGTTTCTCTCGAAAAAAGTTTCTTTACCTAAATGATGTAAATCTGCATCACAAATAATTTTCTGTAATAAAGAATTTGGTTTTTGTGGTACTTTGGTTGACATTATACATGCAATAACCGAATCAATTTTTCCCGATGGATAATTTTTATCTAACAGAAAATTACTTGCAAACATTGCACTAATTTCTTCATGACCTTTAATTTTTTGTGTATATCCGACATCATGAAACCAAGCAGCAATCAGAACTATTTCAGTTCCATCTTGGTCTAGATTTTCACCTTGTGAAATTTCGAATGCTGCATTTACAACTTCTTCGGTATGTTTTAATGTGTGATAGTAAAATTTTTCTGAAGTATTTTCTAATAATAACTTCGAAACATATTCCTGAACTTCATTTAAAATTGTTGAATTCATTTGAGAGTATGTCTTTTCAATTGCAAATAAAGAAATAAAAATGATGAAAACAAAAAATCTTAGTGACAACAATCAACCTCTTGATTAATTTGATTTGCTTTTGGGTATTCAAATTTAGGACTTATGTATGGAATGCCGAGATTTAATCCTCTGATAATAAATAATAATGCAATTAAAAATGTAAGAGCCGGAATTAATTTATTTATTTTTGATCTAAGATTAAAAGTTAATATTCTACCAATAATTGAAGTTAAAAACATAATTGGTGTTGTTCCTAAACCAAACAAAGCCATATAGAATAATCCTTTCACTGCATCACCGGTTGAAACTGCACCAGCAATACCGATATAAACAAATCCACATGGAAGAATTCCATTTAATAATCCGATTGTAAATAAAGAATTATTTGTTCTTCTTGAAATTAATTTTGCAAAATTTTCTTTTATAAATTTTATAATTAATTGATAAAATTTTAATTCAGAAATTTTTGCTTTTAATTTTTTTGGAGTTAAAAGATAAACTAAAATTAAAACTCCTAAACCAATCGAAACATCCTGTTGTAAACCAAAAAGAACAACACGGTTACCAAGTAATCCGAATAGAAATCCCATAACTGAATATGTAATTACTCTGCCTAAGTTATACAGTAAGCGGCCAAAGATTAAATGAGATTTTGAATCACTAAAAGAGGGAAGTGCTAATGCAATTGGACCACACATACCAACACAATGTAAACTTCCGAATAAACCAACTAAAAATCCTGTCCAGATTTCCATTAATTAATCATAATAATTTTTTCGTTATAATAATTTTGATTATTGGCAAACCAATCAACTTTAATTTTCCACAATCCTTTATCAAGTTTATTTGTAAAAATTTGTTGATTAGAATTTGTCAATTCAATTTTTACTTTGAAATCTTTAGTATTGCTTGAGGGCCGATAAAAATAAATTTCGCCACTGATTTTTTCTGATTCAAATATTTTTGGAAAATTAAAAATTATAGAATCCTTTTTTTGAATTATATCTAATTGTTCATTTAATTGGTTTGTTCTTTCAATTTTATCAATTTGTTTTTGGTATTCTAATCCTTTCGCATAATAATCATCTGTTTCTAATCCTACATCTTGATTCATAAATATGAAAACCATTAGTAGTGTTCCTAGAACAAAAATTATATATGATAAAGCAATACCAGTTCCCCAGTTAAAATTTATTTTCATTTTGAAACCTTTCCCAAAAATGCTGTATCAATAATATCTAATATTTTTCCTTCTGATTTAACTGCAATTTTCAATGGAGTTTTGATTGATTTAATATTTTCGTTTGGTAAAACAACTAAGAATTTTGCTTCTGTTACATCTTGTGGAGCAATTGAAAGCTCTTTTCCAATAACTTGGATCTCACCTTTTATATTTTCTAATTCCAAAGTTGCATTAATATTGTTAAAAGTTTTGTTGATAATTTTTAAATCATAAATGTTACTTATTTTGTTGTTAGGTTGTTCTTGAAAAAGTGTTCCCGGCGTTCTTAAAATACTAAGTTCAACATCAGACCTATTTATTAACATAAAAAGAATAAGAAAAGTTAAAAGAACAAGTACAATAGTATAACCAATTGCACGTGGAGTAAATAAAGGTTGCTTTCCTGTTTCAATTTGAGTTTTAGAAGCATACCTGATTAATTTTTTTGGTTTGTTAATTTTTTCCATAACTGAATCGCAAACATCAATGCAGGCAGTACAGTTAACGCATTCAAGTTGAGTTCCATTTCTGATATCTATTCCAGTAGGACAAACATCAACGCATAAATGACAATCAATACAATCACCATTTTGTCTCTCTTCATTTTTTCTGAATTTACCTCTTGGCTCTCCACGTTTATAATCATAATGAATTACGATTGAATTTTGATCAAGCATAACACCTTGAAGACGACCATATGGACAAACAAGTGTGCAAGCTTGTTCTCTGAAATATGAAAAGACAAAATAAAAGACTCCGGAAAAAATTAATACTGCTAAAAAAGTTGAAAAATGTTGGCTTGGAGTTTCTTTGATATATTGATATAATTTATCAACACCAATAATGTAGGAAAGAAAAATATTTGCTATAAAAAAAGAAATTGAAAAGAAAATAATTTGTTTAATAAACTTTTTTAATACTTTTTCTTTATTCCATGGTTGATTATTTAATGCAATTTGTTTGTTTGCATCACCTTCAATCCAATATTCAATTTTTCTAAAAACCATTTCCATAAAAACTGTTTGAGGACAAATCCAACCACAAAAAAGGCGACCATAAACAACAGTGAATAAAAAAATTGAAACAATAAAAGCAATCATTGTTAATGCAAAAAGATGAAGATCGTGTGGACCAAATGGAATACCAAAGACTATAAACTTACGTTCAATTATATTTAATATTATAAATGGATGCCCACCAATTTTTATAAATGGGGAAATGATTAAAAAAGCAAGTAAAAAAATACTTACAATATTTCTAGCAGTATAAAATTTACCTTTTGGCTTTTTAGGATAAATCCATTTTCGTTTACCTTCTTTAGTTACTGTAGCTAAAGAATTTCTGAATTCATCTTTTTCTTCAGAATAAAGAGTTTCATTCATAAAATTTATTAATTAGTTGTTGTTTCTTCTTTCCAAAAATTTCCTTCAGGTTTTTTTGGTGATGCAGGTTTTGTTCCATGTAAAGTGATAATATAACTTGCAACTGCTTGCATTTTCGATGGATCAAGTTGTGTTTGCCAGCTAATCATTCCTTTTGCCGGCACCCCATATTTAATTACTTTAAAAATATTTTTAATTCCACCACCATGAATCCAGTAGTCATCAGTTAAATTTGGACCAACACCGCCACCGCCATCATTTGCATGACATGCTACACAATTTTTTGAAAACACTTCTTTACCTTCAGAGATTGTTGCAACATCATTTACAAATGTTACTGTCTCTTCATTTATAAATGCTCCGCTTCTAATTAACATTTCTCTTTCAAATGCTGCTTGTTGAACTTCCAGTTTATATTCATTGTCCTGAACATTTCCATCACCTACAACATGAAAAACAATCATATATATAATTGAGAAAAAAATAGTTCCATAAAATAAAAAGTTAAACCATGGTGGAATTCTGTTATCTAATTCTCTAATACCATCAAAATCGTGATGAAACATAATATCTTCCTCTTTTTCCAAAGGAACAGATCGGGTTAGCCATTTCATAAAAGATTTTAAAGGAGATTTTAATATTTCACCGTTAACATCATTTTTTTCTGAATAGATTATTGCAAGCCACATAAGAATTGCAATAAATAATACAGTAACAATCAAAGAAATCTTCATTACATAATTAAGGTCATAACCAGCATTTGTTTCAGCAAATAAATCTGAATAATTCAATAATAAGGTTATGAAAAAAATAAATGCGAAAATATTTTTATTCACTTGTTTCATTTTTCACTCTGAATTTTTGTTTTCGATGTTGTTATCCAAAGGTAAATTTTTCATATGATTTAAATAATTTTTTTTTCTGGTAAATGTCCAGAAAACTAAAAGAACAAATGATAGAAAAAAAACTACCAAAGAAATTAATGGAACAATGGATGAATTATTTAACTGTCTAAAATATTCACCAATCATTTCATACTCGCAGAATTTGTTCCTTTAATATCTGTACCTAATCTTTGTAAATATGCAATAAGTGCAATTATTTCTTTATCTGCTTCTGCAGGTGCATTATTTTTAATCAAATCTTCCGCAATTAAATTTGCTTGTTTTTGTAAATCATCATTTGCAATATCTTCGTAACCTTTTGGATAAGGAACTCCTATTGATCTTAAAGCATTTATTTTAGCTTTAGTTGTAGAAATATCTAAAGTGTTAGTATAAAGCCATGGGTATCTTGGCATAATTGAACCGGGAGACATTGACCTTGGATCTTCCATATGTAAAAAGTGCCAAAGGTTTGAATATTTTCCACCAACTCTCATTAAATCGGGTCCGGTTCTTTTTGAACCCCATAAAAATGGATGATCATAAACATATTCACCTGCTTTTGAATACTCACCATATCTTTCAGTTTCACTTCTAAAAGGACGAACCAATTGTGAATGACAAGTGTTGCAACCTTCACGAATGTAAATATCTCTTCCTTCTAATTCTAATGGTGTATAAGGTTTAACACTTGCAATTGTTGGAATATTAGTTTTGACAGCATACATTGGGATAATTTGAACTAATCCACCAATTGCAACAACAACAAAAGAAAGAATTGCAAATTTAACAGGTCTTTTTTCTAACCAGCGATGAATTTGACCACGTTTTAATTTATCATTTTCTTTTTCTATTGGTGCTGCTTCAGCTTCTTCATTTTTTATAAAAGAACCACTTTTAGTAGTCATAATTAAATTGTAAGCCATCAAAATTAAACCAGTGAAATAAAGCAAGCCACCAAAAGAACGAATTATATAAAAAGGAATAATTTGTAAAGTTGTTTCAAGAAAATTTGGATATTGAAGAATTCCGAGAGCAGTAAATTGTTTCCACATCAAAGCTTGTGCAATTCCACTCCAATACATTGGTACAGCCCAAAAAACAATACCTAAAGTAGAAACCCAAAAATGTAAGTTTGCAATTTTTTTTGAATAAAGTTCAGTACCCCACATTTTAGGAATTATCCAATATAAAATTCCAAAAGCTAACATACCGTTCCAACCCAAAGCACCAACATGGGCATGTGCAATAGTCCAGTCTGTAAAGTGTGAAATAGCATTAACATTTTTAAGAGAAAGCATCGGACCTTCAAAAGTTGACATACCATAAGCAGTAACAGCAACAACCATAAATTTTAGAATTGGATTATCACGAACACGATCCCAGGCTCCACGTAATGTTAATAATCCATTTAACATTCCTCCCCACGAAGGAGCAATTAACATTACAGAAAAAACTGTTCCTAAAGATTGTGCCCAATCTGGTAAAGCAGAATATAAAAGATGATGTGGACCAGCCCAGATGTATAAAAATATTAATGACCAAAAATGTAAAATTGATAACCTATATGAATAAACAGGTCTGTTTGCTGCTTTTGGTAAAAAGTAATACATCAATCCTAAATATGGTGTTGTTAAGAAAAATGCAACGGCATTATGACCATACCACCATTGAACTAATGCATCTTGAACACCGGCATATACAGAATAACTTTTAAAAAAGGAAACCGGAATTTCAATTGAATTAACAACATGAAGCATCGTAATTGTAACCCAGGTTGCAACATAAAACCACAAAGCAACATACATATGTTTTTCGCGGCGTTTAGCTATTGTACCAAATAAATTTATTCCGAATGCAATCCATACTAATGCGATTGCAATATCAATAGGCCATTCTAATTCTGCGTATTCCTTGCTTGTAGTAAATCCTAATGGAAGAGTAATTGCTGCAGAAACAATTATTAATTGCCAACCCCAAAAGTGAAATTTGCTAAGAAAATCACTAAACATTCTTGCTTTTGTAACTCTTTGAGTTGAATAATAAACACCAGCAAAAATTATATTTCCAACAAATGCAAAAATAACTGCATTTGTATGAAGTGGTCTTATTCTTCCAAATGTTAGATAAGGGATTCCTAAATTTAATTCAGGAATGTAAAGTTGAACAGCGATAATCAAACCTACTAACATTCCAACTGCAGCAAATACAACAGCCGCAAGGAGAAAATTTTTAACTATTTGATTATCATAACTAAATTTTTCAACCTGCATTTTTTAACTCCTGCAAATAAGTTAGTTAATCATTTTTTTCTTTTTTTGTTTCATCAAATAAAATTCTTATTGAAGGTGTAAATTTATCATCATACTGACCTGTTTTTACCGCCCATAAATATGCTGCTAAAAAAATAAGAGCAACTATTAAACTTGCTGCAATTAATATTACTACAATTTGCATTAAATTAATCCTTTTTTCTTTGCTAAAATATTTGTTGCAAAAGTTGTAAATACCACAACAGAAATAGAACTTACAGGCATTAAAATAGCTGCAATTAATGGTGTTAATTTTCCTTCGAATGCAAATGTTAATCCAATAATATTATAAATTAAAGAAAGAACAAAGCTTATAATAATTATTTTTTTAGTTGATTTAGAAAAATTTATGAATTTATTTAGTAAACTAAATGAGTTCGATTCAAGAATTCCATCGCTTGCCGGTGAAAAATTATTTGTGTTATCTGATATCGAAATTCCAACATCACTTTGCTTTAATGCTCCTGCATCGTTTAATCCATCTCCAATCATCAATACTTTTCTGTTTTCTTTCTGAAGATTTTCAATGTAGTTTAATTTATCATGTGGGCTTTGATTGAAAAACAATTTTTTGTCTTCACCAAAAATTTCTTTCAAATTATTTTTTTCGATTTCTTTATCACCACTTAATAATGCAATATCATAATTGATTCTAAGTTCTTCAATTATGTTTTTAAGTCCTTCGCGGTATTTATTTTTAATTACAAAATAACCAATTACATTATTGTTAATTGATACAAATACTTTTGTGGATTCAGTTTGTTCATCTTCTTTTTGTGTTACAAATTTTTCCGAGCCGATTTTTATTTCATCATCTTTAATAATTGCAAAAATTCCTTTTCCAATAATTTCTTCATAATAATCAACTTTTAAAATATCTGTATCCTTTATAAAATTATTTATTGCTTTACTTAAAGGGTGCGTAGAATTTTGTACAGAAGATTTGATTAATTTTTTTTCATGTTGAGTTAAATCATTTCCCAAAAATTCTACTTCTGGATTTTCTCTTTCTGTTATTGTTCCGGTCTTGTCAAAAACAATAGTATCAATCGAAGCTAATTTTTCAACTACAAAAGTGTTTTTAAGATAAAATTTATTTTTACCAAAAATTCTTAAAGTGTTACCCAAAGCAAATGGAGATGATAAAGCTAAAGCACAAGGGCAGGCAACAATTAATACTGCAGTAAATGCATCGAAAGCTAATTTATAATTTGGCAAAGCAACAACTGATGCAATAATAGCTAAAGTAATAACTACAATTGTAAAATGTTTACTTACAGCATTTGCAAAAGAAGTAATCTTTGATTCATCTTTCTTACTAAAAATACTTCTATTCCAAAGTTGTGTTAAATAACTTTGTGAAACTTCTTTTACTACTTCAACTTCAATTGCGCTTCCAACTTGTTTTCCGCCGGCATAAATCATTTCACCATTTTTAACTTCTATGGGAATTGATTCACCTGTTACAAAACTATAATCTATATTACCTGTTCCTTTTATTAAAATTGAATCGGCTGGAATTATTTCATTGTTTCTTATAATAATTCTTTTTCCAACTTTTAATTTATCTATCGGTATTGTTGTTTCTTTATTTCCTTCTTTAATAGTTACAGCAATAGGAAAATAGGATTTATAATTTCGTTCGAAGTTCAAAGTTTCATAGGTTTTATTCTGAAAAACTTTTCCAATCAGAAGAAAGAAAACTAAACCTGTTAACGAATCTAAATATCCGGCACCTTCAAAAAATAATATATCAATTAAACTTCTTACGAATAAAACTAATATTCCCAAAGCTAAAGGAACATCAATATTAATAATTTTTTTCTTTAATCCTTTCCAGGCGGAAATGAAATAATCATTACTGCTATAAAAGAAAACAGGAAGGGAAAGCAAAATATTTATGTATGCAAATATTTTTTTTAACTCTGTATGTTCTGCAACATTTATGGAAAGATATTCCGGAAAACTTAACAACATTATATTGCCAAAACTAAAACCGGCAATTCCTATTTTGTAGTATAAATTTTTATAATTACTCTCAGTTTTGGTCTCGTTAGTCGAATCAAAATTTAACAATGGTTCATAACCAAGTGAATCAAGCAGTTCAACAATTTTTTTAATTGATGTAATTTTTTCAGCAAATGAAATGAATAATTTTTTTTGAAGAAAATTTACCCGAGATGAAATAATACCATTATCTAGTTTATAAAGATTTTCTAAAATCCAAATACATGAGCTACAATGCATTTGAGGAATATAAAAAGTAACATTTGTTTTTTTGCCATCAGAAAATTCAATTAACTTTTGCTTTAATTCTTCATCATCAAGAAAATCATAATTTCTTTTTGTGTGGTATTTTCTTGTTGTGCCGGGTGATTGTTCTATTGAATAGTAATTACAAAGATTATTTTCATCTAATAGTTCGAAAACAGTTTTACATCCATTACAACAAAAAATTTTATCATTAATTCTAAATGAATCATCGCTGCATTCTTCACCACAATGATAACACAAAGTTTTTGTTATAACTTGTTCTTTCGTTAATTCTTTCAAATTTATTTTAATGAAATGTTAGAATTTTTTGTTTTCAAATTAACAAAAATAGACTTTATATCGAAATAAATTATCTGAAATTATGTTTTTATTTTTGTATCAAAAATTTTGAGGAGAAAAATGGAGTCGTTAAAAAACAAAATAGTGTTTATAACCGGTGCATCATCAGGAATAGGGAAATCAACAGCATATGCTTTTGCAAAAAATGGTTCGAATGTTATAATTACCGCAAGAAGAAAAAATTTAATTGATGAAATAGCAGAAGATTTAAAATCAAAATATGGTGTTGATGTATTACCTTTAAAATTAGATGTCAGAAATAAAAATGAAGTAATTGAAACAATTAATAATTTACCAGATGATTGGAAAAAGATTGATATTCTTATAAATAATGCCGGATTAGCAAAAGGGTTAAATAAATTCTATGAAGATGATCCAAATAACTGGGATGAAATGATTGATACAAATGTAAAAGGATTGCTTTTTGTTACTCATGCAATATTAAATGGAATGATTGAGAGAGGTTTCGGACATATAATAAATATTGGTTCAATTGCCGGACACGAAGCTTATCCCAAAGGTGCAGTTTATTGCGCTACAAAACATGCCGTTGATGCAATCACTCGTTCTATAAGAATGGATACAATTGATAAAAATATTTTAGTCAGCACAATTGATGCTGGTTTAGTAGAAACTAATTTTTCTAATATTCGTTTTAATGGCGATACTGAAAGAGCTAAAGCAGTTTATAAAGGTTTAAAACCATTAACCGGTGATGATGTTGCAGATGCAATAATCTTTTGTGCTTCAAGACCAGCACATGTTAATATTGCCGAAATTACTTTACTTGCTGCTCGTCAAGCAACTGCAACTATTGTTTACAGAGAAGAAAATAACTAATTAGAAATAATGTCACCCTGAGCTAAGTCGAAGGGTGACAATTTATTTTTTTCAGAGATTATAAAATTCTTAATTAATAAAACATACTTAAATCGCCAGCACCTTCACGAATTATTTCGGGTTCTTCACCACTTAAATCAACAATGCTGGAAACTGTTCCTTCGAGGTGACCAACAGAAAGCATTAATTCAACTTGATGTTCAAATATTAATTTTATTTCTTGAGGATCAAATAATATTTCCCCTTTTCTGTTTGTTACACTTGTGCTAACAATTGGATTCCCAAGTTCTTTAACTAATGTTAATGCAACTTGATTATCAGGTACTCTAATACCAACGGTTTGACGTTTAGTCCACAATGTTTTTGGTACTTCTTTGGCTGCAGGTAAAACAAAAGTGTATGGTCCCGGCAATAATTTTTTCATTTTTTTATAAGCATAATCAGAAACTTTTGCATACTTAGAAATATCCTTTAAATCAGGACAAATAAAACTAAACAATTTTGTGCCGGCATCTTGTTTAATTGAATAAACACGATCTAGAGCCGCTTTGTTGAAAATATCACAACCTATTCCGTAGACTGTATCGGTTGGATAAATTATTACTCCACCATTTTTTAATACTTCAACTGCTTTGTTGATAAATCTTGTTTGTGGATTGACAGGATGTAGTTCGTAAAACTCCATGCTTTACTCCTTCCTTATTTTTTTTGAGATGAATATTGTAGAAGTATTTTCATGTGGCTCAATGAAATTTCAAATACAAGTAAACAAGATATTTTTAAATTGTCAAGTGGAACTTTACTATTTTTTGAAATAAAATATTAAAAGAAAAGTGAAAAATATTTCGAAACATGTAGTAGTTTTAGGATTAATAAGTTTTTTCACTGATTTTGCTAGTGAAATGCTTTATCCTATAACACCAATTTTTTTAACTTCAGTACTTGGTGCTTCAATGTCTATTATTGGAATTATCGAAGGCATTGCTGAAGTAACAGCCGGATTGCTTAAAGGTTATTTTGGATCTTTATCAGATAAGTTAGATAAAAGAAAAATTTTTGTTGTTTCTGGTTATGGAATTTCAGGGATTGTAAAATCCTTGCCAGGAATTTTTGCAAATGTTCCTATAGTTGTAATTTCAAGAGTATTAGATAGAATAGGTAAAGGATTAAGAACAACTCCACGAGATTCATTGCTGGCTAGTTACGCTAAAGAAAATTCTGGTGCCGTATTTGGATTTCACAGAAGCATGGATACATTTGGTGCAGTCGTTGGTCCATTATCAGCTTTAATTTTGTTATCATATTTTTCTTTTAGTTATAGCTCAATTTATTTGCTTGCTTTAATTCCATCAGCGTTTGCAATTTTTTTTACCTTTTTTATTAAAGAAGTAAAAGTAAATGCAACCAAAAATGAAAAAAAATTTTATTCAACTTTTTGGAAAAGTTCACCAAAAGAGTATAAAATTTTTTTAATGCTTGTTACAATTTTTTCTTTTGCAAATAGCAGTGATGTTTTTTTGATTTTAAAATCAAAGCAAATAACTAATTCAGATTCAATTTCTATAATGGGATATATTTTCTATAACATAATTTATGCAATAAGTTCTTTCCCGATTGGTTTACTTTCAGATAAAATTGGTAAAAAGAAAATGTATGTAATTGGCTTATTGATATATTCATTTGTTTACTTTGGTTTTGCAGTGAATAATAATTTCATATTACTCTGGATTTTATTTGCACTTTATGGAATTTATGCATCTGCAACAGAAGGAGTATCAAAAGCATTAGTTTCAGATCTTGTTAAAAAAGAATTCAAAGGTACGGCAATTGGGTTAATTACAATGTCTTCAAGTTTTGCTGTTATGGCTGGATCCTTTTTTGCAGGAATTCTTTGGGATAATTTTGGTCCTTCAATTCCATTTATTATTAGTTCAATAATTTCACTTATTACTGCTATTTTATTATTAAGAATAAAATAAAATCGAGGTTTTATGATTTTAACTAAAAATAAAGATATAACAATTCATTTTGCTAGTGAAAACGAAGTCGGGATAATTCTTTCTTTCATAAAAGAATTAGCTGAATATGAAAAACTTTCAAACGAAGTTTCAGCAACTGAAGAACAACTTAAAAAAACATTGTTCGGTGAAAATAAATTTGCGGAAGTATTAATTGCTGAATATAAAAATCAACCTGCCGGATTTGCTTTGTTCTTTCATAATTATTCAACTTTTTTAGCAAAACCGGGAATATATTTAGAAGATTTGTATGTAAAAAAGGAACTAAGAGGTAAAGGAATTGGAAAAGCTTTGTTGTCATATCTTGGAGTAATTGCATTAGAAAGAAATTGTGGAAGAATTGAATGGTCAGTTTTAGATTGGAATGAACCATCAATAAAATTTTATTTAAAACTTGGTGCAATAGCAATGAATGAGTGGACTGTTTATAGAGTCACCGGAAATTCAATTAAAAATTTAGCAGATGAATTTTATAAATGAGATATTTAAATGAAAATTAAACTTAAATTTTTTACAAAATAATGCTTTTGTATTTTTGAAAAAAAGAAATAGGAATTAATGGAAAAAAAATTAGCAGTTATTGCAGTAAGTGGAGGAATGGATAGCTGTGCTACAGCAGCAATAGCAAATCAAACTTATGAATTAGCATTTGCACATTTTAACTATGGTCAAAGAACTGAAAAAAGAGAATTACAAGCGTTTAATGATATTGCAGATTTTTATAATGTTAAACATAGATTAATAATTGATTTTTCTCACTTCGCAAAAATTGGCGGTTCATCATTAACGGATAAAAATATTGAAGTTTCTAAAGCAGATTTAATGAACAAAGAAGTTCCAAGTTCATATGTTCCTTTCAGGAATGCAAATATTTTAAGTGCATGTGTAAGTTGGGCAGAAGTAATAAAAGCAGAAGCAATTTTTATTGGTGCTGTTTATGAAGATGCAAGTGGTTATCCTGATTGTCGTCCCGATTTTTATTCAGCTTTCGAAAAAATGGTAGATATTGGTACAAAACCTGAAACTAAAATTAAAATTGTAACACCAATTATAAATTTTTCAAAAACAGATATAGTTAAAAAAGGAATTGAACTAAACGCACCTTTACATTTGACATGGTCATGTTATCAAAACGAAGATGAAGCATGTGGTGTGTGTGATAGTTGTGCATTCAGATTACGGGGATTTCAATTAGCTGGTGTAGAAGACCCAATTCCTTATAAAATTAGACCAAAGTATGAATGAAAGGAGATTACTTTAAATGGGAAATGAGTTAATGTCAATAAAAGAAGCTAGTATTTGGATAAGTAATAAAATTAAAAAAAATGTAACAGTTTCAAACATAAGTTACTTAATAAATTATGGAAGACTAAAAAAATTTAATGGAAATGGAAATATTTTAGTTGACAAAAATGAATTAGAAAAATACTATATATCATATCATGGAAACAGAAAATCAAATTGGACAAATGAATTAGGGGAAGATATAAATTGGCATCTATCATTTGAAAAATATAAAGAATCTGAAACCACAAAACATGTACATAGATTACATCCTTATAAAGGGAAATTTATTCCTCAATTAGTTGAATATTTTTTAGATTCAAATACTGACAACTTTAAAAAAGAAATATTTTTTAAAAAAGGTGATATCGTTTTAGATCCATTTTGTGGTAGTGGGACAACCTTAGTACAAAGTAACGAACTTGGAATACATGCTATTGGAATAGACGTTTCAGCTTTTAATTCTTTAATTAGCAATTGTAAAATACTTAAATATGATATATATGATGTAAAAAAAGAAATTGATAAAATTACATCTAGCATAATAGATTTTATTTCTAAAACAAATACTAAACAATTTGAAGATGAATTAAATAATAAATTGTATGAGTTTAATTCTAAATATTTCCCTTCTCCAGATTATAAATACAAATTGAAAAATAGTGAAATAGAAGAACATGAATATGGTAAAGAAAAAGAAAAAGAATTTTTACCATTATATATTGACTTAGTTAAAAAATATAATATTAAACTTCTAAAAGAAAATCCTAAAAATTTTATAGAGAAATGGTATCTAAATCAAATTAATGATGAAATAGAAATTGCATTTAACCATATTAAAAAAATTAAAAATATAAATACAAAAAAATTATTAAGTGTTATATTAAGTCGAACAATAAGAAGTTGTAGAGCAACAACACATTCTGATTTAGCGACTTTAAAAGATCCTGTTGAAACTACTTATTATTGTTCAAAGCACGGTAAAATTTGTAAACCAATTTTTTCAATTTTAAAATGGTGGAAAACATATAGCAACGATACTATAAAAAGATTATTACAGTTTGATAAATTAAAAACAAATACATATCAAATTTGTTTAACTGGTGATAGTAGAACGATTGATTTAATTTCAGAATTAAATAAAAAACAACAAGAATTTGCTGAATTAGTTAAGACACAAAAAATAAAAGGAATATTTTCGTCTCCACCTTATGTCGGTTTAATTGATTATCATGAGCAACATGCTTATGCTTATGATCTGTTTGGCTTTGAGAGAAGAGATGAACTAGAAATAGGACCATTATATAAAGGTCAAGGTAAAGAAGCTAGAGATTCTTATGTCGATGGAATTTCTAAAGTGCTTTTAAATTGTAAAAACTATTTAGATAAAGATTATAATGTATTTCTTGTTGCAAATGATAAATATAATCTATATCCAATAATTGCAAATAAATCTGGAATGAAAATAATTAATCAATATAAACGACCTGTCTTGAACCGAACTGAAAAAGATAAGGGAGCATATTCAGAAATTATTTTTCATTTGAAGGAAAAATAAAATGTCATTAAACATTAATAAGAAAAAATTTATTGAAGAAGTAATTATAAGTTCACTTAAAAATAAGTTTTTGAATTATAAACCCGAGAGTAATAATATGCCATTTCATTTTAGACTTTTGGGTAAAGATAGAATGGCGCTTTATTCTTTTATACAGTCATTAAATACCACTTTTGGCACCTCTATTTTTGAACCAGTTGCTGTAGCTTTAGCTAAAGACAAATTTAAAAGAGTAGAAAAACAATTTGTAATAGGTCACGAAATAAGAGAAGAAAGTTTTAGAATCATTCAAGATATAATTAATAATTTAACAATTGGTAAAACTCCGAACAAATTAGAAGAAATAAAATTAATTAGAAAAACATCAAGGAAAGGTAAAATTATTAAATTGAATACTGTTAAAGTAGATTTGTATCTTGAAACATTTAATGGTGAACAGTATTTAATAGATCTTAAAACAGCAAAACCAAACATTAGCAATTTTAAGGATTTTAAAAGAACACTACTAGAATGGGTAGGAATTGCTTTAACAAATAATCCTAAGACAAAAATTCATTCTTTATTAGCAATTCCATATAATCCATATGAACCCAAACCATATGAAAGATGGACTATTAAAGGTATGATCGATGATTTAGAAGAACTTAAAGTAGGTAAAGAATTTTGGGATTTTTTAGGTGGAGAAAACGCATATGAAGATTTACTTGAATGCTTTGAGAAAGCTGGAATAAAATTAAGAGCACAAATTGATGAATATTTTTCAAAATTCAATTAAATAAAGATAAACATAAGGTTAACTTATGAATGAAAAACAAAAAATACTTGTAACTTTTCCAAATCCTAATCCCGAGCGTGATTATTCTATTATTCATGTTGCTCCGGAATTTACTTCCGTTTGTCCTGTTACCGGTCAACCCGATTTTGCAACAATCACTCTCGAATATATTGCAGATAAACTTTGTGTTGAATTAAAATCCTATAAGTTCTATTTGCAATCGTATCGTAATGATGGAATTTATTTTGAAGCAGTTACAAACAAAATTCTAAATGATTTGGATGAAGTTTTAAAACCTCGCTACATTAAAATTACAGCTAAATTCAACACACGTGGCGGCATTCATTCCGAAATAATCGCCGAAAACAGAAGAAAAAAATTGAAAAAGAAATTCGTCTGACATTGTAATCGATAAACATTCTGTTTTAAAAAAAATTAAATAATTCACTTTAAAAATTTTATAATATTAAATTTTAGGAGATTACAATGTCAAAAAAAATAATCAAAAAAAGTTGGGCTGAACCATATAAAATTAAAATGGTTGAACCAATAAAAGTTACAACAAAAGAATATCGTGAAAAATGTGCAAAAGAAGCTGGCTATAATACTTTCTTATTAAAAAGCGAAGACGTTTATATTGATTTACTTACTGATAGTGGTACAAACGCAATGAGCGATTATCAATGGGCTGGTTTAATGATGGGAGATGAAGCTTACGCCGGAAGCAGAAATTTTTATTACTTATGGGATAATGTAAAAAAATATTATGGAATGCCTTACTTTGTTCCAACTCATCAAGGGCGTGCAGCTGAACATATGATTTCTAAAATTATGATTAAACCCGGTGATTTTATTCCGGGAAATATGTATTTCACAACAACACGTGTTCATCAGGAATTAGCTGGCGGTACTTTTGTTGATGTAATTATTGATGAAGCTCACGATGCTCAAAATGAATATCCCTTCAAAGGAAATATTGATCTTCAAAAGCTAGAAGATTTGATCAAAAAAGTTGGTCCTAAAAAAATTCCATACGTTAGTATGGCTGGTCCCGTTAATATGGCGGGCGGTCAGCCTTTTTCAATGCAAAATTTAAAAGAAGTTTATGCACTAACTAAAAAATATGGTGTTAAACTTTGGTTCGATGCAACTCGTGCAACTGAAAATGCATATTTTATTCAACAAAAAGAAAAAGGTTATGAAAATAAAACTGTTGCACAAATCTTAAAAGAAATGTGTTCTTATTTTGACGGACTTTGGGTGAGTGCTAAAAAAGATTTAATGGTAAATATTGGTGGATTTTTAGCAACACGTAATAAGAAAGTTTTCGAAGAAGCCCGTAATATGGTAGTTATTTACGAAGGTCTTCACAGCTATGGAGGTTTAGCTGGTCGTGATATGGAAGCTATGGCTCGTGGTATTGAAGAAATGGTGAAACCAGAAAATATCAGCATGCGTGTAAAACAAGTTGAATATTGCGGCGAACAATTAGAACGTTATGGAATCCCTTTGGTTAAACCCTTTGGTGGTCATGCTATTTTTCTTGATGCTAAAAAATTCTTACCACATTTAAAACAAGATTTATTTCCGGCTCAATCATTAGCTGCTGAAATTTATATTGATAGTGGTGTTCGTGGTATGGAGCGTGGTTTAGTTTCTTCCGGAAGAGATCCTAAAACTGGTGAACAACGTTACCCAAAATTAGAGTTGGTTCGTTTAACTTTCCCAAGAAGAGTTTATACTCAATCTCATATTGATGTTATGGTAGAATCAATTGCCGAAGTTTATGATAAGAGAAAATCTGTTAAAGGTTTGAAAATGGTTTACGAACCAAAATATTTAAGATTTTTCCAGGCAAGATTTGAAAAAATTAAATAATATTTTCTGTACAACTAAAATAGTCACCCTTTGATTTTTCATAGGGTGACTTTTTTTTAATATAAATTTTATTTACTTCTTAATAATTTTTTTCTGTTCACTTAAACTATTTCTTTCCCAAAAAACACCATCATGATAACCTTGAATTGATTTATCATTATCAGCTAATTCTAATCTTTTTTCTGCTAAGCAAGCATAGGTTTTATCGAGTTCGATTCCTAAATAATTTCTGTTTAATTTTTTTGCAACAACTGATGTTGTTCCTGAACCAAGAAAAGGATCTAAAACAATATCATTTTCGTTTGATGAAGCTAAAATAATTTTTGCTAATAATTTTTCCGGTTTTTGTGTCGGGTGTTCTGTGTTTTCGGGCATAGACCAAAATGGAATTGTAATATCTGTCCAAATATTAGATGGATGTGTTAATCTATAATTTCCATTTTCGGATTCTTCCCAGTCTTTTGGATTTCCATTAATTTTATATGGAGCTAAAACTTTCTTTTTTAATTTAACAGCATCAAGATTAAAAGTATAATTATTACTCATTGTAAAAAACCAAATATCTTCAGTATTATTTTTCCAATTTGATTTAGCTCCGCGTCCTTTTTCTCTTTCCCAAACAATTCTGTTTCTAACTTTGAAATATTTTTCACCCACTTGTTGAATTGCAGATGAAGAACGAAAATCACCACAAATATAAATTGAAGCAGTTGGTTTTAATGTTTTGATGATTTCAGACAACCATGAATCAATCCATTCAATGTAATCTTGTGTTTTCATCACTTTAAATGAATTTGTATTAAAAGTTTTATCAAGATTATAGGGTGGATCGATAAAAAGTAAATCAACAAATTCATTCGGAAGATATTTTAAAACTTCAAATAAGTTTTGATTAATAGTTTTATTTATTATTTCAGAAACATCAACTTTATTATTTAACTTAACAAGTTTTTGGGAATAATATTTTTTTTCTTTTTTTGATAAAGTTATTGTTCTATTTCTTTCAGCAGGTTTATTTACCATATTTTTATTGAAGATTTGTTTCTCAAAAATAAGGAAAACAAATTTTATAGAATTAAATAAATGGTTTAATCTCCATTCTTTTAAAGTATCATTGAAAAAGTATTTTAGAATAAATCCTACTGGAATCTGATATATTTCATTTGGTTTTTTATATTCGCACAAACGTTTTGAAGATAAATGGAACCACTAGAACTAAAAAAATATTTTATTGAAGATCGGAACAAAATTTTTCAGAATTATGAATTGATAAGAAATCCATATCAATTTTGCGTTAGATGGAGTATTCTTATTGAAGAATATATTTTAAAAGTTTTAAGTGGAATAAAATTAAATTGTGCAATTGCCTCAGTTGGTAGTTTTAGTCGCAGAGAATTAGCTCCATATTCAGATATAGATTTAATGTTTGTGTTTAATAAAGTTGATGGGAATGAAAAGTTAATTAAAGAATGTATAACAAAATTATGGGATGCAGGAATTGAAGTATCACACACAGTAAGAGAATTTAGCGATATTCAAAAATTTATTGAAACTGATTTAGAAACATTCACTCAATTTTTTGATTCAAGATTTTTATTGGGGAATGAAAAAATTTATCACGATTGGAATAGTTTAATTATTAAAGCATTAAATCCTACCAACAAAAAAAGATTATTAGAAGAATATATTGAAGATATTAAAAAGAGATATAAGAAATATGGTGATTCAGCAAAAGTACTTGAGCCGAATATAAAATATACAGCTGGTGGTTTGCGAGATCTTCAGGTTATTCAGTGGATGTATTGCTTAAAGAATGAAACATTTATTAATGTACAAGATGAAATAACACAAAGTGAAACATTTTTTTCTTTACTTAAAAAAAACAAATTGTTAATACCACGCGCTATATCTCGTCTTAATGAAAGTTACAAACTAATTTTAAACACAAGAAATCTTCTTCATCTGTTATCTGAACATAAGAATGACCGACTTGAATTTAATATGCAAGAAAAAATTGCCATAGCATTAGGTTACACACCTGAAAATTGGCATTCATTTATGAAAAAATATTTTGAAGCAACAAATGTTATTAAAAGATTTTGCCGTACGATGAGAAAAAGAATTGAAGAAGAAATTACACCACCAGTGAGTGATTATTTAACTATTCAGCTTGATGATGATTTTGTAATCCGTAATGGAAATATTTCTCTTGTTAAAGATTTTGATTTAGACATGAGTTCGATTTTAAGGGCATTTTATTATAGAGGATTACACAGTGCAAGATTTGAAGAAAATTTAAGAAGTCAAATAATTGAAAAAGTAATTGATCTTGAAGAAAGTCAGATTTATGATCATAAATCTTCTGTCTTTTTCAGAGAAATTTTAAAACTTCCCAGAAATGTTGGAACTATTCTTACATTAATGAATGAACTTGGTGTTCTTGCTGCTTTTTTACCAGAATTCAAAGAGATGATAGGATTTTTTCAACCGGGTGTTTATCATTGTTACACCGCAGATGAACATACAATTATAGCTATTTCTAATGTTGAAAAACTGAGCGAAGAAACTTCACTTCTTGGAAAACTATTTCAAAGCTTGAAGAACAGAGATATTCTTTATTTAGCTTTGTTATTTCATGATATTGCAAAACCCATTAGTGTATCAGGTCATGAAATTATCGGAGCTGAAATTGCTAATTCAGTTATGAATCGTTTAGGTTATTCTTATGATGAAATTGAATTAGTACAATTTTTAGTGCGCTATCATCTTACAATTGAACAAGTTGCATTCAGAAGAAATTTAAATGATCCAACTACTTTAGATAATTTTGCTCAGATATTTCCTTCATCTGAACATCTTGATTTACTCTATCTTGTTACTTATGCAGATTTATCTGCTGTTTCTCCGGTAGTTTGGACACAATGGAAAAGTGATTTGCTAAATGAATTATATCGAAAAACAAAAACAATGCTGGAAGAAAGAATCTCTGCTCAAGAATTACTTTCACAAAATCTTCAGGAAATATTAAGTAATAATGTTGCTTATTGGGAAGAAAATATCAAAGAACATATTGATTCTATTGATGATATTGGATATTTGCAAAATTTTTCTCCTGAAGAAATTAATCAACATATTGAAGAAATTGAAAGAGGATCAAAAGTTTCTGTATTCTTTAAAGAAGATGAATCATTTACAAATATTACAATTATTACAAGAGATTCTGATGCATTGCTTTCAAAACTATGTGGTGCTTTAGCAATAAACGATTTAAATATTCACGATGCTAAAATTTATACTAGAAAAGATGGAATTGTAATTGACAATTTTAATGTAACCGATTTCAGAACATCATCGTTAGTTGAAAAAACACGTTATGAAAAAATTAAAAATGATATTGAACTGGCTATTAACAATGAACTACAGATTATCAAAGAATTTAGTAATATAAAATCTAAATGGTGGCGAATTGAAAACAAGTTTTTCAAAAGAAAAGGAAAAGTAAAAATTGTTTTTGAAAAGCATGATCGTTATACAATTATAGATATTTTTTCGCCGGATAGATTAGGATTGTTGTATCACATAACAAAAAAATTAAATGAACTTGGACTTTCAATATACTTTGCAAAAATTTCAACAAAAGCAGATGATATTATTGACGCATTTTATATTCTCGATAAAAAGAAAAAGAAAATTTCTCCAAATCAATATGAATTAATTTCACACGAACTAACTCAAACTATTGAAGAATTATTAAAGGTATAAAAATGAACTTCATGAATAGAACTAATCCAATTGGTTTTTTTGATTCAGGAATTGGTGGTTTAACAGTTGTAAAATCATTTATGCAATTAATGCCAAATGAAAACATTGTTTATTTTGGTGATACTGCTCGTGTTCCATACGGTTCAAAATCAAATGAAACTGTAATTGAGTATTCAATTCAAGCTGCAAATTTTTTATTAAGAAAAAATATTAAGTTGCTTGTTGTAGCTTGCAACACTGCTTCTGCAATTGCATTAAATGAATTAAGAAAATTTTTAACAATTCCAGTAATTGGAATGATTGAACCGGGTGCAAAATATGCATTATCAGAATCAAAAAATAAAAGAATTGGTGTTATTGGAACCCGTGCAACAATTAATAATAAGGCATATTCAACCGAATTAAAAAAACAAAGCCCCAAAGTAAAAGTTTTTGAAAAAGCTTGTCCTTTGTTTGTTCCACTTGCCGAAGAAGGATGGGTTGACCATAAAGCTACAGAATTAATTGCAAAAGAATATTTGCTTGAATTAAAAGAAAACAAAATTGATAGTTTAATTTTAGGTTGTACTCATTATCCAATTCTTTCAAGTATAATTCAAAAAGCAGTAGGTAAAACTGTTAAGTTAATTGATAGCGGTACACCTTCTGCAAAGTTAGTTGAAGATTATTTAAATGGAAGAGGATTACGGAATCAATCTGTACATCATGGTGTTGCTGAATTTTATGTGAGTGACGTTCCTGCAAAATTTAAAGAAGTAGCCGAAAAATTTTTAGGAAGAAAATTAACTCATATTCATAAAGTTGAACTTGAAGAATTAACAAATGAGTGATTTAAAAATAAGCACAAGATTTTGAACAGAGGAATTTCAATCTTCATGTTCAAAATCTTGATGTAAATTGTTTTTAACTTCTAAATAATCTCCAAATCTTTCTAATAAATCCCAGGAGTAAATTCCATAATCATATCCATCTTTCCATCTTATTTGAATTGCGTAGTTTCCAACCATATCAATTTTTTCAATTTCATAACCATGAGGCGGAATATTTGTTTTGGGTGGTGGTGCATAATGTTTCCATAAAATTGTTTCACCTTTGTTGTTCGCGTCCGGTGATTCATCTCTTAAAAATTTCAATGGATATTTAATTATTTTACCATTATCCCATGTTATTTCAAGATATTCTTGTTTGTGTAATTTTATTTTAGTTGGTGTTGCCATAGTTTTAAAATATTAATGTTAAAAAATAATTATTTAGTTGTATCTATGTAACAATTGATTATTGAAAATGGTTTTAATTTAGACTTTGCTAAGAAATTATACTTAGCAAAGTCTTAAAAGTTAATATACTTTATATCTCAATCCAGCGTAAATCATTCTTCCATTAATCGGACCCCAGATTAAAGAAGCATCAAAATACTTTCCGTATGGATTAAATGGATCAATAATTGGATTTTTTTGTTTGTAATCGAAGAGATTTTCAATACCAAGATATAAATCAAATCCATTATAAAATGATCTTGTTATTTGTGCATTTACTAATGCAAAGTCTGGAGAATAATTTTCTTTTTGAAAATAAAATGGGTTTGTGCTTGTATTAGGAATTCTTTTTTTATCAAACCATTGAATAGTTAAATCGTAAATCATATTTGAATCATCACGATTTTCTTTTTCAGTTGAATATGCAAGGTTTAATAGAACCCTATGTTTTGATGAAAACGGTTTTTCTTTAAATTCATTTTCGATTTTTTGTTTTACATCTAAAAAGCGATATGCCAAACGAAAATCGAATCTTTCAAATGGTTGGAAGTTAATTTCTGTTTGTAAACTGTTTGAATATGTTCCATTTAAAACACTATAAATAAAAATGGATTGTGGATTTTTATCTAAATCTGTTATGGTTGAATTTTCAAATTGAGATCTGTAAAAATCAACAGTTAAAGTTCCTTCACGATAATCGTATAAAAAATAATGTGTTATGTGAACACCAAAATTCCATGCTTTTTCCTGAGATAAGCCATATCCATAATTTTCTTTTGAAATTACATTTAACTCTCTTGAACTTGCAAATACCGAAGCATTCTCTGTAAAAATATTTGAAGTTCTATAACCTTTTCCAATTGCAAATCTGAAAACCCAATCTTCTTGAGGTGCATATCTTAAATGAAATCTTGGAGTAATCATTGTTCCATAATAATTATGTTCATCTGCTCTTAATCCTAATATAAATGAAAAAGTTTCATCTAGAGTATAAGTGTACTCAAAAAATAATCCGGGTATTTTTTCAATTCTATTATAATTATTTGAAAGAAATGATTCATTAAAATCATCGTAAAGAAAACTTAAACCAGTTCTGAATTTATTATTTGGATTACCAAAATTTGATTGATAAATAAAATTAAAATATCCGGTCTTACCAATTCCTTTATAATTTTTTAATCCAAAAAGTGAATTGTTTTGGAAATCGTTATAAGAAAACTGAACACCAAATGATTTATGTGGTGCATCCTGAAAAACATAACCAGTTTTTACATATAAATAAATTTGGTCATTCTTTGTTGAGTATTTATAGTTTGGTATTGAATTATTAATTGAATGAATAGTACCATTTAATTTTTCATCTTTAACTATTTGAAAACCAAATTTACTTTCCCAACCATTATCAGTATGGAAACTCCATCTTTGCATAAAATTATAAGTAGTAAAATTTGGCATATCAAAAAAATTGTCACCATTTTTATCGAAAGAATGTTTTCGGGAACTAGCATGCAAAAAATTTACTACTGATAAATGTTCACCAAGTGAAGTTCTTAAATTCAAATTTCCTTCAAATCGTTTTTCATCATCACCATAAAAATTAAAGAATATTTTTTCACCATCTGTTTCTTCCGGATTTTTAAGAGATACATCAATTTGTCCGGTAATAGATTCAAAACCATTTGCAACAGAACCAATTCCTTTTGAAACATTAATTGCCTGAATCC
>JAOADJ010000029.1 GCA_026417375.1 Melioribacteraceae bacterium | reverse complement strand
TTGTATTGTGCTTCAATGCAAATAGGAGTACCGTCGAATTTTCTTTCATCTGTTACCAAAGTTATATAACCAGAATCAAGAATTTTTTTACAGATTTCTAAACCATAATTATAATTATGAACAAAAAAATCAGCTGGAGCTAAACCAATAATATCTTTTTCTTTTGCATTATATTGATTTAGAAATGCTTGATTTACCTGAGTGATTTTAAAGTCATGATAAAACAACCTTAATGATTTTTCTTTATCGCATTTGTCGTTCCATTCAATTGGTTCATCAGTTTCGGCAATAAAAAAACCATCGAGTGATTGTTTGAAAAATAAAGAGAGATTATCTTGTGCTTCGGTTAATTGCTTTTGATAAAAATGTTTATCGGTAATATCAATACCAATAGCTTGTAATTCACCCAAAAAATTTCCATTATCATCCAATAATGGTTGAGTTATCCATTGGATAATTTTTTGTTCATTGTTTTTAAGAGTGTAAGAAACATTGTGTTGAAATGTGGTTAATTTTTCAGAAGCTTCTTTAAGATAATTTTTAATTTCTTCTTTTTGTTCTTTAGAAATATCAGAAAGCCATTTTTTACCAATTACATCTTTTTTTTGAATTCCAAAAAAATTTTCTATTGCTTTATTAACATAAGTTATAGTTGCATCTTTTTTATTTCTTAAAATCATAAAAGGAGAATTTTCAATCATTGAATTAAAAATTTTTTCTTTATCAGAATTTATATCAATTTTTTGTGGTGACTTTTTAGGAGACATTAAAAACGACCCTCAATTATTTTCAATTAAAATTTCATATTCAATATTAATTTTATATGACATAAAATCAAGTAGTAATTTCATCTTTAAGGAGAGTTGATAATAAATCGTTCTTAAAGTTTTGAAGATTTTCATCTCTAAAAATTACTCCATCAAATTGAAATACTTTTGCTGTTAAACTTTTTTTATCGTGCATTAAAAGATAAATAGAAACTTCACCATTTTTTATTTGTTCTAATATTCTTAGCGTTATAATTTTTTTATCAAGGATACTAAGTTTATCACTGATTACAATAAATCGTGGAAAATGTTGATTAAAAACCGTTAAAGCTTCTGATCCATTTTTTGCATCAACAATAATGAACTTATCTCCGAAAAGCTCGTGGAATTGTAAACGTAGTTTATTATCATTTTCAACTAACATTAATCTAGGTAAACCAGAAATATCGGTTTCATTTTTTTCTTTACCACTGGTTTTTCTTGCTAATATTTTATTAATTCTTTTTATAGTATCTGTTTTATCAAAAGGTTTAAGAATGTAATCGCAAATTCCTTTTTCAACTAAATCTGAAATTATTTCTTTTTCATTTAATGCTGTAATAATTATAACCGGAATATTTTTTGTAATTACATTGTTTCTGATTTGAATCAAAGCTTCTTTTCCATCCAAAACGGGCATGCTTAAATCAAGAAAAACTATGTTAGGAGATTCTGTTTTAAGAATTTCTAATGCCTTTTCACCATTTTCGGCTTCTAAAATATTGCAGGCATAATTTTTCTTTAGAATTATTTTTAATAATTCTCTTATTGATTGATCATCATCTACAATTAAAAATTTTAACATCGTTAACTCATAAATTCTTTTGAAATTGTAAAACTAAAAGTTGAACCTTCACCTAATTTACTTTCAACCCAGATATTACCTTTATGTTTTTTGACAAACTCTTTGCATAGAACTAAACCTAAACCTGTTCCTTTTTCTTTTGCTGTTCCAAGTGATGTAACATTAAAATTAGAATTAAATAATTTTGATGATATTTCTTCGCTCATTCCAACACCCTCATCTTTAATGGAAATTTTATAATAATTATCGAATTCATATGAAAGAATTTCAATTTTACCACCCGGATTAGAAAATTTTATTGCATTATTAACTAAATTAAGTAAAATCGAAGTAAGCATGTTTTTATCAAATACAAATTCAAGATCTTTATCAATCATATTTAAAATCATTACTTCTTTGTTTGATGCAACAATTTTTAGCATGTCCAAAACTTTTTCTGCCGTGTAATACAAATTATTTAATGCTGGTTCAAAGTTAATTTTACCATTTTGTATTCTTGCCCATTCAAGTAAGTTGTTAAGTAAAGTATTTGTTGAACGGGAGATTTCTAAAATATATTCGGAAAATTCTTTTATTTCTTCTTTAGACAAATCATTGTATTCGCTTGCAAGAATTTCTGCATAGTTTAAAATTCCATTTAAAGGTGTTCTTAAATCGTGTGCAATAATAGAAAAGAATTTATCCTTAGTTGCGTTTAATTGTTTTAGTTCTTCAGTAAATTTTTTTAATTGTTCTTCAGCAACTTTTTCGCGTGTAATATCCCGAATTATAAATATAACTTCTTCAAAGTTTCTTTGAACAATTCTTGCTTCATAATAACTTGTGCTTATAAAATTGAAAATCTCAAATTCAAAATTGATTTGTTCGGATGTTTCAATTACTTCTTTAATAATTTTTTCCAGTTTATTTGAGATGTTTTCATCAAATAAATCTTTTATGTGTAACCCTTTGATAGAAACAAAATCGGGAAAAATTTTTGAAACATTATTTTTAGTATCAATAATTTCAAAGTTTTTTGATACAACTAAAATGTAATCCGGAATTGCCTTTAATATAGAAGCTTCTTTTGAATTAATATCTTTTATCAGATTTTCTAAAAATTTCTTCTCTGTTACATCTTTAATAACACAATCAATATATTCATTGTTGTTCTCATCTTTTACTTTTTGAACAATTTCTTTAAATATTTTTTTTGTATTGTTCTTTGTTATCCATAAAAATTCATTTTCAACACTCTCCGATTTTGCTAATCTTCTGAAACTAAAGCAATATTTCAAAGATGGATTTAAGTTGATATTAGAAATTAATTCATCTAAAGAAATATAATCTAATAACTTCAGTAAATATTTATTTGCATAAATTAAATTATCCGAACTATCAATTCTAAAAAAAGCAAAAGAAAAATTATCAAGCAAGTTTATTTCTCTATCATCTATATTTTTATTTAAAAATTCCTTCATTAAGGAATAAAATCCAATTTGTTGAAAATTAAAAAGAACAATCCAAATGCCATTTGTTTAGAAGGAGTGTTAATTATAGAATTAATAAATTTTGAAAAAAATCAGTTATTCAAAAAATTTTTAAATCCTGTAAAAAATAAATGTAGATTTTTATTTAAATGGAGAATATTAACCACTAAACTTTTCAAAAAATTAACCGATAATGAAAATAGAAATGGAACGATAATTGAATTAATATTTTTATGATTTTAGTTACAATAAATACCGATGGACAATTTTGTAAGATAAGTCTTACAAATAATCTTAATACTGTAAATCTTACAAAACCAATAAAATCAACATCTAAACATAACCTTCCAATATTTTTATCAATTTTAAAAGGACTTTTTCTTCTTTCCACCAAAAATTTTGTAAAATAATTTCTAACACCACTAAACTATATTTAAAAATTATCGAAAATAGCATCGTAATAATTTTTTTAGTGGAGTTTAAATGAGCAATCAAACACAATCTAAGGTGGATTCTAATGAAATTCTTCAATTAGTAAGTTTCAAAATTGCTAATGAGGAATTCGGTGTTGATATTCTTAATGTTCAAGAAATAAACAAGATGACACAAATTACAAAGGTTCCTAATGCTCCCGATTTTGTTGAAGGAGTAATTAATCTTCGTGGTCGTGTTATTCCGATTATCGATTTAAGAACCCGACTAAAACTTGAAAAGAAAGAACACGATAAAGACACAAGGATAATTGTTGTTGAAATTGATGGAAAAACCGTTGGGTTCATAGTTGATGCTGTAAAAGAAGTTCTCAGAATTCCTGCAAATATTATTGAACCACCACCACAATTAGCCACAGGAATAGACTCGGATTTTATACGTGCTGTTGGAAAACTGGAAGACCGCTTATTAATTCTTATTGATTTAGAAAAAGTTTTAACAGAAAAAGATAAAGAACAATTAAAACAAGTTGATAATTAAAAAGGAATTTTACAATGAAATGGTTTTTGGATAAAAATATTCGATTCAAATTAATTTCTTCATTCTTTATTGTTTCTTTAATTACATTGATTGTTGCCTTAGTTAGCTGGATGGGGCTAACTGATGCAAAAGATGGAGCATTTAGCTTAAATAATCAAAGTAATGAAGTTGTAGATTTAGCAACTGTAAGATCATCTTATTTAACTGCTACATTAGATGTAGAAAAAGCACTTAACCATTCTAATCAAAAAGAAATTGAAGAACATATAAAACAGTCAACAGAAAGCTTTAAAAAAGGTGATGAAAAATGGAAAAAATATAAAGCTGCAATTGCTGATGATGAAGAACTTAAAACAGCTAATGAATTTGAAAAGGCATATAAAGCATATAGAGAAAAACTTGAAACAGCTATTAGCTTTATTAATATGGGTGCTATTGAAGATGCAAGGGTGATGACACAGGGCGACATGGATATAGATTTTGAAAATTGGAGAAATTCATTGAATAAATTGTTCGAAATAAATAAAAAACATAGCTTAGATTTATATAGTCATGTAGTTAATGATACAAATAATGATAAAATGAAACTAATTGTATTTACAATTTTAGCTATAATTATTTCAGTTGGATTAGGATATTGGACTTCAACAATTATTGCTGAGCCAATAAAAAGAATAACAATGCGGGCAGAAAAAATTGCTCTTGGTGAAACTGATTTAGATATAACTGTAAGAACAAAAGACGAAATAGGAAAACTGCAAGAAGCATTTTCAACATTAATTGTATCCGCAAAATCTCAAGCTGAAGTAGCTGAAAAAATAGCAGATGGTAATCTAAATGTAGCTGTAAGTGTAAGATCAGAAAAGGATGTTCTTTCAAAATCATTCAACAAAGTAATTGAATCACTTAAAGGATTAGTAAATGAAACGGTTGAATTAGCAAAAAGAGCATCGCAGGGAGATTTAAATTATCGCGGAAATGAAAATAAATTTTCTGGTGGATACAAAGAAATAATTGAAGGATTTAACAAAACAATTGATGCTGTAGCACAACCAATTGAAGAATCAAAAATAGTTTTAGAAAAAATAGCTCATGGTGATTTAACATCAAGAATGGTGGGCGATTATAAAGGTGATTACAAAGTAATTAAAGATAGTGTAAATAATTTAGCTGAATCATTCAGTCAGGCATTAGCAGAAGTTTCAAATGCAATTTCAGCAACTGCTAGTGCTGGAACACAAATTTCATCAAGTGCAGAAGAAATGGCTGCGGGTGCTCAGGAACAATCTGCTCAAACAAGCGAAGTTGCAACTGCTGTTGATGAAATGACTAGAACAATTCTCGATACAACAAGAAATGCATCATCTGCCGCTGAAGCAGCTAAAAAAGCAGGAAAAATTGCTGTTGAAGGTGGTAAATCTGTTGAAGAAACAATTGAAGGAATGAACAAAATTGCAGCAGTTGTGCAAAAATCTGCTGAAACAGTTCAAGAACTTGGAAAGAGTAGTGATCAAATTGGCGAAATTGTTCAAGTTATTGATGACATTGCCGATCAAACAAACTTATTAGCATTAAATGCAGCAATAGAAGCAGCCCGTGCTGGTGAACAAGGTCGTGGATTTGCAGTTGTTGCCGATGAAGTTCGTAAACTTGCAGAAAGAACAACAAAAGCAACAAAAGAAATTGCAAATATGATTAAACAAATTCAAAAAGATACTTCAGAAGCTGTTCTTGCAATGACATCAGGTACTGT
>JAOADJ010000016.1 GCA_026417375.1 Melioribacteraceae bacterium | reverse complement strand
AAATTCAGTTGTTGATGGTTTAATTGGTAAATCACCAGTCTGGATTCAAATAATTGAAAAGATAAAGCTTGTAGCTTCAACAGATTCTCATGTAATGATATTAGGTGAAACAGGAACAGGAAAAGAACAAGTTGCAAAAGCAATTCATGCACTTTCCAAAAGAAACAAAAAAAGTTTTATAACTTTGAATTGCTCAGCATTAAATTATAATCTTGCTGAAAGTGAATTATTCGGGCATGAAAAAGGAGCATTTACAGGGGCTGTTTCTACAAGAAAAGGAAGATTTGAATTAGCTGATGGTGGAACTCTGTTTTTAGATGAAATAGGAGATTTACCTTTAGAAATTCAACCAAAACTTTTACGAGCTATTCAGGAAGGCACTTTTGAAAGACTAGGAAGTGAAAAAACAATTCATTCTGATGTCAGAATAATTTGTGCAACTAATGTTGATTTAGAACAAAAAGTAAAAGAAGGAAAATTCAGAGAAGATTTATATTACAGATTAAATGTATTTCCAATTAATTTACCACCGTTAAGAAAAAGAAAAGAAGACATTTATTTACTTGCTAATTATTTTCTTGAAAAGTTGAACTCAAAATTTCATAACAAAAAATTAATTTTAACAAAAGAAGCATTAGATACTTTAATGAATAATTCTTGGTATGGAAATGTTCGTGAATTACAAAATACACTTGAAAGAGCATCAATTTTATCGAAAGATGGAATAATTAAAGAAAGCCATATTATTTTTGAAAAAAACAGCTATACTAAAGAAGATTGTTTTGAAGATAATTCACAATTAAAATCTTTTGAAGAGGAGACAAAAAAAATAATTGAAAAAGCTTTAAGAAAAACAAACGGTAAAATTTATGGAAAAGATGGCGCTGCAGAACTCTTAAAGATAAAACCAACAACTCTTCAAAGTAAAATTAAAAAACTAAAAATTATGTATTAAAAAATTTTTCTTTGTTTTTTAGAAACTAAAAATTATTTTAAACATAACCTTTTAGGTAATGTTTAAAAATTGAAAAGAAATAGTTTTATATCTCGCGAGCAAGATTACGCACTAAGAATGACAGCCTATCTTGCTGCCTTACCAAAAGGGGAATTTATTAATGTTCCGACATTGGCTCAAAGACTATTTATATCTCAAAAATTTGCTTCCCGTATAATTCATAAATTAAAAAAAGCTAAGATTACAGATTCCATTCAAGGTAAATATGGTGGAGTGTTTTTAAAGGCAGATCCTAAAAAACTTTCGTTGTATGATGTATTAAATACTATTGGATTTAAAGTAAAATTTAATGATTGTTTAAAAAAAGAATTTAAATGCGAACTAAAATTTGGATGTAAATTTCATGCATTTTGGGTTAATGAAGAAGAAATTTTAATAAATAAATTAAAAAAAGAAAAAATTTCAGATTATTTACTGAAAGAAAAACATAATTAATTTTACTCAATAAAAATGAGGTAATTCATGGATGCATTAACCCTTGCAAGGTGGCAGTTTGCTATTACAACTGTCTATCATTTCTTTTTTGTTCCTATAACTTTAGGTCTTTCTATTGCAGTAGCTATTATGCAAACAGCATATTATCGTACTGGCAACGAGACCTATAAAAAAATGACAAAGTTCTGGGGTAAACTTTTCCTAATTAATTTTGCAATTGGGGTAGTAACTGGAATTGTCCAGGAATTTCAATTCGGAATGAACTGGTCCCAATATGCAAGATTCATGGGGGATATTTTTGGAGCACCACTTGCTGTTGAAGCTCTTCTGGCTTTCTTTATGGAATCAACATTTCTGGGAATTTGGATTTTTGGTTGGGATAAAATTTCCAAGAAATTTCATTTAGCTTCAATTTGGTTAGTTGCAATTGGTTCAAATTTATCTGCTATCTGGATTTTAGCAGCAAATTCTTTCATGCAACAACCCGTTGGTTATGCAATTAGAAATGGAAGAGCTGAAATGACTGACTTTTTTGCAATTCTAACAAATGGACATCTTTGGGTCCAATTTCCACATGTCTTTTTTGGAGCTGTTGCAACTGCAGGATTTTTAATTTTATCTGTTAGTGCATATCAATTATTTAAAAAAGGTAAACACGAAGTATTTACAAAATCATTCAAGTTTGGTGCTGTTTATGCATTACTTGGAACATTGCTTGTAATTTTAGTTGGTCATAATCAAGCACAATACATGATTAAAATACAACCTATGAAAATGGCTGCTGCAGAAGCTTTATGGGAAACTGAAAATCCTGCTGCTATGTCACTTTTCACTTTTGGTGATGAAAAAAACAGAAAAGATGTATTTGCTATTAAAGTACCCGGACTTTTAAGTTTTCTTGCATACAACAGATTTGATGGTGAAGTAAAAGGAATAAAAAATTTACAAAAAGAAGCAGAAGAAAAATTTGGTCCAGGTGATTACGTTCCTCCTGTTGCTGTTTCTTATTGGACATTTAGAATAATGGTTGGTGCCGGATTTTTAATGTTACTTATTGCTTTACTCTCTGTTATACAAGCGTTTAAATCCAAATATGAATTCAAACCTATCTGGTATAAAATTGTTTTCTGGTCAATGACATTACCATGGATTGCAAATACAACAGGTTGGATTTTTACTGAAATTGCTCGCCAACCTTGGACTGTTTTTGGATTATTTAAAACTGCTGATTCTGTTTCTAATACTGTTTCAACTGGTGAAGTTGCAATTTCATTAGTTGCTTATACTTTAATTTATGCAATTCTTATGTTTATTATGATAGGTTTAATGATGAAATACGCAAAACGAAATGTTGATGAAATTGAAAAAGAAGAAAAAGAAGTTGATAATTCAATTTTAAGTAAGGCATAGGAGGTAAAAATGGATCTCAATATAATTTGGTTTATTTTAATTGCGGTTTTATTTATTGGATTTTTCTTTTTAGAAGGATTTGATTATGGTGTTGGAATTCTATTACCATTTCTTGGTAAAGAAGATAGGGAAAGAAGAGCAATAATAAATTCAATTGGTACATTTTGGGATGGTAATGAAGTTTGGATGTTAACAGCTGGTGGTGCTATGTTTGCAGCTTTTCCAAATTGGTATGCAACTTTATTCAGTGGATTTTATCTTGCATTGGTTGTAATGCTTCTTGCATTAATTGCTCGTGGTGTTGCATTTGAATATAGAAGTAAAAAAGATGATCCTGTTTGGAGAAACAGATGGGATTGGGTTATATTTTTTGGAAGTTTTATTCCTGCTCTACTTTGGGGTGTTGCAATTTCAAATATAATTCGTGGTGTTCCTATTGATGATAAAATGAATTTTACGGGGAACTTTTTCACTTTATTAAATCCTTATTCATTAATTGGTGGGATTGCGTCACTTTTACTTTTTACTCTTCATGGTGCCATTTTCTTGTCGTTAAAATTGACAGATAATTTACTTGAAGGTGCCAGAAGATATGCAAAAAAACTTTGGTTACCAGCTACAATTGTTCTTTTTGTTTATGTTATTCTTGGTTATTTCGAAACTGATATGTTTAGTAAGCTTGGTGTAAATCCCGGAGTTATTCCAATTTTTGCTGGTTTAGCAATTCTTTCGGTTTGGTATTTTCTGAAAATTCAAAGAGAAGGTTGGGCTTTCGTTATGACAGGAATAACGATCGCATTTTCTACTATTACAATTTTTATGGGATTGTTCCCAAGAGTAATGGTTTCAAGTACAAATCCAGATTGGAGTTTAACAATTTATAATGCTTCATCTTCTCCATATACTTTAAAAGTTATGACAATAATTGCTGTGATTTTTGTCCCAATAGTATTAGCTTATCAGGCTTGGACATATTGGGTATTCAGAAAAAGAGTATCAACTAAACAAAAATTAGAATATTAACCTAAAAATGTCACCCTAAAAGTTTTGAAGGGTGACATAAATTAAAATAATGATTAAAGAAAAAATTATAAACTCACTTAGCATAATCGAAGATGTAATTTATTTAATTGTAGCTTTTCTTTTGGTTGCTAGTGCAGTTTTATTAATTTATAACGAAATTATTTCATTCCCTGAATTTTTTCATGCAGAGAATCAAGTCCAAACAATTATTGAAATTATTTCTAAAACTTTATTATTAGTAATGGTTCTTGAAATTTTATATACAGTAAGAATTACGATTAAAGAACATGTTTTATGTTCAGAACCATTTTTAATAGTTGGTTTAATTGCTGCAATAAGAAGAATATTAATTATAAGTGTTGAAACAGCATATTTCCAGGAAAAGCTAAATATGTATATGCTTGAAATTGGTGTACTTAGTGGAATGATATTAATCTTTGTTGTTTCAATTGTACTATTAAAAAAATTTAAATAAAGGAGGTCAAATGGCACGCCTTCTGATATTGGGAGCTGGAATTGCCGGGCAAACAGCAGCGTTACATGCTCGAAGAAAGTTAAGTAGTAAACATGAAGTAGTTGTAGTTTCTCCAAATAGTAAATGGAATTGGATTCCTTCGAATATTTGGGTTGGAACAGGTTATATGAAACCTGAACAGGTTACATTTCCTTTAGCTCCGGTTTACAAAAAAACAAATATTAATTTTTATCAAGCTAAAGCGTTTAGCATCCATCCTGAAGGTGATTCCGAATTATCTAAACCTTATGTAAAAATTGAGTACACAAGTGAAGATAAAATTGGTAAAACGGAAAAAATAACATATGATTATTTAATTAATGCAACAGGGCCAAAGTTAAATTTTGATGCTACAAAAGGATTAGGACCCGGAAAAAATAGTTTATCAGTTTGTACTTATTCTCATGCAGATGAAACTGCAAAACATTTGAAAGAAAAAATTGAAAGAATGAAGAAAGGAGAAAAACAAACATTATTAATTGGTACCGGACATGGAAATTGTACTTGTCAAGGTGCAGCTTTTGAATATTTGTTTAATGTCGAGTTTGTTTTGCGAAAAGAAAAAGTTCGTGATAAAGCAAGAATCATTTGGATATCAAATGAAGCTGAACTTGGAGATTTCGGAATGGGTGGAATGTTTTTGAAACGTGGTGGTTATATTACTCATAGCAGAATTTTTACTGAATCACTTTATACTGAAAGAGGAATTGAGTGGATTACACAAGCTCATGTTAAAGAAGTTATGCCAAATGAAGTTGTTTATGAAAATCTTGAAGGAGAAGAAAAATCAATAAAAGAAGATTTTGCTATGTTACTTCCACCATTCAGTGGCGTTGGTTTAAAAGCATTTGATAAAAATAATAGTGACATTACAAATGAATTATTTGCTCCAAATGGATTTATGATTGTTGATAGCGATTATACAAAAAAGCCTTATGAAGAATGGAAGCCATCAGACTGGCCATCAACATATCAGTCACCAAAGTATAAAAATATTTTTGCTGCCGGAATAGCATTTGCGCCACCACATTCTATTTCAAAACCCATGATAAATCCAAATGGTATTCCAATATTTCCAACACCACCGAGAACAGGAATGCCTTCGGGAGTAATGGCTCGTCAAATTGCTTTTAATATTGTTGATATGATAAATGGTAAAGCAACAGAACCAACAAGAAAAGCATCATTAGCAAATATGGGTGCAGCTTGTATTGCAAGTGCTGGTGCAAGTTTTATTAATGGCACTGCTGCTTCTATGAC
>JAOADJ010000022.1 GCA_026417375.1 Melioribacteraceae bacterium | reverse complement strand
AAATTTTTTGCTTCTTTTGCGTTTTCGTATGATCTGGTTGGTTCTAATCCTGATGAAGAAATTAAAATTTGTTCAATTGGGTTTTTTAACTGTTTGTAAAATAAACTTACAGCAAACATTTCTCTTGAGGTTGGATAATATTCAAATCTTAAGTCATAATTGTTAATTAAACTTCTGATAAGATTAGGATTACCCATTACTAATTCGTTCGATACAAAATCGAAATATGTAAAAGTTGCTAATTCACGAAACTCTGGTCTAGAAATAGTTTTGGTTATTGCTAACCTTAATAACAGATTGTCTTTTATTTTTGAAGAAATATTTAAACTTGGGAATAAATCATTATAAATATTTTTTAAAGAAAGTTTTTCTCCGGTTCTGGTTAAAGTATTCATTTTTTGAATTGAATTCTCATACCTTAAACCTGTTATAACTTTTATGTTTCCAAAGATTGAAAAATCTGTTAAGATGTATGCTGAATTAATATCCTGGTCTGAATAGTAACTGTCTGTTGGTTGAGTAATTTCAACAATTTCAATAAAACTCGGATTTATATTTTCAGGTGAGAAAATAGTTTTAATATCCTTAAAGAGAACTTCTTGTTCTTTTAAGAAATTTCCACCCGGTACATTTCTAAATCCAAAAATTCTTGCATCAAATTCTCTAGATTTTCTGTCAATTAAAAATCCAAATTTGAATTCAGGGAAATTGTTATCGTCAAATAGCTTTAGTTTAAAGTTTAATGCAGCCCCATAAATTTGATCATCTAAATTTCCATAGAATCTTGATACTAAAGATTGGTCTAAAAGGAATAACAACTTATCTTCAGGTGAATATAAATCTCTTGCATAAACATATCTTCTTGCATCAGGTTCATTTCTTTTTGAATTTGAAAAATTCAGATTCCAATCAATTCGCAATCCATTAAAAAAATTAATGTTGTGTTCACCTATTAATTGTGAAGATTGTAATGATCTTGAAACAAATCTAAATGATGTTGTTTTTCTATATTGTAAGTAAGATGAATAATCCCCTTCATATTGAATTGTTTCATCATCTGAAGAATTATTGTAAACATTTTTTAAACTAATTTTATTATTACTTGATAATTTTAAACTAACATTTAACAAAGCACCCCAATTAATACTTTTATTATAATTAACACCATTATAAATATATCTTGGACCTTCGTATGTATAATTAGCTTGATAAGTTTCTTTCAGGTCGTTTGAATTAGAATAGGTCAACGATGCTATATATCCTAAAACTTCTTCTTCACCTAAATTAATTTTATTTCCTAAGTTAAACTTGAAGTTTGAATTGATTGGTAAAGTTGTTGATTTAAGATCCCAATTATTAGAAAAAGATTTTCCAATATTTTCAAGTTCAGCTGGAGTTAAATTTCTATCAATTTTACTTTTGGGTACTAAAGATGGCAAACTTCTGGTTCCATCATCAATTCCTAAATAGTCAGTTTTTCCGCCGTTATAAGTTGAAGTTACTTTTCCTGTTGTGTTGTTAATGTAAGCTGAACCAAATGAAAAATCGAAAATTAAATTTGATGGAAATTCAACTGTATTAATTTCAACTAAACCACCGGAAAAATCAGCAGGTTTATCCGGTACAAAAGTTTTAGATGTTAAAACATTTTCAATTAAACTAGCAGGAAATAAATCATATGAAAAACTTTTCTTTTCAGGATCAGTACTTGGTAAAGTTGAACCATTCAGAAGAGTGCTATTATATCTGTCACTTACACCTCTTACAAAAGCATATTTCCCATCAGAAATTGTTACACCAGTCATTCTTCTTAAAATATCAATTCCATCTGAACTGTTATTTTTCTTAATTAATTCAACACTCATTCCATCAACTATGTTCATTGAATTTTTTTGGATATTGAGAATGGCTGCTTCTGTTGATTTTAAAGCTTCTGCTGAAACTATAACTTCATTTAATTCTGTTGTTACTTGTTCAAGGTTTATATTAATTATAGTTGCTTTTCCACTTTCAACAACAACATCATTTATGGTAGTTGTTTGATAAGATATATATGAAACTCTTAGATTGTATTTACCCGGTTGTAAATTTCTGATTTCATAATTCCCATCTAAATCGGTTGTAGAACCTAAATTAGTTCCCACAATGGAAATACTTGCACCAATTAAGGTTTCATTTGTTTGTTTATCTTTTATTTTTCCTGTTATTGCACCCTTTGATTGTGCATTTGAAAAATTTGTTATTAAAAAAAATAATAGAATTACTAATAATTTGTTACTCATTACTTTTTCTCTCTCTCTTAATTTTTTGGTATCGAAACATATTTTATTATCATTAACATAATGTTATAGTAATGTTAAGCTAATGTTAAATTCAAATGGCTAGAGATTTTGAATAATAAATTTCATTATCTGATTGGATAAAGAATTCATCAATAATTTCGTAACTTAAATCAAATTTGAATGCATTTATTATAAACATTCTGATTGCATTGCCCTCAAATGCACCACCAGAATTAAAAAAATGAATTCCATTACGTATATATTCTTTCATTTCATGTGAATGTCCATGTAAAACAATTTTAACACCACATTCATTGAACAGATTAATTAATTTTTTTTTGTGTTTTAATTTCATTGTAAAATTTTCAATTTTATTCCACAAATTATTTTCTGAGCTTGAAGCATTTTCATAATTATGATAAAAATGATGATGTATAACTGCGATTTTAGTTTTATCTGAAATTTCTTTGTTTTTTGAAAGCTCAATAATTTTTTTTCTTATTTCTTTATTCACTTTTCCATTAGAGGCAAAAGGATTTTTAAATCTTGAATATTCATCAATTGAATTTATTATCAGAAATGCATTATCATGAACAATCTTTAAAAATGGAAAATTAATTTCATTATTAATAGTAATAGTGTTTTCAAATAGTTCTTTAAAGTGGTCTATGAATTCTTTTACTTTTTCAATGTAATTTATTTTTAAGCATTTCGAAGGGAATGAAATAACATCATTAGCCGTTTGTGGACCACCAAAAATATCATGGTTTCCTATTGTTATTGTCGCTTTTAATGAATTATAGATATTATACTTTTTAAGAATTGACTTAAAGTTTTTAAAATCTTCTTCATTAGCGTTGTCAGTTATATCGCCACTAAAAACAAAATGTTGAACACCATTTTTTAATGCAGTTATTAAAGCTTTTTCCAATTTCAAATAATTTTTTTCTTTGAAGAGTGTACAAAGATGAAGATCTGATATATGTGCAATTCTCATAAATTTTTATTTAATATATTATAAAACAATTGCCCTAACATATACCAATCTTTTTGGCTTTTGTTTAACTTTTTAGCAATTAATGAGCAACTAATTCCAGATAACGTTCCAAATAAAATGTAAATAAGATTTTCCATATAGATTTTTTTTTACTTACAACTTAAAATGGGATTATTAATTAAATATTAAATGGAAATTAAATTGGAATTAAATTTTAGAAATGATTTTATTCGTTAACAAACCATAAAGGAAAGTATCCGGATTTTTCAACAATTTTTTGCCCTTTAGATGATATAACCCAATCAATAAATAATTTTAAGTTACCTTCGGGCTCTTTTATTGTAAAAAAATATAAGTATCGAAAATATGGATATTTATTATTCAGAATATTTTGTGTATTTGGAAAAATTCCATCCACGCTTAATGTTTTAACTTCACCAGCATAACCAATTCCACCATAGCCAATTGCATTTATATTAAAAGTAATAAAATCTACTACTTTTTTTGTTGTATTAAATTCAATACAATTGTTTGAATATTCTTCTCCATCAAGTACATATTCTTTAAAGAATAAATAAGTACCGGAATCAATATTTCTAATAACAGGCTGGATTTTATCATTAACAAAACCTAAATCACTCCACTTAACAATTTTACCAGTAAAAATATTTTTTAATGTTTCATGAGATATATTATCAATCGGATTATTTCTATTTACAAAAATTGATAAAGCATCAATTGCAACTAAGTGAGCAACTCCAAGTGTATTAAATTTATTAACTAATTTTTTTGCTTCATCAGGATACAATTTTCTTGAAGAGGTACAAATATCAGCTTCACCATTAATTAATGCTTCAATTCCATATTTCGAACCGCCTCCAAAAACATTAATTACTATTTCAGGATGTTCTTTATTGAATTCCAATACCAAATCATTAACTAATTCAAACATTGTATCAGAACCAACAATTCTTATTGAGGAAATTTTACTTTGATTAAATGAACAAGAACTGATAATTATTATTATAAATGAAATGAAAATTAATTTTATCATTTTTTTTCAGCCCTGTTTCTCAATCTTGCATTATTAAATTCAACTCCTGTAAACCACTCGGGTTCAATATTCGAGTTAGCAATTTCTGTAATAAATTCGATTAAGAAATTTGAGTATTCTTCTGCTGCAACATAATCTATATTTTGATTTAAATCGTCAAAAGGAGTATGATATTTTTCAATCATATAATCAATGAATGATTTAATTACTTCTTTTTCTGTTTTAGTTTTGTTTTTGGTACCTTCATAAATCAAAACCGAAGGAATTCCGGCTTGTGCAAAAGCAAATTGATCTGAGTAATTAAATACTCCAAACTTTTTAAACTCATCTGGAATTTCTTCAATGTAATAATTTTTCTTTTTCACAACTTTTTCTATAAAAAACTTTAATGATGAAAATTCTGAACCAATTCCAATTATTCCTTCAAAATTTCTATTAATCGGAACTCCATCAATATTAACATTTGCAATTGTTTTATACAGAGGAAATATTGGATTATCAACATAATATTTTGAACCTAATAAACCATTTTCTTCAGCTGTTGTTGCAATAAAAATTATTGTTCTTTTTGTATTTATTTTTTTTATAACATTCGCAATCTCAAGCATAACAGCAACACCAATTCCATTATCCAACGCACCATTATAAATTGAATCTCCATTGATTGATTTTCCTATTCCAAGATGATCATAATGAGCAGAAATAATTAAATAAGTATCCTTTAATTTTTCGTCGCTGCCTTCTTTAATTCCAATTACATTTCTGGAAAAAAATGTTCTTTCCCTAAAAGCACCTTTAAATTTCAGTTTGGTTTTCAGATAAAATGATTCAATTTTATTTCTTAAATGGTCTTGAATAATTTCTTTGATCCCCTTTTTAGAACCTTGAAAAATAATATCAAGTAATAATGGATTAATAATAATGTTAAGGTTAATATTAGTGAACGAAGACAGACTAAAATTTTCTTTATGAAATTCATTTTGAACTTGTATCCAATTTTTATAACTATTAATTGGAATTAAAATAGCACCAATTGCACCTCTCGAAAATGCTACACGGAATTTTAATTCAATGTTACTATGAATTGTTGGATTGCTAGCATCAAAATATGTTGGGTCATTCGAGTTTGGTTCACCATCTAAAAAAATTACAATTTTATTATCAACATCTACAGATAAATAATCATTATAATCAAATTCTAATGCTATTATTCCATAACCAACAAAAACTAAATCTTTATACTGGGGGATATAATTAAGAGAATTAGTGTTGTAAAGAATATAATCTTTCTGGATTTTTAGTTTAACTTCATTCAAAGCATTTTTCAAATAAAGTTCTGATTCATCAAGAGCCATACTTCCATGTAATAAAATATTTTGGAAATATGTTTCATTTGAAATTTTTTTCAACCCAATTTTATTAAATTCATTTGCAATGTAATTATAGGTTAAAATTTCTCCTTTGCTACCAACTCCTCTACCTTCAAAATTATCGCTAGCTAAAACATTTAAATGTTTTTTAATAGAATCAGCACTGGCAAAATATTCAGTTTGAGCTGATATGTTTATAAATATTAATAATATTAAAAAAAATATTTTCACATTTAATAGTTACAAATTATAAAGAAAAAATTTTTCAACTTAATCTAACCATTTACCAAATAAACCCAGATACAAAAATCTATAAATATCAGTGTTATCAATTTTCCCTTTCATTTTTTTGGAATGTAACCCATGAGCACGTGCTACAACTCCACCAGTTACATCACCAAGGCAACTCCATGCAATTGCAAAAGGAAATCTTTTTCCATTTTTATCCGGAGCGGAAACAAAAGGAATAGAAGCTGTTCCATAAATCCCATCGAGTGGTGATCCATTAAAATCTTTTTCAGGTAAAGGTTTGTTGATTTCAAGATTATCAATTTCGTAACCTGCAACTTCAAGTCCACCTGCTTCACTATCAGAAGCAGTTACCAACAAAGTATTTGGATTTTTATTAATAAACTCAATAGCATAACCGATTGCTTCATCTGCATTATTTAAAGCTTCTAATTTTCCATTTGCATTGTTTTTATTTCCAAAATTATCGGTTCCTTCTTCTTCACTTACAAGAAAAAACTGTCCTTTTCTTGAAAGAAATTCAATTGCAAACTTTGTCATTTCTGCAATAGTTGGTGCTGTTGGATTATAATTTTTTAATCCAGCTTCTTTTAATTCTTCTTCTGTTTTATCATTAAAAGTATGACGTGATGAAAAAACTCCTAAAATTTTTTTCTCTTCAAAAGATGTTTTCGGTAATTCATCTTTTGTGTAAATAACTTTATAACCATTTTGCTTTGCCCACTCAATAAGATTTAATCCATCTTTTCTTTTTCCATTTTTAGCAAATACACCTTTTGTTCCTTCTGGTAAAAGAAATTCTTCACCACCTGAAAATATTAAATCAACACCAGATTTTATAACATCTTTAGCTATTTCATTATAGTTTGCTCGTTTAATATTACTTGATACAAAAACTGCCGTTCCCGGTTCTTCGATTGAGCCGGTATTTATAAGTCCAGTGAAAATTCCTTTTTTTATTGCTTCTTTCATAATACTCAGTTTATTACCGGAACGGGCAACTGGAATTTCATTATCAATTAAACCAAAATCTTCTAAATCTGCTTTTACACCATAAGCATGTATTGTTGCTCCGGCATTTGAAGATGATGTAACTCTGTTTCTTATATGTCCCTGATATAAACCAATTGAATTAAGTTTATCCCAATTTAAAGAACTGTCAGGACCAACTTTTAAAATTCTTAATGCATTCCAATCCGATAATCCAGTCCCATCGGGATGAATGAAAATTACATTCCCTTTTTGAAAATTATTTTGAGAAAAAGTAATTGAGGAGAAGAATAAAATGGTAATTAATAATTTTTTCACAAAAACTCCGAATAATTTTTAATAATTATAATTAACTTAAAAATATGTTTGTTAAAGAATTGTTAATTAATTTGATCTAAAAAAATCAGTTAAATTGATAATAGGTTTATGGATTTAAATCTTAAAAAGTATTTAGTTTTTTTATAAAATAGATTTAAAATCAATTAAACAATCAAATCTTCTAATTTCCATTCAACAAATTTTTGTTTTATAAAATTTACTACTCTTTGATGTTCTTCGTTTCCATTTCCTTCAACATAAAAAGGATTTCCAAATGAAATTTTTACCTCTTTAGTTTTATCAATCTTTCCTATTTCTTTAATTAATTTTCCATTTCCCCATGCTTCTGTGTATAGAGCAACTGGAATTACAGGTATATTATTTTTTTTAGCTAACTTTATTCCTAAAGTATTAAAAGATGATTCATCAAAAAATTTTGTTCTTGTTTTTTGTGGAAAGATGATTATTGATTTTCCATTTTTAATTTTTTCTGCCCCTTGTTCCAAAACCTTAATCAAATCTTCACGTGGATTATATCTTCCAACCCTTATTGGATCTCTTGCCATAACAATTTTACCAAATAAAGGATATTTAGCAAGTTCTTCTTTTATCACATAAACAACATTTTTATAAGGTTGTATCAGTGCCGGTAAAACCATTGTTTCCAATGTACTCATATGATTTGAAATAAAAATAACAGGAACATTTACATTTTTAACATTATCAATTCCTTCAAAGTAAAATTTTATACCAGAATTTTCTAAACTATTTATTACATCAACGGAAGAATTAGACCATTGTATATCATTGTAAATTCCTTTTCTTGCTAAACGATTTGATTTAATTAATATTCTTAGCAAGTTCAGATAAAAATTAAATGCAGGAAACAAACAAAAATAATTTTTTGAAGTTCTGTAATTATTTGAATCACAATATTTTGTAATATATTCTTTTGGATACATAACTCACTTCTATTTTTATTACAAAAATAAAATTACAAACCAAATAAACTAAATTTGAAAATAAAACTCTTATTTTTAACTTTGCCCCACTTAAAAATTAGAAAATATGAAAATTGCAATTTGTCAGTTCAACCCAATTATTGGAGATATAAAAGGTAACAAAGAAAAAATACTTGCTGGTTATAAAAAAGGTTGTGAAAATAATGTAGATCTGGTTGTCTTTCCTGAATTATTCTTATGTGGTTATCCACCATTAGATTTAGTTGAAAAAAAAGAATTTAGAAATGCACTTCAAATTGCTGCAGAAGAAATTGCAAGCAAAACAATTGATGTTGGTCTTATCTTTGGATCAATTACTGAAGATGAAGATGACAATGTAGGAACAAACATTTATAACTCTGCTTTATTATGTTACAATGGAGAAATCAAATTTGTCCAACATAAAACTTTAATACCTAACTATGATGTTTTTGATGAAGTCAGATATTTTGAATCGGCTAAAACTGTTGAAGTAATAGAATTCAAAAATGAAATACTTGGAATTTCAATTTGTGAAGATATTTGGAATGATGCTGATTATTGGAAACATAGAAGATATCCATTAGATCCAATTCAACACTTATATGAAAAAGGTGCAACAATTTTAATTAACATCTCTGCAAGTCCTTATTCTTTTGGTAAACGAAAAGAAAAATTTGAGATGTTAAAAAAATTAACTTCTGATGACAATCTACATTTAGTTTATGCATGCTGCGTTGGAGCACAAACTGAATTAATTTTTGACGGTGCAAGTTTTTGTTTTGATAATAAAGGAAAAATGTGTTTACTTGGTAAAAAATATGAAGAAGACTTTTTGATTTATGAAACTAAAAACAATTACAATGAAATTTTAGAAATTGAATCTTCATTTGAAGATGAAGTTATTTCAGCTCTGATTTTAGGCATTAAAGATTATGTTCAAAAAACTGGATTTAAGAAGGTTTTAGTTGGTTTAAGTGGTGGAATTGACTCAGCATTAGTTACCTATCTTGCAGTTCAAGCATTAGGAAAAGAAAATGTTCATGTTGTTATGATGCCATCAATTTATTCAAGTGAAGGAAGTATTAAAGATTCTGAGAAACTAATTTATAATCTTGGCATCTCATCAGAGAATATATCAATTCAACCTGTTTTTGATGTTACTCTTAAACAATTAGAAAACTCTTTTAAGAATAAATCAATTGATATAACAGAAGAAAATATTCAGTCCAGAATTCGTGGTTTATATTTAATGGCTTTATCAAATAAACATAATTACTTGCTTTTAACAACCGGAAACAAATCTGAAATTGCAACAGGTTATGCAACTTTATACGGAGATATGTGTGGTGCTTTAGCAGTTATAGGTGATGTTTACAAAACTCAGGTTTATCAAATAGCAAATTTCATTAATAAAGAAAAAGAAATTATCCCAAATGAAATAATTCTTAAAGCACCATCAGCAGAGTTAAGACCAAATCAGAAAGATCAAGATTCACTTCCCCCTTATGATCTTTTAGATAAAATTTTACAACTATATTTAGAAGAACAAAAAGAAAAAAATGAAATTTCTCAAATAATTGGGAACGAAGAACTTGTAAACAAAGTCTTACGACTTGTTGATTTAAATGAATTTAAAAGAAAACAAGCAGCACCTATTTTAAGAGTTTCAAAAAAAGCATTTGGTTACGGCAGACGTTTTCCAATTGTACAAGGTTGGCGTAAATAAAAAAGGTATTATTATGAAAAAATTATTTTTGTTTTATTTATTAATATTTACTTCAAATTTTCTACTGGCTCAATTTTCTAATAACAAAATTGTAGAGTTTTATTCTGTTGAAAAAAATATTTCAATTGATGCAGGAAAAGAATTCCAAATAAATTTACAAGCTAAAATTCAAAATGGTTGGCATATAAATTCAAATAAACCACTTGATGAATTTTTAATTGCAACTAAAATATTTATCAAAGACAAAAATTTTGAAATTAAGAAAATTGAATATCCAAAAGCCAAAGAAATAAAATTGGAGTTTTCTGAAAATCCTGTATCAGTTTTTGATGGAACAGAAAATTTTAAAGTAACTTTAGTTAGTAAGAACAATTTATCAAATGATGAATACAAATTACCAATCTACTTTTATTACCAAGGTTGCAATAATGAATCATGTATGCCACCAAATGAAATTTCTACAGAAGTTGTTTTAAAAGTTAATAAATCAACTCAAGCTGAAATTACATCAACAATACAAAATGATACATCAATTAAAGAAACAAAAAATGATTTATCAAACGAAATTTCAAATCAGCAAAATGAAAATTCAATTGCAAATACAATTGAAAAAAGTGGATTGCTACTTAGTTTGATATTTGTTTTTCTCGGTGGTTTAGCTTTGAATTTAACTCCATGTGTTTATCCATTAATTCCTATAACAATTGGATATTTCGGCGGACAAGCTGAAGGAAGAACATCCCGACTTTTTGTTTTGGGTTTACTTTACGTTTTAGGAATGGCATTAACATATTCAATAATTGGTGTTGTTACATCTTTAAGTGGTGCTGTTTTCGGTACACTTCTTCAAAATCCATTCGTAATAATTGGAATAGCATTACTTTTTGTAGTTTTATCTTTAAGTCAATTTGGTGTTTACGAATTTAAATTACCCGATAGTTTAGTAATGAAAGCTGGTGGAGCTAAAGGTGGAATTTTTGGTGCATTTTTTATGGGGTTGACAATGGGTATTGTTGCTGCTCCTTGCATTGGTCCTTTTGTTTTAGGACTAGTAACTTATGTTGCAGCAAAAGGTGACCCATTTTATGGTTTTCTTATGTTTTTTGTTTTGGCAATTGGCTTAGGTTTACCTTATTTATTTTTAGCACTCTTTAGTGGAAAAATAAAAAATTTACCTCGAGCAGGTTTTTGGATGGAAGGTGTAAAACATATTTTCGGATTTTTATTATTGGCAATGGCAATCTATTTCTTAAATCCAATTCTGCCAAATACAATTAACTCATTTACTCTTCCAATTTTTGGAATTATATCAGTAATTATTTTATTCTTTATGGATAAAGAAGCTAACAAAATAAAAGGATTCAAAATTTTCAAAATTATCTTTTCAATTATTGTTTTAGTTATTTCCATTTATGCCCTGATTCCACAAAAGCAATTAAAACCAGATTGGAAAGAGTTTTCTTTAACAAATTATGAAACATCATTAAACAACAATGAAAAAATGATAATTGATTTTTATGCAGATTGGTGTATTCCATGTAAAGAATTAGATGCATTAACTTTTTCAAATCAAAATGTAATTAATAAATCAAAAGAATTTACATGTTATAAAGTTGATATGACTAAAACAATGGATGAAAAAACAGAAGAATACAGCAAAAAATTTAATATTGTTGGAATGCCAACAGTTTTAATAATTGATTCCAAAGGTAAAGAAGTTGAAAGAATTACTGGATTTGTTAATGCAGAAGAATTTCTAAAATCATTAGAAAAAGCAAAATAATTAGAACATAATTACAATAATTTTTGTTTAGAAAATGTTTCGTTTAATTAAAAGCAATTAATTATTTTAACAATACAAAATAACTTAATTAATATTTAATCATAAGAGAAAAACTATGGCAAAGAAGATTCAAGTAATTGATGATGTTACAATAAGATTTGCAGGAGATTCTGGCGATGGAATGCAATTGACCGGATCTCAATTTACAGATACAGTAGCTGCAATGGGAAACGATTTATCAACATTACCCGATTTTCCGGCTGAAATTCGTGCCCCCGCTGGTTCACTTGCAGGAGTAAGTGGATTTCAATTACACTTTAGCAGCAGTGATATTCAAACTCCTGGTGATGCACCTGATGTTTTAGTAGCAATGAATCCCGCTGCATTAAAAGTGAATTTAAAAGATCTGAAACCAGGCGGAACTATAATTGTTAATACTGGTTCATTTGATACAAAAAATTTACGTCTTGCTAATTATTCAACTAATCCGTTAGAAGATGATTCCCTTTCCAACTATAATGTCATTCCTGTTGATTTAACAAAACTTACAATGACAACTTTGGAAGATCTAACACTTTCAAATAAAGAAAAAGAAAAATGTAAAAATTTCTTTGCTCTTGGAATTTTATATTGGATGTACAATCGTCCACTTGATGTTACAATGAAATGGCTTGAAAGTAAGTTTGCAAAAAAACCTGAAATTATGGAAGCAAATAAAAGAGTTTTACAAGCAGGTTATAACTATGGCGATACCACAGAAATTTTTACAACACGTTATGATGTAAAACCAGCTCAACTTCCAAAAGGAATTTATAGAAATGTTTCAGGAAATGAAGCTGTTGCATTAGGTTTTATAACAGCATCTTTGAAAAGTGGTTTAAATTTATTCTTAGGTTCTTATCCTATTACTCCAGCATCAGAAATTTTGCAAGAATTAAGCAGATATAAAAATTATGGTGTTATAACATTTCAGGCAGAAGATGAAATAGCTGGTATTGCATCTGCAATAGGTGCTGCTTTTGCCGGTAATTTAGCAATAACAACAACTTCGGGTCCCGGTTTATCTTTGAAACTAGAATCAATTGGATTAGCTGTAATGACTGAATTACCAATTGTAATTGTTGATGTTCAAAGAGGTGGACCTTCAACTGGTTTACCAACCAAAACAGAACAAGCAGATTTATTACAAGCAATGTTCGGACGTCATGGAGAAGCACCGGTAGTTATTCTTGCTGCTCAATCTCCTGCTGATTGTTTCCATTGTGCTTATGAAGCTAGCAAAATTGCTCTTGAACACATGGTTCCGGTTATTCTTTTAACTGATGGTTATTTAGCTTTTGGTTCTGAACCTTTGAATATTCCTAAGTTTGATGAACTCAAAGAAATAAAAGTAAACTTCGTAACAAATCCTGAAGGTTATCATCCATATTCAAGAGATGAAAATTTTGTTCGCCCATGGGCAATTCCCGGAACACCCGGATTGGAACATCGTATTGGTGGTCTTGAGAAAAAGGACGTTTATGGAAATATTAGTTATGAACCGGACAATCATCAAATAATGGTAAACAATAGATTGAATAAAGTTCTTAAAGTAGCTGATTTTATTCCTAATGTTGAAGTAGATGGTGATACTGAAGGTGAACTTGTAGTTGTAAGTTGGGGTTCAACTTTTGGTGCGGTGAAAGAAGCAATTAGAAATGTTCGTGAAGATGGAAAGAAAGTTTCTCACGTTCATTTAAGACATATGAACCCGTTCCCAAAAAATTTAGGTGAAGTAATAAGCAAGTTTAAAAACATACTTGTACCTGAATTAAACTTAGGACAATTATCATTATTGTTAAGAAATCAATTTAAATGTGATGTAATTCAGTTCAATAAAGTAAAAGGACAACCATTTAAAGTTTCTGAAATTGAAAACAAAATAAATGAAGTGTTAGGAGGAAATAATGGAAACTAAAATAGATAATTTAACAACTCAAGTTAAATACACTGCAAAGGATTTTGCATCTGATGTAGATGTTAAATGGTGTCCGGGCTGTGGTGATTATTCAATCTTAGCTCAGGTACAAAGAAGTTCACCTGAATTTGGCGAATTACGTGAAAACATAGTTTGGGTTTCTGGTATTGGATGTTCAAGCCGCTTTCCATATTATATGAACACTTACGGTTTTCATGGCATTCATGGACGTGCAGCTGCAATTGCAACAGGTGTTAAATTAGCAAATCCAAAATTACAAGTTTGGGTTGCTACGGGCGATGGTGATATGTTAAGTATTGGTGGTAATCATTTTATTCATGCATGTAGAAAAAATGTAAATCTCAAAATTGTTTTATTTAATAATAAAATTTATGGTTTAACAAAAGGTCAATATTCTCCGACATCTGAAAAAGGAAAAGTAACAAAATCATCACCTTATGGAACAGTTGATTGGCCATTCAATCCAATTAAAATTGCTGCTGGTGCTGGAGCTACATTTGTTGCTCGTGCGATGGATAGAGATCCAAAACATTTACAAGAGATGATTACGCGTGCTGCAAAACATAATGGACTAGCTTTCGTTGAAGTTCTTCAGAATTGCCCAATCTTTAACGATGGTGCATTTTTCCACTTAACAGAAAAAGAAAGTCGTCCTGATAATGTTGTTTATCTTGAACATGGTAAACCACTTGTATTTGGTGCTAACCAAGATAAAGGAATTAAACTTGATGGTTTAGATCCGGTTGTTATAAATCTTAACGATGGAGTTCATTCAATTAATGATGTTTGGGTTCATGATGAACATGATTCTAATCCGACACGCGAATTTATTTTATCAAGATTTACTGATGTAGAAGGATTACCAACTCCTGTTGGTGTTATTCGTCAGTATAACAAACCAACTTATGATGGCGATTATCATCATCAAATTCAAGATTTAATTTCCAAAAAAGGTAAAGGCACTTATGAAAAACTGATGTTTAATGCAAACACTTGGGAAGTTAAATAATTATTAACCTGATTTTTAAGATGTCATTCATATCTTTACTTCTTTTCATTTATGAATGACATCTTTTTTTATAATTAAACCTAGAATTCTTATGAACAATTTTTTACAACTTAAAGAAATTATTTTAAACCATAATTCATTTATCATATCATCACATGTTAATCCCGATGCTGATGCTATTGGTAGCGAATTAGCATTTTATTATTTATTAAAAAAATTAAATAAAAATGTAAGAATCATTAATCACAGTAAAACTCCTTACAATTTAGAGTTTTTAGATTCTGAAAATATTATTGAAAGATATGATGAAGAAACTCATTCAAATATTTTTAACGAAGCTGAAGTGTTTCTGTTGCTCGACTTAAATCAAGCATACAGAATTGTAAAAATGGAAAATGGATTGAGAAATTTTAAAGGCATTAAAATTTGCATTGATCATCATCAAGACCCCGAAAATATTTTTGATTTAATTGTTGGTAATACAGATTATGCAGCAACTGGTGAAATAATTTATGATTTCATTAAACAAACTAATATTGTTGAATTAGATAAAAATATTTCTCTACAACTTTATGCCGCAATTATGACCGATACAGGATCATTTCGGTTTGAAAGAACAAGTTCTAAAATTCATTTATTAATTGCTGAACTTTTAGAATATGGAATCAATCCAAAAGATATTTATGATAAAATTTATGACCAATTCATGTTTGGTAGAATAAAATTATTAGGCAGAGCTTTAAGTTCAATTCAGCTTGATGAAACAAATAAAATTGCATATATGATTGTAACACAAAAAATGCTTGAGGAAACAAATACTTGCGAAGATGATGTTGATGGATTTGTTGGTTATTGTTTATCAATCCAAAATGTAACTATTGGAATTTTGTTCTATGAACTAAAAGATGGATTAAAAATTAGTTTTCGATCAAAGGGTAATATACCAGTTAATTTGTTGGCAAAAGATTTTGGTGGCGGTGGACATATTAATGCATCGGGAACTCGTTTGTTCAATATTTCTATTGATGAAATTTTAGATAAAGTAATATTAAAAGCACAACAATATTTAAGAATGGAGTTAAAATGATTTTCAATTTATCAATTAACGCTTCAAATGATTTATTAAAGTTTTACGATAATTCCGCATTGGTTAAATTTTTTAATGAAGGAGAAAATCTTTCCAAACTAGTTGATGATTTTTTTGCAAGTTTTAATTTACCACAAAACATTTTACAACGTAAAAATTTTATAGAAGATAATAATTCTTCAGAGTTAATTTATAACTCTCCCTTTGGTGAACCATCATTAATATTCTTAAAAAAAATTAAAATTGATAAATCATTTAACTCCGATTTTTTCAGAAACTATTTTGCCGGATTAATACCTCAACTTAAAAATAAAAGTATTGAAAACTTAAATATCATAGTTCCCTCTTTTTCATCATTTCCAACACATTTTGAAAGTGATGATTATTTAATTCAAACAATAATTGAAGGAATTCATTTAGGCAATTATGATTTTGATAAATATAAATCTTCAAAAAAAGAAAAAATTAATTTAAAGATTCATATTCACTATACAGATAAAACAAAAGTAAAAAATGTAATTGATAAGACTAATATTTTAATGCAGTCAGTTTTATTTGCAAGAGATTTAGTCAACGAACCAGCTATTAATTTAACTCCAATCGAATTCGCTAAAAGGACAATATAACTTTTCACTCCGATTGGCAAAAATTATCATGAGTTTGGCAGAACTTTAGTTAACGTTTTAGTAGCTCTTCTTAACCTACTTTGTATTACTATTTTATGTCAATTTGACAAGCTTTTAAAAGAACAGAAATTTGATGATTAATGGGTCTATAATTAACCAGCCAATCCATTCATTTAATTGCTTTACCCAATTGTCGTCCTCTAATGAATGGAAATATTTGTCTGTTAATATATGTAATTGCCAAGCTGGATTCCAACGAAAATATTTATTAATTGTCCCTTCGTGTGTAAGTTGTTTTAAGTTAACATTAAAAAACACCCGCCCAATAAATTCTACAAGATCCGGGGCTATCCCACTAACAAATCCGATTGTAAATGTTATTGGGATTATTGTTGGATAAAATAATTTTGGGATAAGAGATAAAATAAAAGACCCTTGGAACCCATGTTGTATAAAGCTGCTCATTTAATTTGATATTTTAATAACAGATAACGTTGCATAAACTATAGTAATAACATCAGTATCATTTGAATACATCCTTAAATCTATTGTGCTATTAGCGGTTAAGGTTGTAAGAAAAGTGCAATTTATGTTCTCATTGTAAGTGTCTCTTACGATTGATGATCTTTTCCCAATTTCATAGTTGGAATTAGCGTTATTAATGAAAGTGTCAAAAATAATAGTGTTCCCAGTGTTTGTATTTGCTCGATAAGTGATAGAGTAACTTATCAAATATTTCCCGGCACTGTTAACTGTTATGGTACTGTTTGTAATTGAACAATTTTTTGTTAAATCTGGTGTAAAACCAGTATATTTTTCCCAACTATAATCACTAGTTATTGTAGTAGAATTATTTATGTGTCTCATTACTGCGTAGGCAGGTGTAAATAATTCTGATGATTCGACTGAAGATGCAGACAAGTATCCGCTTGAATCTGTTATTGCTATTTTAGA
>JAOADJ010000012.1 GCA_026417375.1 Melioribacteraceae bacterium | reverse complement strand
AAAAGTAACCGTTGAAATCGGGTTGGTTGCACTGGCTCATAATTTATCAAAATGGGCAACAATATCGGCATGAAAAATATTTGTACATATTTTTGTAAAAATGAAATGCCGTCTCAAATTTACTTTTGAGACGGCCTCTCTACATTACAAATATTCTCACTTCATCAAAACAAACTTCTTAATCATACTCTTACTCGTACTCTCTAACTTGTAGAAATAAACACCTTGATTGAATCTTAAGGTTTGTAAAGACGCGCTATAGCGCGTCTCTACTAAAATGTCGAAGTAAATATTTTAATTAAAAAAAATTACTCATTACAATTACAGTTCACTTTAGTGAACTGAGAATGGGTAATAGATAGATAAAAATGGCTTTAGCCGCATAAGAAAAAATGAGGTTAAAGCCTTTAAATTCTCTATATTAAATCGATCACTTGGCTGAAGCCAAGTGTTATAAAAGAAAAATATTTAATAAAATTATAGTTCACTTCAGCTTTGTAGAGACGCGCCATGGCACGTCTCTACATTACAAATATTCTTACTTCATCAAAATAAACTTCTTAATCATACTTTTATTCTTACTTTCTAACTTGTAGGAAAAAACACCTTGATTAAATCTTAAGGTTTGTAAAGACGCGCTATAGCGCGTCTCTACATTAAAAATATTCTTACTTCATCAAAACAAACTTCCTAATCATACTCTTACTCGTACTCATACTCTTACTCTCCAACTTGTAGAAATAAACTCCAGAAGCTAATCCCGAACCATCAAAATTTATTCTGTGTATCTGTCCTGCTTTTAATTCTTCGTTAACAAGTGTTTGAACTTCACGTCCAAGTAAATCGTATATCTTTAATGTTGTTAATCCGTCTTTTTCTAGTGTGAAAGAGATTGTTGTGCTTGGATTGAATGGATTCGGATAATTCTGTTCAAGAGCAAATACTTTAGGAATGTTTACATCAACTTCATTCTCATTTGAATAGGAGAACGAGCCATCAGAATCAATTTGTTTTAGACGATATTTTAATTTACCACCAATTGCATTTTGGTCAACGAAAGAATAATATTTAGGAGAATTAGAATTGCCATTACCTTTTACAAATCCAATCTTCTGCCAGGTGTCATCCTTCGACGGGCTCAGGATGACAGAACGTTCAATTTCAAAACCGTAATTGTTTACTTCTGTTTCGGTTTGCCAATTAAGCAATACTTTTCCATCTGTTAATTTAGCCGAAAAGGAAGTTAATTTCACAGGAAGTAACCTATCTGTAAAAAGTGCAAAATATGGTTGAATATTTCCACCGATTGATGTAAAATCTCCGCCAACATAAATATCACTTCCGCTTATGGCAATTGTATTAACAATGCTACTAGCATCAGGATTCCAGGTTGCATCAGCATTGCCATTAGTGTTATTTAGTTTTGCTATTCTGTTTCTTGGTTGTCCTCCGATTGTTGTAAAATCACCTCCGACATAAATATCGCTTCGGCTTATTGCGATTGTATTAACAGAGCTATTGGAATTAGGATTCCAGGTTGGGTCAGCATTGCCATTAGTGTTGTTAAGTTTTGCAATTCTGTTTCTTGTTTGCAGACCAATTTCATCAAAATCACCTCCGACATAAATATCGCTTCCGCTTATTGCGATTGCTCGAACAATGCTATTTGCATAAGCATTCCAGGTAAGATTAGCATTTCCATTAGTGTTGTTAAGTTTTGCTATGTTGTCTCTTAATTCTCCACCGATAGTTGAAAATTGACCACTAACATAAATATCACTACTGCTTATTGCAATTGTGTAAACAACGTAATCAGCATCAGGTTTCCAGGTAGCATTTGCGTTTCCATCAGAATTGTTAAGTTTTGCTATGAAGTATCTAGTTTGTCCGCCTATATATGTAAATCCTCCACCAACATAAATATCGCTTCCGCTTACGGCGATTGTAAAAACGCTATTATCTGCATTAGGATTCCAGGTGGCATTTGCGTTTCCATTAGAGTTGTTAAGTTTTGCTATGTAGTTTCTTGCAAGTCCACCTATATTTGTAAAATCACCCCCAACATAAACATCACTTCCGCTTATGGCGATTGTATTAACGGTATTATTTGCATTAGGATTCCAGGTAGGATCTGCATTGCCATTGGTGTTGTCAAGTTTTGCTATGTTGTTTCTTATTAGACCGCCGATTGAAGTAAAATTACCTCCAGCATAAATGTTGCTACCGCTTATTGCTAGTGTGCGTACAACATCACCTGCATTGGAAACCCAGGAAGCATCAGCATTACCATTAGAGTTGTCAAGTTTTGCTATTCTGTTTCTTGTTTGTCCACCTATTGATGAAAATGCTCCTCCAACATAAATATCACTCCCGCTTGTGGCAATTGTATTAACAGTGCTACTAGCATTCGGATTCCAGGAAGCATCAGCAGCACCAGTTGAATTGTTCAACTTTGCAATATAGTTTCTTGTAGCACTTCCAATTGAGGTAAATTGTCCTCCTGCATAAATATCACTACCACTTATTGCGATTGTATAAACAGTGTTATTTGCATTAGGATTCCAGGTAGCATCAATAGTTCCATCTGAATTTATATGAGCTATATAATTCCTTGTATAAGAACCAACTTTAGTAAAACTACCTCCAATATACCATCCCCCGCTTCCATCTGATATTGAAGTATATATATATCCATTTACTTTTGGAAAACTAATATCAGGATTAGTTGAAGTGGTTGTTAATTTGGCTCCATAACCTGTATTGGGTCCTACATAAGAAAAATCTCCTCCGATATATGTATAATCACCATCTACTGCTATTGCATTAACTGAGCTATTTGTTACCCACATATCTGGATTAGGTGTAATTGGTTGACATAATGCCTCATTGAATTGTAAAAACAACAACGTAAAGAATAATAAGCTTAAAGGATAATAAGATTTATCCTTCGATTCTGCTTTTAACAAGGATTTCATAATATTTTCCTTTCATTAAGATTGTTAATAACTTCTAATTTTTGTTATTGTTTGAGATAACAATTTCAATTAGGAGATCAAGCATTTAATATTTTGAAAATGTAAGCTTATTTCAAAGGAGAGTGAACAGTAAGGAAAGACTCTTTATCCTAAGAAACTTACTTCATCAAAACAAAATTCTTAATCAAACTTTTGTTCTTACTTTCCAACTTGTAGAAATAAACACCTTGATTGAATCTTAAGGTTTGTAAAGACGCGCTATAGCGCGTCTCTACTAAAATGTAGTTGTAAAAAATTTTTATAAAAAATTACTCATTACAATTACAGTTCACTTCAGTGAACCGAAAAAAGAAATAAAGAAATCAGACTTCAGTTTCGTAAAGACGCGCCATGTCGCGTCTCTACATATTATTTTATTTATTTAATTGCATTCGTAGAGACGTTGCATGCAACGTCTCTACTAAAATGTCGAAGTAAATATTTTAATTAAAAAAAATTACTCATTACAATTACAGTTCACTTTAGTGAACTGAAAAAAGAAATAAAGAAAACAGACTTAAGCTTCGTAAAGACGCGCTATAGCGCGTCTCTACATTACAAATATTCTCACTTCATCAAAACAAATTTCTTAATCATACTTTTATTCTTACTCTCCAACTTGCAGAAATAAACACCTTGATTAAATCTTAAGGTTTGTAAAGACACGCTATAGCGCGTCTCTACATTACAAATATTCTTACTTCATCAAAACAAACTTCCTAATCATACTCATACTCTTACTCTCTAACTTGTAAAAATAAACACCTGATGCTAACCCCGAACCATCAAAATTTATTCTGTGTATTTGTCCGGCTTTTAATTCTTCATTAACAAGTGTTTTTACTTCACGTCCGAGTAAGTCGTAAATCTTCAATGTTGTTAATCCATCTTCTTGAAGTGTGAAAGAGATAGTTGTTGTTGGATTAAATGGATTAGGATAATTTTGTTCAAGTGCAAATACTTTTGGTATGTTTACATAAATTTCAATTTCATTTGAGTAAGAGAACGAGCCATCAGAATCAATTTGTTTTAGACGATATTTTAATTTCCCACCAATTGGATTTTGGTCAATGAAAGAATAATGTTTAGGAGAATTAGAATTACCATTACCTTTAACAAAGCCAATATTCTGCCAGTTAGTTGGTTGAGTGCTGAGCGAAGTCGAAGCACGTTCTATATCAAAGCCGTAATTGTTTAATTCTGTTGCGGTTTGCCAGATTAATTTTACTGAATTGTTTATTACATTGGCAGTAAAATACATTAGTTCAATTGGAAACAATCCAATTCCGCCATCTGAATTTTCTAAAATCATACCTCCTTCACCAATTGCATAATAAATAAAATCTGCTGAATTGGTATTTGTCCTTTTTTGTAATTGCGTTTTTGGAACAGATAATAATTGATTTATTGTACTTGATAATCCTGTTACAGAAGTCTTCCAGGTATTTCCGCCATCGGTTGTTTCATAAATAGTTCCGGTTGTTGAAGAAACAATGGCTTGGTTTGCGCTAATAGCAGCAACACAATTCAAATCATCATTCGAACAATTTGTTCTTTGAACCCAGGTAGTTCCACCATCCGTTGTTCTATAAACTATGCCCTTCGTTCCAATAACATAACCATTGTTTGCATTTGCGAGAGAAATCCCTGTAAAACTTGTTGAGTAGGTAAATGTAGTTGTTGTCCAGTTAGTTCCATAATTTGTACTTTTTAGTACTTTGCCATCTTTAGTGCAAACGAATAAATTGTTCCCTCCAAATGTGTAATCTTTTGTAATTTCATTTGAGGATGATGAAACAGTTCTGATAGTTGTCCATGAATTTCCATCATCCGAAGATTTTGCAAGAACTTGTTGATTAGAACTATTATCAATGTAAAGAATAATTAAATACTCTGTTCCATTCTGAACTTTATATAAGTTAAAGCGTTTCGATAAACTGCCCGAATTACGATACTTAATATTACTAACATTTCTATTTGTTCCAATTGATTTATCTATCCAGCTATTACCAGAGTTTGTGGTTTTTTGCAGAAATCCTTCTGATCCACTTGCATAACCAATATTAGAATTAACCCAATCTCCTGTTTTAATTTTACTTTGATCAAGAACAACTTGCCAGGTTTCTCCACCATTAGTGGACTTAAACATTTTTCCATCTGCAATTATAAACCAACCGCCTTCTGACTGAATAAAACCTTTATATAGAGGTATTAAAACATTAACATCAGTTACTACAAAATTATCACCACCATCCGTAGATTTTAACGTTATACCTTTATCGCCAACAATAACAATCCGATTATCTTTTATATATAAGTCATTCAATTTATCAATTAGCGAAGGAGAAGTAGGTGATGTCCAGGTAGAACCATTGTCAGTTGATTTTTTAATAGTACCTCCATCACCAACTCCTAAAATAAGATTGCCGCCGCCCTGTTTTTTAAGTTTATTTATACTATTTGAACCTGAATAAACCTCATTCCAGTTGTCACCAAGGTTTGTTGTTTTATAGATTTTCCCATCATTTGTGGCTATTAGTCCATCAGTTTCATTTAGTAACGATGCAGAGTTTACCGGTGCAGGCAGATTGAATTTCCATTGCCAGTTACTACCTCCATTTGTAGTAGTTGCGTAAAGATATTCGTCAAAGATCCAACCAATCTGTGAATTATAAAAATTTATCGTGGATATTGTCCCGGTTAGTGGAGTTGTTAAATTAGACCAATTATTTCCTGCATTAGTAGTTTTATAAACCCTACCTTCTGAGCCCGCAATAAAAGCATTATTTTCATCAATGAAATGAATGGTTTTAATTGTAAAGTTTTCTGGCAAACCAATATCATTTAAATGCATCCAGGTTTTACCATAATCACTCGATTTGAAGTATCCTCCATCATCACCAACAGCAATGTGGGTATTTGTTCCTGGAAAATTTCCACAGTCGTTTAAGCTTTTTATAAAATTGTTAACATAGTGTGTAACGCTAAATGTAGTTCCCCCATTTTCTGTATAAACAATAGTGCCACCATAACCGACAGCATAAAATTTATTATTATCAACAATGGTAACTGCTCTTAAATTATTTCCTTGAGGTTTAGGGCTTTTCCATTTCCACGGTGGAGGTTCGGATGGTGGTCCACTATTTCCACCTCCTTCGGTAAGTTCTGCTAAAGTGTAATAGTAATTATTTCCAATACTAACATTACTAACTGTAAATGTATTATTATCTGACGAATAAACACCATTTACAATCTGAGCATTATAAAAACTTCCATCTTGATCAACTAACATTCTTAATCTGTTACCATCAGAAAATGATAGCCCGGATGTGCTGAAAACAAAATTTCCTGTTGGCGAGCCCTCTTTTTCTGTGTACCAGATTCTATCCAATCTCCTCAAAACAGTATTAGGAATATCAAAGTATGTCCAGACTATAGATTTATTATTATGTCCCCAAAGAACATTGGTTGTTCCGGAAAGAGAAGAACTTGTTATTGTTAAAATTGAAGATGAGTTGGAAAGATTTGCTGACCAGATACCACGTACTTCGGAATAACTGTCTTTTAATTTTCCCCAAACATAACACATAGGTGGCAAATCAGTAGAATAACAATTTTTATTACCTGTGATTAAAAGATGCCTGGCGTTACTCGTTGCATCCCACATATATGTATTACCATTTGCTCCATTGAACTTGTAAAAAGCCATAAGATTACTGTAATATGGATGAGATGTTGTTAATTCCTTATGCATCCAGTCTTTAATTAAATTAATGTCTAATGAAGTATTCCATACAGCAAGATTTTCAATTAATCCATTAAAATAATTTCTTCTGTTGCTTGATGGATCTTCCTGACACCCGATTGAAAAGGGATGAGGAGTTGAATTATCAATAACTCCACTTGCTGTTGCTGATGTTGAAGATAAAATTCCATTAATAAAAGATTGGGCATTAGTACCATCATACTTTCCAACTATGAAATACCATTTACCTGTTTCTAACGTACCTGGAGAACCCGAGAAGATGTCAGCCCCGCTTACTCGTGTAAGAAAGTTCAGACCACCAGATGAATTTATAAAAACCTCAAACTGTCCGGAATTAGTCCCGCTATTATTATAATTCGTTGCAACGATTGTTTGCTCAGCTGTTGAATTTAAGTAAATCCAAGCTGTTAAAGTAATGTAATTTGGGGCGGGAAAAGCAGTAGCGGTCGTTCTTGCTGAATTTGAACCGTTAAGATTGAAGCTATAGTTTGTTTCAAATTGAGCAAAAGTAACAAGCCGAATAACCAAAATTAGAAAAACAACCTTTTTCATTTCTTATCTCCCAAAAAATTAAAAGAACATCTAAGGTTTACCTTAGATATTTATAAAAGTCAGAAAACCTGTTCTCCGAGATTAATGATTACCTTAAGTTTTTGACCAATAACAATTAACTATTAATTAATGGTATTGTCAAGACTTCTACGTTCCTAAAACGTGTTTTGGGAAAAAGAAAGAGGGTTAAATAAGTAATTAAACAGATTTGCGGTTTTCAATATATTCTGAGGGGGATACTCCTTTAAAGTCTCTAAAAACTCTGTTGAATGTAGAACGGGAATTAAAACCAACTTTTGAATATAAATCCTCAATTTTAACATTTTCTTCATTATGCATAATATTTGTTGCTTCCTGTATTCTGAACTGATTAATAAAATGATGGAAATTTCCTTTAAAACAACGATTTATTATAAATGAAACTTTTTTTGAAGGAAGATGAATTTTTTTAGAAAAGTTTTGAATTGTCAGATTGGGATCAAGATAAATCTTTGTGGCTGTTATAAAGCGGCGAATTAGTTCTTCCAGTTCCGAAAAGTCATTCTCATCATCATAATTATTTAATCTTTTTATTTTGCTAATTTCTTCTTGGTCTTCAACTTTCCTTATTAACAGCGCCATTCGGGTTTGTATTTTAATAATAGACTGGTTAAACGCAATGTATAATCCAAAAAAAATAAAAAACGACAAAAAAACAGTCTCTATTATTTTTCTATCGAGAACATTATCTACTACAATTGTTGTTAGGAAAATAAAAGATTCAAAAAAAATAATTCCAAAAACAAGAATTTTACTGTACTTACCTATTAATAAATTGACTTCGGATGAATGGATGTTTTCATTTATAAATTTCACTAATAATGATATCAGAACCAAGTAAACAATCAATTGTAAATAATAAGCGGGAACAACAATCATTTGAAAAATATAATAGGGAGAAAATGCCTCTGCCGATTGACTTATGTGAAAAGAGTGGAATTGCTTTTTCTCCTCAAAAGCCAATGGATAATATATTATTGAAATTACTACAAAGATTATAACTGGAAAAACAAAATATTTCCATTTATCCCTAAAACTTTGGTGTTGATTAGTACTGATTAAATCTTTCGTGTAAAGATATATTAAAGGATAGACAAGAAAGTAAAAGAAAAAAGAAAATGGATAAAGAAAATATGTTTTGTCTAAAAATCTATTATTTAGAAAATCAATAATCAAAATCAGGAGAACAATAACAAAAAGAGTTTCAAGATAATATTTGGGGCTTTCGGATAAGTCATCTAATTTAAGTAAAGTTAAGAAAGAAATTAATACAACAGCTATGTTGATTAAATTGATTATTTCAATAATACTTAAATTGAATATTTGTGAAGATAAAATCACATTTTCCCTGAATTAAAATTGATTCAAGATATCTGATTTATAAAGCTATTTTTTTCGTTCATCAAAACTTCAGTATTCTGATTATCGGAGTAGTAACATCTTTTTAACCTGAGTAAAATTACCAATTTTTAATTTATAAAAATATATACCCGACGATAGCTCTATATTGTTACTTGAAAATTCCACAGTATGCCTTCCTGCTTCTCTATACTCATCTACTAATGTAGCAATTTCATTTCCAAGTACATCATAAATCTTTAATGTCTGATGACTTGCAATTGGAGACTGCCAACTGATTAGGGTAGATGGATTGAATGGATTAGGATAATTCTGTTCAAGTACAAATACTTTTGGAATATTTACATCAACTTCTATTTCATTTGAATAAGAGAATGAACCATCAGAATCAATTTGTTTTAGACGATATTTTAATTTACCACCAATTGGATTTTGGTCAACAAAAGAATAATGTTTAGGAGAATTAGAATTACCATTACCTTTAACAAAGCCAATCTTCTGCCAAGTGTCATTCTTCGACGGGCTCAGGATGACAGAACGTTCAATATCAAAACCGAAATTGTTTACTTCTGTTTCTGTTGACCATTCAAGAGTAACTGAGTTATTATTTAGAATTGCTAAAAAGGAAATTAATTCTACTGGTAAAGGACTACCGCTTATATAAATATTTTCGCCACCGATTATAGTTCCACTTCCCGAGAAAGCATCGGCTTCAAACATTGCTCCTGTGCTAACTTCTAATGTTGTTCCTGATTGATATTCAACAGAACTTCCACTTTGTGCAAAAGCAAAGGTTACAAGTGTTAGTAAAAAAACTACTAAAATTTTTTTCATAACTTATCTTTCCGTTAGATTTACAAATTTTTGTTTATCATTTGAAGAATTTTCTTTAATTAACTTAACAAGCTCCATTTGAACTTTTTCTATTGCTAATAGTTTTTTCATCAATTCATTATTCTGCGTTTTTAAATAATCATTTTCTGATTTTAATTCCTGAATAGATTTTATCATAGGAGCAATCAAATCATTATAACGAAGATGATAATATCCATTATCATCAATGGTAAGCATACCAGTGTTTTCAACATTAAATTCTTTTAATACTTCTTCAAGTTCCTGAGCAATAAGACCAAACTCTGTTTTTTGTTTTTCATCGTTATTTCTTGTGTAAGAAACCGGATTAAGTTTAGAAATAAAATCAAGACCAAGTTGAGAAAGTTGAATATTATCTTTCCATCTTCTGTCAGAAGTAACAGTCCAGGCAACCTGAACGCCGGCATAAGTAATACCCGCATTGCCAATTCTGACCTGATTGTTTGCTGTTGCAGTTGGAACTTGTGCATAATAACCTATTGCAATATTATTGCTACCTGTTGTAATGTTAAAGCCAGACATATATCCAACAGCAGTATTATAATAACCCGAAGTATTTGAGTATAATGCAGAGCTGCCTAAAGCGGAATTATATTCCCCAAGAGTGTTATTGCGAAGTGCTAAATTACCAAATGCTGAGTTATGCCAGGCTGATAAATTGTCTCTTAAGGAGTTAGTTCCGAAAGCAGAATTATATTTCCCGTCAGTATTACTGAAAAGAGAATAATATCCAAACGAACAATTTTCATCTCCAGATGTATTTGCATTAAGAGATGAAAAACCATATGCACAATTTCGAATTCCAATTGTATTGGAAATTAATGACCAAGCACCAAAAGATGAATTTTGATAACCTGTTGTATTGTTTCGAAGAGAAGAATTTCCATAAGCAGAATTATAACTTCCTGTTGTAATTGATGAAAGAGATTCATATCCTACACCAGTATTGTAACTGCTTTGTGAACCACTACCAGCCATTGAGAAGTTACCAGAATTTAATCCAAGAAATGTGTTTAATCCATCCGAACTTGTTGGGAAGTATGTATGAAGAAATCTATTAGAACCTTTGAAAATAGAACCTCTCTGGTTTCCGGCAGATTCTGAAATCAATGAAAGTGTTCCGTTTGATTGAGAAATTGAGAAAAATGTATTTGTGTTATCTTTAACAGTGAATACACCACTGGCGCCTAATGTGTTGTTAATGTTTTGAGCGGTTATCTGACTTAACAATAATATAAAATTCAGTACCAAAAATTTTATAGAAAGTTTTTTCATGATTTTTCCTCTATGAATAATTAATAGATATTATTTGATGAGAGGATTGAGTAAGAAAAATTTGAAGATTTGTTTAAGAAGTTGAAATTATTTTAAAAGAATAATATGTAATAGAAAATTAGTTTTTATGTATATCAAATAATTAAAATAATTTTCTTTTATAAACTTATTCTTACCCGTCAATAATTAAAAATAAATTTCTGTTCTTGATTAACTTTTTTATTTAACAAAAAGAAATGAGACAAATATTAATAAGAGGTTAAGTCCCTTTTCAAATATATTGTTTATATTTTTTGTTGTCAATCAAATTATTTGAAATCTGGAAAAGTAATTTCTAAGTATTAAATGCAAAATTATTTCATTAAAATAAATTTTTTTGTTTGGATAAAGTTTCCTTTTTGAAGTCTATAAAAATAAACCCCACTTGATAAATTATTACCATTAAATTTCACTTCGTAATATCCGGCTTTCTGAGGTTCATTAACTAAAGTTGAAATTAAATTTCCAAGTGCATCATATACTTTTAGTGTAACAAGGTTATCTGATTGATTATTTGTTGTTGAAGTAATTCTATTGTCTACTGCAGAAAAGGTTTGGCTTTCTGCAGGAATTGAATATCTAATGATTGTTGTTGAAGAATTTGAATTTATTAAATTGCCAAAAGGGTTTGGATAGTTTTGATATAAAATAAATTCATCCGGTAACTGATTTGAAAAATTTTCAACTGATGAAACAATGCTATTTTTTGTTCCAGGAGAACCAAATCCAATTGATGCTTTCCAATTTTCTCCTTTTGAATTATCACTAAAAGGATCTTTTAATTCTAAAGTTGCACCTTGTCCATCCGGTTCTTTAGGCCACGGCAGATCATCATCATAAGTAAGTGAATCAATTATGTTTTTATTTTTGTCAGATATTTTTATGAATTCACCTGAACCACTAAGTCCAAAATTTGTAGGACCAACAAAATTTTTAACATTTGGAAATTTTGAAGTAAACAAATTTATGTTTTCGGCAATTACTAAATAATTATTTGGCTCTAATATTGTCCCATTTGGAATTATAAAATTATGATTAGGATCGCTATCACTGAATATCCAATTGCTAATATCAATTGCTTTTGAACCACGGTTAAAAATTTCAATCCAATCACCTGGGTCAAATTGTGAAGATGAATTATAATTAATTTCGTTTATAATTATATCGGAAAAATTAACATTAGATTCAGAAAAATTTGCATAAATGTTTTTTGTTCTTGATACATATAATGAAACAGTATCGCTGTTAGAGGAAATATCTCCACTCCAACCATCAAATTTAAAACCCGGTTCAGGTATAGCTTGTAAGAAAATTTTGTTATTATCAAAATAAATTCCTTGCCATGGCATTTTTTCTTTTTCAATTGTCAAAGTATTTATTTTTATTTTTCCTCCTTTAGATGCATTTAAAGTAATTTGACCATTATTACCACAATTAAAATAATTCCTGACATGATTTCTTAAATAAGCAGGTCTTTCATTTGCAAAAGAAATTAATTTTGAAGTGCTTTCTCCAACCAAATTCCATCTTTTACGATGTCTAACTAATTCAGTTGCTATTCTATTTGATAAAGTATTAATTATGTTTACTACTCGGTCACTTTTAAAATTGGTATTTAACAAATCGGCAATCTGATTAATAAACTTATTTCTGATTTTAGAATTAGCAACTAATTTTCTTTGAAGTAAAGTTGACCAGGGAGGATTTGAATATCTTGTTTCAACGGGTGAAAACATAAATGCAATATGATCTTCCCATGGACCATGATTGTATAACCCAAATCCAAAATCAAGATCAAATAAAATCCATCTCCATTTTCCTGTAGATTTTCTTTCTCTCCAATATTTGATATTTGTTCCGGGCCAATCCATATTGTCGTAATATGCTTGTGCAGCAAAGTAGAGGATACATTCATCAAGATCTATCATGTTTTTAATAAAGTTATAAGACTCTTCAGAATTCATATCTGCATTAGTTATGTAGTTAATTAATTTTAAATAATGAAGTGAATCACCATAAAGTACACTCATATTATTTTCAAGCATATCAATACTATCGGGATTAACGTTGTGTCGGTATGAAATATAATGTTCATTAATTTTTTCCCGAATGTTATAAATACCCCAATATTCACCATTAATAAATGTAACAGCTGGTCTGTATTCTTGATATTCAATATCTAAATCTTTTACTAATGTTTGCATCATTGCATCACGAATGTGTGTATATTGCCAATCGTTACCAGAATTTCTTAATACAAATGATTTGAAAGTTTTAATTCTAAAATCCGGAAATAATGGATATTCCAATGGTGGAATACCATCTTTAAATTTTACAGCTAATGATTTTTGAGCCCAGTTAGCACTTTGCGAACCATGAATATTTATAATACAATTTTTTGTGAATCCTAGTTTTTTGTTTTCATCATAAAATTCAATATAAGCAGGGCGTTCCCAATCCATTGTGTAGTTTGTGTAAATACCATAATTCTTATCGAAAAGATTATATGGATCTGTAATTAAAGATATTACCGGCAAATCAGTTTTTTCATTTATTAAATATGTTTGAATTAACACAGGACTTGGTAAAAAATCTTTTTTAATACTTACTGCTTTAAGAACAGTTGTTTTAGAAATATTTATTGGTGCGGAATATAAATTTGATGTGGAATCAGGATCTTTTCCATCTAATGTATAATAAATTTTGCAATCATTTGCAGATTGTAGAGATAAAGATATTTGTGATGAATAAAAACCACCTTTTAAAGATACTTTTACACTATCTGAAATATTATTATTTAATTTTCCATTATTAGGTTTTCCTGGTGATGGATTTTGAAAAGTCCACTTTATTGAACCATCATATTCTCTTCCATATGAAATATCTGATTGTGAAGCAGGAACAAATATTTTATCAACAACTTTTCCTTGTGGATCGCTTAATATTAAAATTTCACCGGCTGCACTTATATTAAAATTTGTGTGGTCATATTTATCTTTTCGATCTTTACTTGAAGCAAAAACTATCAAATAACTTTTAGGTTTGATAACTCTGTTTCCAAACATCCATTTTTTAATTTTCAATGAATCATCTGTAACATAAAAACCATTAAGGTTAATTTCATTTTCACTGATATTATAAAGTTCAAACCAATCCGATGCATCACCATTTTCATCGTAAATTGTTTTTTTGTTTGATGACATTACTTCATTAATAACTATAGACTGAGCTTTTAACAAACTAAAGGTAAAAAGAAGAACCATAATTAAAATTCTTTTCATGAGGAACGCCTAAGATTAATTTAATTAGTGTAATAATAACACTTATTATTATAAAAATCATTTAAATTTTTTAGGTGATAAAAAGTATTTAGTTGGTAGATTAAACTGAAAGAAGAATGTCATCCCTTGATTTAAAATCAAAGGATGACATTTAAATTATAAGACTAGCAAAAAAGGATTTTCTAAAGCGTTAATTATCCATCTTAAAAATCTTATTGCATCAGCACCATCAATAATTCTGTGGTCATACGAAAGTGAAAGTGGCATTAATAATCTTGGTTTAAATTCACCATTGATATAAACAGGTTCAACTGTAGATTTTGAAACACCAAGTATTGCAACTTCCGGTGAATTTACAATAGGAGTAAAATATGTTCCGCCAATTCCACCTAGATTAGAAATAGTAAAACAACCACCTTGCATATCTTCAATAGATAATTTTTTATCTCTTGCCTTTTTAGATATTTCTGCTAAATCAACGCTTAATTGTGTAATACTTTTTTTATCGACATCACGAATTACAGGAACGAGTAAACCTTTTTCTGTATCAACAGCAACACCAACATTGAAATATTTTTTGTAAATGATTTCATTTTTTTCCATGTCAACACTGCTATTGAATTGAGGAAATACTTTCATAGCAGAAGCAACAACTTTTAATAAAATAGCAGTAATAGTTAATTTTCCTCCAACGGCTTCAACTTGTTTTGAAAATTTTTTTCTAAGCTCTTCTAATTCAGTTATATCTGCTTTATCAAATTGAGTTACATGCGGAATAGTTGCCCAGGCATAAGATAAATGTTCAGCAGTTTTACGACGAACATTACTCATTGGCTGAATATCAATTTCACCCCATTTTGAAAAGTCTGGTAAAGTTTCTTTTGCAATTGAAACTCCAGCTCCTATCAGATTTCCACTTTCTAATTTTTGATTTAAGTTTTTTGCATAAGCTTTAACATCATCAATTGATATTCTGCCATGTTTTCCGGTTCCACGAACATTATTGATATTAATTCCAATTTCTCTTGCAAATCTTCTTACAGATGGAGCTGCGGGTGCAACAACTTTTGAAATATCTCTTGGTAAACTGACCAGTTGCGGCATATGTGTATGTTCTTTATCGGTTCTTTGCGGTTCTGTTTTTTCAACTGGCTTTATTACTTCAGTTTTAATTTCTTCTTTTTGTTTTGGTTTTTCTTCTGGTGTAATTTCTTGTTTACCTTCTGTTTCAATTGAAACTATAGGCTCACCAACTTTTGCCTTGCTTCCTTCTTTTACAAATATTTTTTTTACAATTCCGTTTACTTCTGAAGGCACTTCTACTGTTGCTTTATCAGTTTCAATTTCAATTAGAACATCATTTATTTTTACTGAATCACCTTCCTTAACATTAACTTTAACAACATCAGCAGAAGGAATATTGTCTCCAATTACAGGTAAATTAATATCGACTATCATTTTTATTCCATTAAATTTTTTTATGATTTTGCTGGATTAGGTTTATCTGGATTAATACCCAAATCCTTTTGAGCTTTTTTAAGTAGATCAACTTTAATTTTATCATCTTTGAATAATGAATAAAGAGTTGCATAAACAATATGTTTAGCATCAACTTCAAAGAAATCACGTAAAGCTGTTCTTCCTTCACTTCTTCCAAAACCGAAAGTACCGAGAGAATGAAGTTTTGAAGGAAGCCATTTTGCTATTGAGTCACTTAATAACTGAACATAATCAGAAGCTGCAACAAAAATTCCTTTTTCATCTTTTGTAAGTTCTGCTATGTATGGAATTTTTTGTTCTTTATCCGGATTAAACATATTCCATCTTTCAACTTCTTGAGCATCGAGATGTAGGTTTTTATAACTAGTAACACTCCAAACATTAGTAGCAATTTTATATTTATCTTCAAGAATTTCAGCTGCTTTTATTGCTTCATTTAAAATTGTACCACTTCCTAAAAGATTAGCATATGCTTTAGGATTCTTTAAATCACTGGATTTAAATTTATACATTCCCTTTAAAATGCCTTCTTTAATGTTAGGAATATCCGGCATATTTGGTTGAGGATAATTTTCATTCATTATAGTTATGTAATAAAAAATATTCTCACGTTTTTCATACATTCGATAAATTCCATCACGAATAATTACAGCAAGTTCGTATGCAAAAGCCGGGTCATATGCAATTAAATTTGGAATAGGATAAGCAAGCACATGAGAATTTCCATCCTGATGCTGAAGTCCTTCACCTGCTAATGTAGTTCTGCCTGCTGTAGCGCCGACTAAAAATCCTTTGCAACTCATATCTGCTGCAGCCCAAACTAAATCACCAACTCTTTGTAAGCCAAACATAGAATAATATGTAAAGAAAGGAATTGTATTTATTCCATGAGTTGCATAAGCTGTTCCGGCAGCAATAAATGAAGACATTGAACCAGCTTCTGTAATTCCTTCTTCTAAAATTTGTCCATTGGTTGCTTCTTTGTAATAAAGAAAAATATCTTTATCGACTGGTTCATAAAGCTGACCAACATGTGAATAAATTCCAACTTGTCTAAACAATGCTTCCATTCCAAAAGTACGAGCTTCATCTGGAACAATAGGAACAATCAAATGACCGATTTCTTTATCTTTTAATAGTTTAGCTAACATTCTTACATAAACCATTGTTGTTGATACTTCTCTTCCTTCAGTTCCGAGATAAAATTCCTTAAATACTTCTTCATCTGGTGTTTTAAGAGGAGCAGATTTTACTACGCGTTTTGGAACATAACCACCTAAAGCTTTTCTTCTTTCTTTTAGATAACGAATTTCAGCTGAATCTTCATCGGGTCTAAAGAATGGCATTTTAGAAATTTCATCATCACTTATCGGAATAGCAAAACGAGTTCTAAATTCTTTTAATTCATCTTCGTTTAATTTTTTTTGAGAGTGAGTAATATTTTTTCCTTCACCAGCTTCACCTAATCCATATCCTTTAACAGTTTTAGCTAAGATTACAGTCGGTGCATCTTTGTGTTCAACAGCCGCTTTGTATGCTGCATATACTTTTTCTGGATCGTGTCCACCACGTTTCATTTTTTCGAGTTGTTCATCTGTATATTTTTCAACAAGTTTTAAAAGTTCAGGATATTTACCAAAGAAATGTTCACGAATATATTTTCCACCACGTGTAATATAATTTTGAGATTCGCCATCAATTGTTTCATTCATTCTTTTAATTAATAAACCTGTTTTATCTGCTTCGAGAAGAGGATCCCAATCGCTTCCCCAGATAACTTTAATTACATTCCAACCAGCTCCTCTAAAAGTTGCTTCTAATTCCTGAACAATATTACCGTTCCCACGAACAGGTCCATCTAATCTTTGTAGATTACAATTAATCACAAAAATTAAGTTATCTAATTTTTCTCTTGCAGCAAGTGTAATAGCACCAAGAGTTTCAGGTTCATCAGTTTCACCATCACCAAGAAAAGCCCAAACTTTTTGATCGCTATGTTTTTTCAATCCGCGATCTTCAAGATAACGATTGAATCTTGCCTGATAAATTGCCTGGATTGGTCCTAACCCCATTGAAACAGTAGGGAATTCCCAAAAATCGGGCATAAGCCATGGGTGTGGGTAAGAAGAAAGACCACCACCCGGTTTTAATTCTCTTCTGAAATTTTCTAATTGTTCTTTGGAAAGTCTGCCTTCTAAAAAAGCGCGGGCATAAATACCGGGTGCTGCATGTCCCTGAAAATAAATTATATCTCCTTCATGATTTCCATCTTTGCCACGGAAAAAATGATTAAAACCAACTTCATACAAAGTTGCGGCAGATGCAAAAGTTGAAATGTGACCACCAATTCCATTTTCTTCTTTATTCGCACGAACCACCATTGCCATTGCGTTCCAGCGAATTAAACTTTTTATTCTTCTTTCAATTTCTCTTCCGCCCGGATAAGGGGGCTGCATTGATTTTGGAATTGTGTTTATATGTGGTGTGTTTGCTGTAAATGGTAATTCAACACCAGATTCTTGTGCATATGCATCAAGATTGTGTAAAAGTTCTTTTACTTTTTCAGGTCCGCCTGTTTGAAGAACATATTCGAGAGATTCAAGCCATTCTCGTAATTCTATTTCATCTAATTCGTTGTAATTATTGTTGCTCATATTTTACCTTTTTTAACTTTAAATTGGAGTTAATATATTTTTATAATGCAAAATTAATAAAACTTTTTTTAATATAACTTTTATCATATTAACTAAGTTCATTAAAGAACTAAATTTTTACTTCTATAATTTTTCCTGTTAATCTGCTTTCTTCAGCTTTAAAGCCGATTAAGTGACTTTCCATAGAAGCTTCGATATTTGAAGAAAGGAATTTTTCATCTTGCTTATCAACAGCCTGAATCCAATCTTTCATTAAACCAAAATCGCCGCCACCGTGACCACTTTCAATTTTTACATTTTTAGCATCCCAAACTTCTTGTGAATCGGTTCTGAAATTATTTACAATTAATGTTTCTTCATCGCCAACAATATCTCCCATACTACCCATAATTCTTGTTTTTCTTCCATGATATGAAGTAAAAGCTTCCATTGAAAAAGCAACTGTTATATCATCTTGAAATTCAAGATTTACGATTTGGTGATCGACAACATCATTATCACAATGATATACACATCTTCCATATGGTCCATTTTTAAGATTTTCTAAAATTACAGTTCCTTGTTCATCTTTATTTTCCGGAAGATCAAAATGATGAAGCCATGTTCTTTTTTTATAATAAATTTTTAATGCGGAATAGGGACAAGAGGATTCAACTTTACATCCATCTGTGCATCTCAATGTACTTCCGACAGGTGCATTCTTTTCTTTAAAATGTTTTAATGAACCAAAAGAAGAAACGCGAACACAGTTTTTGTTTGTCATCCATCTTAAAATATCAAGATCGTGACATGATTTAGCAATTAACATAAAATTTGATTCTTTGGTGTTTCTCCAATTTCCGCGAACAAAAGAGTGGGACATGTGTACATGCTGAACTGATTCTAAGTGTTGAATACTTACAATATCGCCTAAAACACCAGATGAAACAACTTCTTTCATTTTTCTAAAGTATGGAGTATATCTTAATACATGACATATTCCAACAATTTTATTTTTTTCTTTGGTGAGATTTAAAATATCAGAACATTCACTCCAGGTTTGTGCAATTGGTTTTTCAAGTAGTAAATCATATCCATTTTTTAATGCTGCCATTGCTGGTCCGTAATGCAAATGATCTGGAGTAGTAATAATAACAGCATCTGCTAATTTAGAATGTTGAAAAACATCTTCCCATGTATTCCATTGATACTTTGGTTCAATTGAATAGGTTTTAGAAAATTTTTCTCTGCGTATTTTAATTGGTTCTGCAACACCAACAATTTTTAATTGTTCAGGATATTTTAATGAATAAGAAGCATAAATATTTCCACGTGCACCTGCTCCAATAACAATTGCTGTTACCGGTTTTGAAACAGGGGAAATTGTTTCGTTAAAATAAATTGGTTTTGCTTTAATATCGTTTGGCAAAAAATTTAATAATGGAATACTTGCACTGAAAAGTCCTGCTGTTTTCAACATTTGGCGGCGGGTTAAATTTTTTTTCACATTCACCTCACATAAATTTAATGAAGATTGGTTTTAAAAAACTTATATTGAATATAAAAATTAAAGGTAATTAATGAAAGGAATTATTCTTGCAGGGGGTTCGGGTACAAGAATGTATCCAATGACAAAAGTTTATAGTAAACAATTAGTTACAATTTATGATAAGCCATTAATTTATTATCCTCTTTCAATATTAATGTTAGCCGGAATAAAAGATATTTTAATTATAAGTAACGAAGAAACAATTCCACTATATCAAAAATTATTTGATAATGGAAATAATATTGGGTTAAATATTGAATATGTAGTTCAACCTTCACCAAATGGAATTGCACAATCTTTTATTTTAGGAGAAAACTTTATTGGTAAAGATTCTGTTACATTAATATTAGGTGATAATATATTTTATGGTAAACTGGATTTCTTTTACAAAGCAGTTGAGAAAAATGAAACTGGGGCAACAATTTTTGCATATCAGGTAAATGACCCTGAACGTTATGGAATTGTAGAATTTTCTGAAGATGGAAAAGCAATAAGCATTGAGGAAAAACCAAAAGTTCCAAAATCAAATTATGCTGTTCCGGGTTTATATGTTTATGATAATAGAGTTGTTGAAATATCTAAAAATTTAAAACCATCTGCTCGCGGAGAATTAGAAATTACAGATGTTAACAAAAAATATTTAGAACTTGGTGAATTAAAAGTTGAAAAAGTTGGTCGTGGTGTTGCCTGGCTTGATACCGGTACTCCAGAAGCATTATTAAAAGCAGCACAATTTTTTGGTGTAATTGAAGACAGACAAGGTTTAAAAGTTGCATGTATTGAAGAAATTGCATTTGCAAAAGGATTTATAGATAAATATCAATTTCGTAATGTTATTGATTCGATACCAAAATCATTATACAGAGATTATCTTGAAAAAATTTATGAGGAAGTTTAATTGACTATTTACAAACAAAAAATTTTTTTAATTCTTGGTTTTGTTTTTGTTGCATTTGGTATTTTGGGAGCCATATTACCATTAATGCCGAGTACAGTTTTTTTTATTGTTGCAGCTTATTTTTTTTCCAAGAGTTCAAAAAAATTTCATGATAAATTGCTGGCAAATAAATATGTTGGAAACCACATAAAAAATTTTTATGAAAAAAAGGGAATGCCATTGAGGGCAAAAATTATTTCAATAATATCATTATTTTTAACTATAACAATTTCTCTTGTTCTAATTGACCGTACTCCATTTTTAGTTGCTTTGTTGCTTTCAATTGCTTTTGCTGTTTCTTTTTATATTATTTCGTTAAACACAATTCATGAAGTTGATCAGTTAGGAGAAAAATAAAATATGCCTTTGTTTACATCCAAATCTAAAAGTGAAATTGAAAAACTTGTTGAAGAAAATGATGAGTTAAAAAATACTTTACACCAAATTTTGCAAAAGCATAAAAGTTTGCAGGATCTTGAAGCAAAAATTAATGATAAAGCTAATGAGCTTGAAAAATTAATTTCATCAATTGAGTTAAAGAAAAAAGAAAATTCAACTTTTTCACAAGAAATTAAAGAAAAGGAAGCTAAAGTTTTAGAATTAAAAGAAAATTTGTCGAAGCTAAACCAAACGAAATTAGATTTGCAATCAGAAATTGAAAAACTAAATTCTGAAAAACAGGAAATAGAAAACTTTCATAAAGAAATTGAAGAAAAGAAAAAAGAAATTGAAAATCTTGATAATATTATTAATGAAAAAAACAGTTTCATTTCAGAATTAGAAACTAAAATTGGTGAACTCAAAAAAGAGGAAAATCATATTGCGGAGTTAATAAAAAAACAAAATCAAAATTTTGATGAAATTAAAAATGATATTTTAAGAAAAGAAAAAGATGCAGAAGAAAGATTAAACATAATTAAGCAGGAAGAACAAAGAAAATTAATTGCTATAAAACAACTTGAAGAAAAAATTAATTTAAACGAAGAAATAAAATCAAATCTTGAAACATCAATTTCTTCTTTTATTATTCAATTAAACGAAAAAGAAAAAGTATTTGATGAATACATTGAAAAAAGAACAAACTTAAACGAAGAAGTTCAGATTCTAAAAGTACAGGCAGATGAATATAAATTCAGAATAGATACACTTAAGAATGAACAAAATGAAATTGAAAATGATATTAACATTTTAATTGAAGCTAAAAATAAATTAAATGTAGAAGTTGAAAATTTATCATCTACTAAAAACAAACTTGAAAAAGAAATAATTGCAGCTAATGAAAACCTCAATGAAATAAATAAAAAAGTTGAAACATTTAACGAAGAATTAAAAACATTGTATGAAAAAAGAAATGAAATTGAAAAGGTAAGAACTGAATTCGAAATGAGTTTAACAGAAGTTATAAACAGAAATAAAAATGAATTTTATTCTCTAAACGAAAAAACAAAATATCTTTTTGAAAGTGTAAAAGAAAAAGAAGTTGAAATTGAAAAGATGAATGAAATATTAAATCAAAAAAATGGAGAACTATCAAGTTTAAGTGGAATAATTAATTCATATCAAAAAGAAAAAAATGATTTAGAGAAACAAACAGGCATGTTAAAGGAAGACTTCCTGAAAATAAATCAATCACTAACATTGGCTAAAGAAGAATTTTCTAAAACAAAATATGAATTGATACAATTAAAAAATGAAAT